>NZ_JARHZJ010000087.1 GCF_029258205.1 Clostridium sp.
TGACCTCAATTTATCAATTAATAAAGATCTATCTTTTATGCATAAAAATGCACACCTACTAGTGAAAATTTCACTAAGGTTGTGCAAAAATACTCAAAAAACATAAAAAGGGATAAAATATATATTAAAATCAATTTAAATTTTATATCTAAAAAATAAAAACACAATGGGAAAGTATTGATTCCTCAATATTTTCCCATTGTGTTTTTATTTAAGTTCTTATTTGGTGGAGGCGACGGGTGTCGAACCCGTGTCCGAAAGTAGATCCATCTAGCTTTCTACGAGCGTAGTCTGTATATTAAATTTCGCTTACAAGAGTGCCTACAGACAGGCGCCTTGCTCGCTAGCTTCATAAGTTCCGTTCCTAGCTCAAAGCTTTGCTAAGCTCGGTTCCCCACTAATTATGACACCAGTATCCTAAGCCGTGGGCAACCTAGGGCTGATGAGTAGCTTATATTAAGCTGCTAATGCAAAATTATTATCTTCTGCGTTTATCTTTAATGCATACTTTATTATCGAGGCACCATGCTTCCCTCGACTCGCTTATCAAACCCATCTTACCCCCGTCGAAGCCAAAACGCCCCCATGTATGAGATAATATGGTCTAAACGCTAAATTCCATATTCAATTTTTAAATTTAAAAGTTTTAATCAAACTTATGTTCTCATTATATATCAATTAATTAATTTAGTCAAGGGACATATATTTTTGTTTGTAAGAGACAAATTCCTTGACTAATTAATTAACTTTTAACATTCTAAAACAGACAATTTATATAATACCTAATTATACTTAAAATATCAATGGTTAATTTTACCTTAATTAAAATTTCTTATCTTTTACTCTCGCTATACTTAAAATATAACTTATTAATAATATTTAACTTATAGAATAATATTTTTTTAAATTATTTAAAGTAAACTTCTCCATCTTCTATTTTATCTATAGTAACTAGAGACTCAACTCTTATTCCTTTATCCTCTAAGTGAGCTCTTCCACTTTGGAATCCTTTTTCTATAACTATTCCTACTCCAACAACTTCTGCTCCAGCTTGTTTAACAACATCTATTAATCCAAAAACTGCACATGCATTTGCTAAGAAATCATCAACTATAAGGATTTTCTCTCCTGGTTTTATGAATTTCTTATCAACAACAACATTGTATATTGTTTTTTTAGTGAATGAGTAAACTTCTGAGTTAAATAACTCTTCTCTCTTGTTTCTTGGTAATCTTTCTACTTTCTTACCAAAAACAACTGGTACATTATCAAAGTATTGAGCTGTTATTATTCCTAAGCCTATTCCTGTTGATTCTATTGTAAGGATTTTGTCTATTTGATCATTTTTAAATTTATCTTTAAATTCTTTTCCTACTTCGTTAAAAAATTCTACATCCATTTGGTGATTTAAAAAAGAATCAACCATTAAAATATTATCTTCTGTAACTCTACCTTCTTTTTTTATCTTATCTTTTAATAGTTCCATTCGGTTACATCCTTTCTTACTATTAATTTATAGTATTAATTTTCTATATTATATCATAACAGAAAAACTTATTTCTATCTAATTTTATTATATAGTATTCTTAAGATTCATGTAATCCTTTTTGGTAATTCTTTATATAATAATATTAGAAAAATATTTAGGAGAGATAAATATGACTTTATTTCAATCATTAATAATACTACTTATATGTATTTTATCCATAATTATAATTTTATATTTAATTGAGTCAGATAATTTTTCACCAGAAAAACAAATAAGAAAATATGTCTCTCTAGGAAAATTCCAAAAAGCTCTTTATTTTTTAAACAAACATTCAGAAAAATTAGATCCTCTATTTTTCTATAACAATAAAATTTTAGTATTATCAAAACAAAAAGATTTTGATTCAGCCTATGAACTTTCTATAGAGGCAATAAAAAAACTTAAAGAACCTAACTATGAATTTTACAATAATATTTCATTTGTATATTACAATCTAAAACTTTACCATAGAGCCATAGATTTTTCAGAAAAAGCCTTAAGTTTAAATCCTATAGATACCTTTGCTTTAAGTAATAAAGGCTTCTCTTATATTAAAATAGGGGAATACTCTAAAGCTGAGGAATGTTTTGATAAAGCCTTAGAGTTTAATCCTAGCTTTAAAAATGCCTTATCAGGAAAGGCTCACTGTGCTTTTGAAAAGGGAGATTATCTTCTTGCTACTAAATATCTTGAAGATTTTGTTTCAATTGAAAAAGAAAATGCATCTGCTTATAAAAAATTAGGAGAATGCTATTTTCTATTAAATGATTTAAAAAACAGTTCTAAAATGTACGAAAAATCTTTAGAAATCAATTCTGAAAATGATGCTTGTTATTGTGAATATTCCAATGTGTTGCTTTACTTAGGGCATTATGATAAAGCCCTAAACAATTTAAATAAAGCTCTTTCTATATCTCCATATAACTTTGTGGCCTTTTATTATAAAGCACGAGCTTATTCATTAAAAAAAGACTTTGATAATGCCTTTTATTATTTAGAAAGAGCATTCCATCATTGTAATTCCTTAAAAGAAATAGCTCTTAAGGATGAAATGCTTACAAACTTAAAGTTTTTCTCAAAGTTTAGTGAGTTATTAGAAATTAATTCTTAATTTAAAAATGAGCCTTATTAATAATTTATTTTACACAAATTATTAATAAGGCTCTAAAATATATTTATAAATTACTCACTAAAATCATCTATGCTTATACTTAAAAAAATACAGTCATTATTTCCATTAATAGTTTCTTTTATTTCCTCTGAATCCATGTCAATTCCTATAACATTACTATTAATTCCATTTCCTAAAGTTGCATAATAAAGGCAAACTCTCTTTCCTTTTTCAAGTTCTAACTCATGATCTCCAGCAAAATTAGCACTTAAATAGTCTTTTATATTTTCTTCAGCCTTGTAATTATGACGACTATAAGCTCCCGCTCCTCCTAAAAGACAATTTATCCTATTATCATCTTTAAAGTTTATTCCTAAGATTATATTCTCTTTCCCCTTTTCAGCTATTTCACTTATAGCTGTCAAAATCGTTTCATTTTTCACTTCTTTTCCCTCTTTATAAACCTCATAATTTAAATGAATCCTATAACCATTGTTTTTAGAAATATTTTTCACATTATAGAAAAAAACTCTATTGTCAGTCAAATTTAAAATCTGCTCCTCTTTTTCTGAAAACTTCTCAAAACTTACCTTTGCAACATCATTTTTAGAAAACTCTCCACATCCAATAAATAAAAATGCTGGAATTATAGCTAAAATTACCCCTTTTAAAACTCTCATTAAAACACCCCTATATTAATTTTTATATTATAATTTGCAACCCCCGATTTATTAAAATTTTATAAATTAATAATAAACAAAAGTTCCTTTACTTAAATATAAAAAAGGTTCTTAAAAGATAAAAGTTCTTAAATTTTACAATATAATAACTTTATTCTTCTAAGTACCTTATAAAAACAACCTAGTATCTATTCCTTTCCTTAAGTTGTCTATCCATTTCTCTCTTATGAGCCTTTTCAAGCATTGTATCTCTCTTGTCGTAGTTTTTCTTACCTCTACAAACTCCTAAGTTAACCTTAACTCTTCCATTTTTTAAATATAAAGAAAGCGGTATTAAAGCAACCCCTTGCTGCTGAACTATTCCTATTAATCTTTGAATTTCACTTTTATGAAGAAGTAATTTTCTTTTTCTTAATGGATCAACATTAAATATGTTTCCTTGTTCATAAGGACTTATATGCATATTATTTATAAATATTTCTCCATTATTTATATCTGCATAACAATCCTTTAAGTTAACTCTTCCGTTTCTAATAGATTTAACCTCTGTTCCAACTAAAGCTATACCTGCTTCCATAGCTTCATCAACAAAGTAATCATGTCTAGCTTTTCTATTCTCTGCTAATGTTTTATTGTCTTTTCTCTTTGCCATACTTCTCACCTACTATGGTTATATTAAAAGCATTTTTACTTACCAAAGCAAAATGCCTCCTATTTCTTCTTTTCTTTTCTTTTTATTTTAACATACTTACTATTTAAATGTAAATTCACAAAACTATACTTATTAACACTAAGCGCCAACCATTCTCTATACTTTCTTAAATAAAAGCTTCAAATCACCTTATCTATTAACTAAAAACCTAATTATATAAAGATATTAATAAAACTTATAGATAGAATGTAGAGAATATCTACATAAATTATTAATGAAATGTAGATATTCTGCAAATCTATCTATAAGTTTTTCTATCTTCCTATTATAATCTCTTCCTCAGCAGTTTTTTCTCTTGGTTCTATTATTTCAACCTTTCCTTCTGATTCAAGCTCTTTTTTTACTTCATCAAGTAATTCTTCTCTCTCTTTAGTTTCAGCTTCTTTTTCTTCAATAGTATATTTATCTTCAACTATTTCAAAATAAACTTCTCTAGTATCCATTTCTACTCTTGAGCAAAGAACCTTAACTCTTTCTCCAAGTTTATAAACTTTCTTAGTTCTTTCACCTATCAATTGAAGGTTTTCTTCATCATAGATATAATAGTCATCTCTAAAACTTGTTACATGAACAAGACCTTCTATGGTATTTGGAAGTTCAACAAAGGCTCCAAATCCAGTAACTGAAGAAATAATACCATCAAATATTTCTCCAATTCTATCTTTCATATATTCAGCTTTCTTAAGATCATTTGTTTCTCTTTCAGCTTCTTGAGCTATTCTTTCCATTTCCGAAGATTGCTTAGATGCAGAATCAACAATACTTAAAAGTCTCTTAGCTCTCTTAGAATCAATCTTCTTATTTATATATTCTTTTATTATTCTATGAATTTGTAAGTCTGGATATCTTCTAATTGGTGAAGTAAAGTGACAATAGTATTCGGCTGCTAATCCAAAGTGTCCTGCACAGTCTGGAGAATATCTAGCTTGCATCATACTTCTTAAAAGTAAAGTATTTATTACCATCTCTTCATCTTTACCCTTAACTTCTTCAACAACCTTTTGTAAATCTCTAGATTCAATAAGCTCTCCAAAATTAAATGAATATCCTAAGCTATATGCAAAGTTTTTAAATCTTTGAAGCTTTTCATTATCTGGCTCCTCATGTATTCTATATACAAAAGGTATTTCAGCCTTATTCATATATTCTGCTATAGTTTCATTGCATACTAGCATAAATTCTTCTATGATTCTATTTGCTATAGCTCTTTCATATGGTTTTATATCTATTGGCTTTCCTTTTTCATCTAAAATTATTTTGCTTTCTGCAAATTCAAAGTCAATAGCTCCTCTTTCCATTCTTTTCTTATTTAAAATTTTACATAACTCTTCCATAGCTTTAAAGTCATCTACTAAGTCTTTATATCTATCAATTAATTCTTTATCATTATCTCTTAATATCTTAGTTACATCAGTATATGTCATTCTCTCATTAGTTTTAATTACACTTTCATGTACTGAATGATTAACCACATTTCCTTTATGATTTATTTCCATAAAGCAAGTTAATGCAAGTCTATCAACCTGTGGATTTAATGAACATATTCCATTTGATAACTTTTTAGGAAGCATAGGAATAACTCTATCAACTAAGTAAACAGAAGTAGCTCTTTTAAAGGCCTCTTTATCTAAAGGATTGTTTTCTTTTACATAATGAGTTACGTCTGCAATGTGAACTCCTAATTTATAGTTTCCATTTGGAAGTCTTTCTATAGATACAGCGTCATCTAAATCCTTAGCATCTTCACCATCTATAGTAACCATTTTTACATCTCTTAAATCTGTTCTTCTCTTAATTTCTGACTTTGGAATTTCCTCTGAAATTTCTTCTGCAAATGCTAAAACTTGTGGAGGAAATTCTTCTGGAAGAGCATATTTCTTAATTACAGTTATAATATCTAATCCTAAATCTCCTCTGTTTCCTAATATTTCTACTACTACTCCTTCTGGATTTTTTCTTCTACCATCTGGCCACTTAGTTATTTCAGCAACAACTACATTGCCTTTTTTAGCTCCATTTCTATCTTTCTTAGATATGAATATATCATTTTGAATTCTTTGATCCTGTGGAAGTACAAATCCAAAACTCTTATTATCTTCATATATTCCTATTACTTTTGTGTTAACTCTTTCAGTTACTCTTACTATTTCACCTTCACGTCTCTTGCCTTCTTGATTTTCTTTTAAAACCTTACCTAATACTCTATCTCCGTTCATAGCTCCATTTAAAGCATTTTTAGGTATAAATACATCTGTTACTCCTTCTTCATCTGGTATTAAGAAACCAAAGCCTTTTTGATGAATTTGGATTTTTCCAGGTATTAAACCCACTTTATCTATTAATCCAAATCTATCTTCCTCATCTCTTACTATTAAGCCCTCTGCTTCTAATGCCTTAAAGACTTTTTTAAATTGCTTATATTCAGCTTTATTTATGTTAAATATCTTTGATAGTTCTAACATTGTCATTGGTCTGTATGCTTCTTCTTTCATAAGACCTAAAATTATATCTTTTATTTTCATGCTTTTTCCTCCGTTCTATATATAGATTTAAATGCAACTTGTATATTTTAGCTCAAAGCCTGTTTATCTTAAATTCTAATGAATTACCTTACCTAATTATCTAAGATATTGCCAGGAAACATTAATTTATCATCCTACTAATATGATATGTTTAATTTCTCTCTTTGATTAAGGAAATTCAATCCAACATTAACTTAAAAATTTTTCTTTAAAAGTATTAGATATGAATTTTTAATTCACTTCAATATAATTTAAAAGCCACCCTAATTATATGGGTGGCCAAAAACAACTATTTAACTAAATTTATAGCTAATGTATTTATAGCGAATAATACAGATGAAAAGATAGTAACCTTTATAAGTCTAGCTTCTCTTGTTCTACCTTTATTTCTTGAAAAGAAGCTATCTTGACTTCCTTGAATTAATCCACTTAAGGCATCTGCTTTACTTGGTTGCATCATTATTGAAACCAAAATTACTATAGCTAAAATAGTTTGGACCACTACTAAAATTTTATTCATAAGAAAACCTCCTAAGCTTTGTATAGTTGCATAATTCCATAAAATTATCATATCATACCAATGAAAATTTTACAATATTTATATACTTTCTAGCACACTTTTATAAAATAATACATATTATATAGTTTAACTATTTTTCTATCTTCTTATACTATAAAATGCTCTTCTTAGAGACTTTTATATAGTTTTATATAATACTAGTACTATAACATTATTAAAAAAACTTAAGGAACTATAATAATTAAAAACAATTATGATAAATAAAAAAACTTCGCCCTAAAAATAGGACGAAGTTGAATACCCAATACCACCTAATTTATATTAGTATTGATTGTATTTTAATTATGACTAATAAAAACTTAGTTTTTTATTTATAAACTTTTATTTTTATCTTTAAAATATAATTATTTTGAAAGGTTGAAGAACGCATTTATTCCTCTGTATTCAGCTACTTCACCTAATTCTTCATTTATTCTGATTAATTGGTTATATTTAGCTACTCTTTCACTTCTAGCTGGCGCACCAGTTTTTATTTGACCTGCATTAACTGCAACAACTAAGTCTGCTATAGTTGTGTCTTCAGTTTCTCCTGATCTATGAGAAACAACAGCTGTATATCCTGCTCTATTAGCCATTTCTATAGCATTTAATGTTTCTGTTAATGTTCCTATTTGGTTAAGTTTTATTAAAATTGAGTTAGCAATTCCTTTTTCTATACCAGTTTTTAATCTTTCTGTATTTGTAACAAATAGATCATCACCAACTAATTGAACTCTTTTACCAAGTCTTTCAGTCATAAGCTTCCAACCTTCCCAGTCTTCTTCAGCCATACCATCCTCAATTGAGATTATTGGATATTTGTTAACCCAATCTTCAAAGAAATCAACCATTTCAGCAGCTGTTAAAGTTTTTCCTTCATGCTCTAAAACATATTTTCCATCTTTATAGTACTCAGATGAAGCTGCATCTATTGCTATAAAGAATTCTTTTCCTGGTTCATAACCTGCTTTTTCAATAGCTTCTAATATAACTTCTATTGCTTCTGCATTTGATTTTAAGTTTGGAGCAAATCCTCCCTCATCACCAACACCAGTTGAGTATCCTTTTGAATTTAAAGTTTTCTTTAATGCATGATAAACTTCTGCACAAGCTCTTACAGCTCTTTCAAAGCAATCAAATCCTACTGGCATAATCATAAACTCTTGGATATCTACTGAGTTATCAGCATGACTTCCTCCGTTTATTATGTTCATCATTGGAACTGGTAAAACTTTAGCATTTACTCCTCCAATGTATTGATATAAAGGCATTCCTAAATAGTTAGCAGCTGCTTGAGCTACCGCTAAAGAAACTCCTAATATTGCATTAGCTCCTAATTTACCTTTATTTTTAGTTCCATCTAACTCTATAAGAGTTTTATCTATGTAAGCTTGATCTAATACGTTTAATCCTATTATCTCTTCAGCAATTGTATCATTAACATTTGCTACTGCCTTTTCAACACCTTTTCCTAGGTATTTATCTTTATCTCCATCTCTTAATTCAACAGCTTCATATATACCTGTTGAAGCCCCTGAAGGTACTGCTGCTCTACCAACTGTTCCATCTTCTAAGTAAACTTCAACCTCTACTGTTGGGAAGCATCTTGAATCTAAAATTTGTCTAGCTACCACATCAATTATTTCAATATATTGTTTCATCTTTAAATTCCTCCTTAAAAAAATTCAAATTAATACTCAATTATTTTTATTCTTTACTTTTCTGATAAATTTTATGCTTTAATTTTAATCTATTTTTCATATTAAAAATATGATTCAAATCACATTTTCTTGAAAATGATTATCATTTTTATTTTTTTAGAGAAATATTCTTTAAACACCTATAAAATTTATAATTTAATAAGAAAATATACATTATACTTAATACAATATTACTACATTATAAATTAACCATATATACTTATAAAAAATTTTTATAAAATCTTATTTTCTAAATTTAAATAATATTAACTTTAAATTACTTAATTACAATTCTATTTTTATTGTTTACACTTATAACTCAATTTATAAATTAATTTTGAAATTTACTTTAATATTATTTTACACAAATAAATAATATATAAATTTAAGTTATAACTAAATAAAAAAAGACTCTCCTAAATAAGCTGAATTATCAACTCTTTAGGACAGCCTTTTTAAATTAGTGTTTATGACATGCTACTACATGATGAACATTTTTTTCATGAGAGTGCATGTATTTTTGACATAAATAATAAATAGCAAATGGTAATATTAATGATATTACATAGCTTATAATAAGCATCCACATATACTCATGTGATTGAACTAAATTTCCTGCAATTGATGTAGGCGGAACAAAGGATATAAAGAATGCAAATATAGAAGTTACAAGGCCAACTACTGCTACTATAATCTTAACTAGTTTTCCACCAGGAATTTGATAAGCTCCATTTAATCCTTCTCCTAATATAGCTTTTATATATCCTACGAAGAATAGAATATATCCACTTAAATAAATTACAACTGTTAATGACATTGCTGCTAAGAATGAAAGATTACTTCCACCTGCTCCGAATGTTAAAACAGCATCCCATATACTAACAATTATACCTTGTGCTATAACTAAATAAACTGGTACATCCTGCTCATTTGTTTTAGCCCATGATTTTGGAATAGCGCCTTCTTCAGCTGCTATAATCATTCCTCTTGTCGGTCCTACAACCCATGAACTTACTTCTGCAATTACACCAAAAGCAAGTAATAAAGCTATTATCTTGACTAAAATTGTATTGTTAGCTGTAAAATGCCCTAATAAAACAGCAAAAGTTTGAACTACCCCAGCACTTAAATTTATTTGATCTTGAGGAATAACTGCTGCTATTGCAAGCCCTCCTAAAGTACTAACAACAATTGCCACTATAACTAATAAAAACATTGCTAATGGATATTCTTTTTTTGGATTACTCATTTCATTTGCATGGGTAGCTGATGCTTCTACACCCATGTAAGATAATATAAATGATACAAATACAACTAATGTATTTACTTTTGTAAAGTCTGGAACAAAAGTATCTTTACTTGATATGTATATAGTATTACCTTGAACTATATATACAAGAGATAAGATTATTAAAATAGCTGCTGGTAAAAGTATTCCTACTATAAAACCTATTTTAGCTATTTTAGCAGTATATTTTGTTCCCCCCAATTGAGATAATGCTAAAATCCAAAAGATTACAAATACACCTATAAATTTTATCATTGTATTACTATTTAGTGCTGGCCAATCAAATACATATGATAAAGCCCCAAGAATGAAGTAAATCATGGTTACAAATCCAACTGTTATTTCAAAGAATTCAAAAAATAAGTTTGCAAAACCATATTTTTTACCTAAATTCTTTCCAGTCCAAGTGAAAACTCCACCTTTTTCCCATCCATCTACAGTTGCCATTTCAGCAGCACATAAAGCAACTGGAATAAACCATAAAAATCCTCCTAAAAGTAGATAAAATACTAAGTGTAATTTAGATGTTGCAAATGTAGGATATTCATATACAGCCATAACCATAGAGGCTGTCATTGCGAAGAACCCAAACAATGTTAATGATTTTTTTGTTGTTCCTTCCTGTTTCATTTAAATTCAACTCCTTTTAAGTTATTTGATTAGCTCAAATAAATTAAAAAGTTAGTTGCTTCAAAGAGAAGTAAGAAACTTTTAATCTTTGAGTTATAAACATATTTAACATTTTATTAACCTTTTGTTTATATATATTATAACTCTTAACTTATTATTTGTTAAATATTTTTTAAAATTATTTCAAATTTCTATTATTTCCTTTTAATCTTTAAAAATTAAATAAAATAAATTAATTATATTACTATTAATGTAAAATAACCATACTATCTTTAAAATATTGAATTTTATCTATTAAAATTATTTTAATTTTAAATATTAATAATCGACATTTAAGTATTAATAAAGTAAATATTAATTAAATTCCTCACTAAAGACATCTTACTTAGATTTAAAAAAACATAAATCACTATATAAGTTGTAGAAACACAAATTCACAACTTATTTTATTATAAAAAAATAGTATCCTTCATTAAGAAGAATACTATTTAAAACATATAACTAACTATTATATTATTTGTTTAAAAGACATTTTCCAGTCATTTCTGAAGGAACTTCTAATCCCATAACAGTTAACATAGTTGGAGCTATGTCAGCTAATTTTCCACCATCTTTTAGTGATTTTCCTTCAGCATCTTTTGATATCCATAAGAATGGAACTGGATCTGAAGTATGAGCAGTCATTGGTTTACCAGTTGAGTAATCTATCATTACTTCTGCATTACCATGGTCAGCAGTTATGAATAAAGTACCTTCTTTTTCTAATACTTTATCAGCTACTCTTCCTAAGCACTCATCAACTGCTTCTATAGCTTTAACAGCAGCTTCTTGCACTCCAGTGTGTCCAACCATATCTGGGTTAGCGTAGTTTAATATTATCATATCATATTTATCTTGATCTAATCTATTTATTAATTCATCAGTTACTTCATAAGCACTCATTTCTGGTTTAAGATCGTATGTAGCAACCTTTGGTGAAGCTATTAATGCTCTATCTTCATTAGTGTTTGGTTGTTCTACTCCACCGTTAAAGAAGAATGTTACGTGAGCATATTTTTCAGTTTCAGCAATTCTTAATTGGTTTAATCCTTTAGATGCAACATATTCTCCTAAAGTATTTGTATAACTTTCTGGTCTGTAAGCAACATCTACACACTCTAAAGTTTTGTCATATTGAGTCATACAAACAAAGTTAAGGTGTAATTGCTTTCTTTCAAACCCTTTGAATTCTGGATCAACTATAGCTCTAGTTATTTCTCTAGCTCTATCTGGTCTAAAGTTGAAGAATATTACTGAATCTCCATCTTTAATTCTAGCTACTGGGTGTCCATCTTCCTCAATTACTGTAGGTAAAACGAACTCGTCAGTTTTATTATCATGGTAAGATTTTTCTATAGCTTCAACAGCTGAAGAAGCTTTTTCACCTTCTCCTAAAACCATAGCATTATAAGCTAATTCTACTCTTTCCCATCTATTATCTCTATCCATTGCATAATATCTACCACTTATAGTAGCTATTTCACCAACACCAATTTCTTTCATAGCATTTTCTAATTCAACTATGAATTCTTTACCTGATGATGGAGCAACATCTCTACCATCCATGAAAGCATGAACGTAAACTTTTTGAAGCCCTTTTTTCTTAGCTAATTCTAAAAGACCTTTTAAGTGATCTATGTGAGAGTGAACCCCTCCGTTTGATAATAATCCCATTAAATGTAATGAAGTATTATTTTCTTTAGCTTCGTCCATAGCTTTAACTAAAGCTTTATTTGTAAAGAAAGTTCCTTCTTTTATTTCTTTAGTTATTCTAGTTAACTCTTGGTATATTATTCTACCAGCACCTATATTTAAATGACCAACTTCTGAGTTACCCATTTGTCCTTCTGGAAGACCAACTTCTAATCCTGAAGCTTGTAATTCAGTGTGTGGATATTTTGCAAATAATCTATCATAATTTGGTTTATTAGCAGCAGCTACTGCATTACCCTCTTTGTTTGGAGAAATTCCAAATCCGTCTAATATCATTAACATTACAGGTTTTTTACTCATAATAACCCTCCAAAAACTAAATTTCTATTTATACATTTATTATAATGTTTAACTAATTAAAAAACAATAGCAATAGACAATTGGTATTACTTGCCTATTGCTACTATTTAATTACTAATATTTATTAGTAGTTTACGATTTGAGCAAAGTCAGCTGCAACTAAGCTAGCTCCACCAACTAAAGCACCATCGATATCTGATTTAGCCATTTGTTCAGCTATTGTGTTAGGCTTAACTGATCCACCGTATTGGATTCTTACTTTATCAGCAACTTCTTGTCCGAACATTTCAGCAACCATAGCTCTTATAGCAGCTATTGTTTCATTAGCTTGATCTGAAGTAGCAGTTTTTCCAGTTCCGATAGCCCATATTGGTTCGTAAGCTATAACAACTTTCTCAGCTTGCTCTTTAGTTAATCCGTCTAAATCAGCAGTGATTTGAGCTTTTATAACGTCGTTAGTAGTTCCGTTTTCTCTTTGCTCTAAAGTTTCTCCACAGCAAAGGATTGGAGTTAAATTGTGTGCGAAAGCAGCTTTAACTTTTTTGTTGCAAGTTTCATCTGTTTCGTTGAAGTATTCTCTTCTTTCACTATGTCCAATTATAACGTAATCTATGTTCATAGCTTCTAACATTCTTGGAGCGATTTCTCCAGTAAATGCTCCTTTTTCTTCAAAGTGCATGTTTTGAGCACCTACTTTTATATTTGTTCCTTCAACAGCTTTTTTAACTGCATCTAAACAAACGAAAGTTGGACAAACAACAACCTCACATTTTGCATCTTTAACTAATGGCTTTAATTCTTCAACTAATTTAACAGCCTCGTCTATTGTATAGTGCATTTTCCAGTTTCCTGCTATTATTGGAGTTCTCATCTATATTCACCTCTATTAATATTTTAAATATTAAATAATATATGACAGACAATAATATCATATATTATTTCTCTAAAATCTCTGAAAATATTAAATAATAACCCTAATATTTTCTTAACTTTAGTAAAACAAGGCTAAGATTCAATGAAAAATAAATTTCATTGAATCTAGTCTTATTTCTTATAAAACAACAATCTTTATACTTCAATCTAAATATCTACTTTAATATATTTATAATATTATTTATCGTTTAAAGCAGCTATTCCTGGTAATACTTTTCCTTCTAAGAATTCTAATGAAGCTCCACCACCAGTTGAGATGTGAGACATTTTGTCACCGAATCCTAATATGTTTACAGCAGCAGCTGAATCTCCACCACCTATTATAGTAGTAGCATCTGCTTCAGCCATAGCTTTAGCAACAGCTATTGTTCCTTTGTTGAAGTTTTCGAATTCGAATACTCCCATTGGTCCATTCCAAATAACTGTTTTAGCATCTTTTATAGCTTCAGCGTATATAACTTCAGTTTTAGGTCCGATATCTAATCCCATGAATCCTTCAGGAATGTTTTGATCCTCTGTAACTATAGCTTCAACATCTTTGAATTCTTTAGCTACTCTGTGGTCTACAGGTAATAATAATTTAACACCTTTTTCCTCAGCTTTAGCTAACATTTCTTTAGCATATTCAACTTTATCTTCTTCTACTAATGAACTTCCTATAGTATATCCTTGAGCTTTTAAGAATGTATAAGCCATTCCTCCACCTATTATTAAAGTGTCAACTTTTTCTAAAAGGTTATTTATAACGTTTATCTTATCTGAAACTTTAGCTCCACCTAAGATAGCAACGAATGGTCTTTCTGGATTTTCTACAGCATCTCCTAAGAACTTAAGCTCTTTTTGAATTAAGTATCCACATACTGCTGGTTTTAAGTATTCAGTTACTCCAACTGTTGAGCAGTGAGCTCTGTGAGCAGTACCAAATGCATCGTTAACAAACATTTCAGCTAAGCTAGCTAATTCTTTTGATAACTCTTCTCCATTTTTAGTTTCTTCTTTTCTGTATCTTGTATTTTGAAGTAAAACTACATCTCCATCTTTCATTTCAGCTATAGCTTTTTTAGCATTTTCTCCAACAACATTATCGTCAGCAGCAAATACTACTTCTTTACCAAGCATTTCGCTTAATCTTTTAGCTACAGGTGCTAATGAGAATTCTGGTTTAGCTTCTCCTTTTGGTTTACCCATATGTGAGCAAAGGATTACTTTAGCACCATTATCAACTAAGTATTTTATAGTTGGCATAGCTCCATTTAATCTATTTTCATCAGTTATAACACCATCTTTTAATGGAACGTTAAAGTCGCATCTTACTAATACTTTTTTACCTTTTACTTGAACGTCTTCTATAGTCTTTTTATTGAAGTTCATTATATTCACCTCTTAAATAATATTTTATAATTACCTTTAATATAAATAAAAATCATTTATATGTTAAAGTAGTCTGGCCTCATAGCTTTAACTATAAAACCAGACCCTTTTATATAATCAGTCTAAATATTTAATTTTAAAAATTACTTAGAAACTAAGCATTTTAAAGTTCTGATTAATTGGTTAGTGTATGAAGCTTCATTGTCATACCATGAAGCAACTTTAACTAATTGTTGTCCGTCAACTTCCATTATTTTAGTTTGAGTAGCATCGAATAATGATCCGAAGCTTGTTCCGATAATATCTGATGATACTATTGGATCTTCAGTATATCCGAATGACTCGTTTGAAGCAGCTTTCATAGCAGCGTTTACTTCGTCTACTGTTACTTTTTTGTCTAAAGTACAAACTAACTCAGTTAATGAACCAGTTATTACAGGTACTCTTTGAGCGTTTCCGTCTAATTTACCAGCTAATTCTGGGATAACTAAACCTATAGCTTTAGCAGCTCCAGTTGAGTTTGGAACTATGTTAGCAGCAGCAGCTCTAGCTCTTCTTAAATCTCCTTTTTTGTGTGGAGCATCTAAAGTATTTTGATCGTTAGTGTAAGCGTGGATTGTAGTCATGAAACCTTTGTTTAATCCGAAGTTATCATTTAAAGCTTTAGCCATTGGAGCTAAGCAGTTTGTAGTACATGAAGCACCTGAGATAACATCTTCGCTTCCATCTAATATGTTGTGGTTTACGTTGAAAACAATTGTTGGTAGGTCGTTTCCAGCAGGAGCTGAGATAACAACTTTCTTAGCACCAGCAGTTAAGTGAGCTGAAGCTTTCTCTTTTGATGCAAAGAATCCAGTACACTCTAATACTACGTCTACTCCTAATTCTCCCCATGGTAATTGAGCAGGATTGCTTTCAGCAGTTACTTTGATTTCTTTTCCATTAACTACAAAAGCTCCTTCTTTAACTTCTACTTCACCATTGAATCTTCCTTGTGCTGAATCATACTTTAATAAGTGTGCTAAAGTCTTAGCATCAGTTAAGTCGTTGATTGCTACAACCTCAAACTCAGGGTTGTCGATCATTAATCTTAATGCTAATCTTCCTATTCTTCCAAATCCGTTAATAGCTACTTTTACCATTATAAATACCTCCTAAAAGATGTTGTTTTTTATATATAAAATATTTAAAAATATTTTAAACAAAGTTATTTTTAGAGATTTCATATTTTTTTATTCATCTCTATTTAAAAAATTCAAAACTTCATTAGCTGCTCCTTCATCTGTAATAAGAACGGCATTTTCATTACCATAAACAGTAGTTAAAACTGCTTCTGCTTTATTCTTACCACCAGCTACAGCTATGTGATTTTTTATTTTTCTAAGATCATTTATTGTAACTCCCAAAGTAGGCATTACATAAACAACTTCTGACTTTTCATTAAAGTAGCACCCAAAAGCTTCTCCTTTAGCACCTAAATCTAACAACTTTACTATTTCTTCTTTAGGCACGCCTCTTTTGTTAGCCATTTTTTTAGCTTGACCTATACCATATATTAGCATATCTGCATTTTTAATATTTTGTATAAGATCCTTCATATCTTCCTGTTTCATTAAAGCATCCATTACTTCTTTACTTATATTATCAGGAACATGAAGCATTTTATAGGTTCCATTTAACTTTTTAGCTAAATTCGCAGATAATGTATTTGACTGCGTCTCAACCTTCTTACCCATACCACCTCTTGCAGGCACCACTAACACATCACGTAGGTTTGCCATTTCTGGTAATTCGTCTATAACTTCTTTTACAGTACTTCCACCAGTAACAGCAATAGTATAGCCATCTTTAATGATATTCTTAGAATAATTTGCAGCGGCTTTTCCAAGCTCTTTTATAGTATTTTCATCTTCACTGCAATCTCCTGGAACAACAATTACGTTTCTTACATGAAGCATATCGCATAATTGCTTTTCAAGATTAGATAGCCCTTTTATTTCATGTATAAATCCTTTTAAAGATTCTAACATGAACTCTCCTTCTTGGGTTACAGACATACCTGGAGTGTTTATTTGTATAAGGTTTTGAGATTTTAAAAAACCTATTTCTGTTCTTACAATTCTTTCACCTAAATTTAAATTGTTTGCCAAAGCTCTTCTACCTATTGGCTGATTATAATAAATTGTTCTGATTATATTGTATCTTTTAACTAATAGTTCTACCATTTCAGGAACTATTATCTTTTGCAATTTTAAAATCTCTAGCAAATCTCGCAACTCCTTTGGACACTATAAGTCCCACTCTCTTCTCAAATGTCCCACATGTTTATTATAAAACATATTAAGAAAAAATTAAAGGGTTTTCAGAAAATTTTTTCTTATTTTTTTAAAAAAATATAACAAATATAGTCAGCTTATGAAATTTGTCTATATTTTGCACTTAAAACAAGTACTTTACACCCTTATTTGCCATAAGCTAGAAATTTTTCCTTTTAAAATCTTTTTCTTTTACTAGATGACTTTATTCCTAACTCTTCTCTGTATTTTGCCACAGTTCTTCTTGAAATAGCCATTTGTTTTTCTTTTAGAATTTCACTTATTGATTGATCTGATAATGGCTTTTCTTTATTTTCTTCTTCAATTACTTGTACTAAGGCTTTTTTTATATTTATAACTGTAAAATCTTCTTCTCCGTTACTTTTTTCTTTATTGCTTATTGAGTTTACAAAAAGATTCTTTATTTTTATTGTTCCCATAGAAGTTAAAATATACTTATCCCTTATAGCTCTTGAAATAGTAGATTCATGCATTTCTAATTGTTCAGCTATTTCTTTTAAAGTCATAGGCTTTAAATATTTCTCTCCCTTTTCAAAATAACCTTTTTGTTTTTCAAGTATTTTTTCAAGAACTTTGTATAAAGTACTTTTTCTTTGCTCTATACTTTTTATTAGAAATATAGCTTTTTCCATTTTTTCCTTTACATACTCTGTAGCCTCTTTATCATTAGTACTATCTTTTAATATTGATTTATATAAAGGATTAACTGAAAGCCTAGGCAAAACTCCATCATTCATTAATATAAAAAATTTCCCATCTATCTTTCTTATTTCTGCATCAGGAACTATAAAACCAACTTCATCACCAGTATAAAAGCCTCTTGATGGTTTAGGCTCTAATTTTTTTATCAAATCCCCATAGTCCTGTGCTTTTTTAGTGGTAATTCCTAAATCTTTAGCAATAGCTTGATATTTATTATCTGCTACGTTATCCAAGTGTCTATCTATAATTTCTTTAACTATTTGATCGTATTGACCATTTCTTTCTAATTGAATTTCTAAGCATTCCTTTAAACTTCTTGCACCTATGCCAGCAGGTTCTAAATTATGAAGAACTATTAAAGCTCTATTAAAAGTCTCTTCAGTACAATTTAACTCACCAATTAATTCTTCTTTTTTTATATCCAAATATCCCTTATTATCTAAACATTCAACCATATAACTACATACACTTCTCATATATTCACCTATTGGAAATTCTAATATTTGCCCTTCTAAATAATCTTTTAAAGATTCAGGCTTACTCATGAAAGTAAAAGGTGATATTCCTTCTTGATTATATTCGCCATAACTTTGAGAGCCATAGTTATCAGACTCTAAATATTTTACTAACTCTTTATACTCTAATCTATCTTGTTCATTTGATACATCTTTAGTATCTTCATATTGAGCTTCTAATACAGGATTTTCTGAAAATTCTTTTTCAATATATTCTCTTAAATCATATGTTGACATTTGCAAAAGTTTTATTGAAAGTTGCATTTGCTGGGTCATAATAAGCTTTTGCTCTTGAGTTAAATTCAAATTAAAATCCATTAACATATATGTATCACCTAAAATCATCTAATTGTAATCTATTCACTTTTATCTTTTAACCTTTCTTAATATAATTATCCATGAAAAAAATTATTTTTCAATAATTTTAAATTTTAGCTACTTATAAAACAAAGCATGTATCAAAATAAATTTTAATAAAACTTACAAAACTTCTTAGGAAACTCTACTAATTCTCAAAATATTTCATAAGTTTTATTATTAACCTTTGATAAACACCTTTATTATTTTCATATTTATTTTAAATAACATTTCCCATTCCAATTATAGACGTCTTTATTTTATTCTTTATAGTTACATACTTATGTACATTTTGTCAAATTTATATTGTCATTACTTTTATTTAATATTAAAATTTTCAACCTCATTTAAGGTTTCTGGCACATTAAATTCTCCCCTTATAATAGCCACTTTATATCGTTCTACTTCATCTAAAATTTCTTTAGAAACTAATTTGCTAGTTGTTTTAGCAACCTCAATTCCATTATCCTTAAGACCTATCTCCATTTTATTTTTTGGTCCAACTTTAAAATCACTATTTATAACTTCTTTAGCTGTAGTATATACTGCATCATCTAAATTCTTTATCATTGATGATAATATAACATCAGCATATTCTGGAAATCTATCTGCCCAATCAATATCCACTCCAATAGCATACTTTCCATTTTCCTTAGCAGCCTTAAAAAGACCTTCTCCTGCTTCTCCTGCTGATTCAAATATTATATCTGCTCCTTCATCATACATTTTTTTAGCTATATCATTTACTTTCTTTTTATCGTTAAAATTTCCAACATACTTAATTAAATTTCCTTCTTTTATATTTTTATATGCTTCCTCATTAGAAACCTTTAATCCAGACATAAATCCTGATAAAAATGTTTCTATCAAGTCTTCCTTTATTGCCCCTATAAATCCTACCTTATTTGTTTTAGTATAATTACCAGCTATTATCCCCATTAAAAAAGCACCTTGTTCATCATTAAAATCTATAGATTTTACATTTGGAAGATCTGATATAGTATCTACTATAGCAAAATTTTTATCTGGATAATCTTTAGCTACATTATTTAAACTCTCTAAAAATTTAAAGGCTGAAGCAAAAGTTAAGTCATTATTTTGAGCGGCTTCTCTAAGTCTTTTTTCATAATCCTCTGATGAATTAGTGTCAAAAACTTCTATTCGCGCACCATATTCTTTTTTTATTCTCTCTAATCCATCTACAGCTAAGTTAGTAAAATAATTTTCCTCGTTAGAAAAGTCATCTTTTACTAAGGCAAAATTATAAACTTGTTTTTCTATAACATCTACTTTTTTTAAAACTGATGAATTATTTGAACCACACCCACAAATTATTGAAGTTAATGCTAAAAGCAAAGCTAAAACTTTAAATGTTTTTTTTAATTTCATTTTTAGTCCTCCTATTTTTTAAGTCAAAGTTATTATTTCTTTAAGTAGGAGAATTTATGTAAAATATAAAAAACAAATCAATTATCCTATATAAAATAAAGATTTATAAAAAAAGAACCCCCTTAAAGGGAGTTTTTTCTAATATTCTTCTACATAAAATAATGCACAAACTTTAGGACCAGAATGAATTGCTACTGAACATCCTAGAGGAAGTTTTATATATTCAATATTATTATTTTCTAAATATTCCTTTATAGGTAAATAAATATCCTCATTTTCAAGTTCAACTAATATAATAGGCTCTCCTTCTTTTTTAGGGATTGAATCAAATTGCTCAATCATAGCCTTAATCATCTTTTTAGTTCCTCTTATTTTTCCTTGGACATTCATTTCTCCATCTAATACATTAAGCATAAGTTTTATGCCTAAAGCATTAACAAATAAAGCTTTTCCTTTTGAAAGTCTTCCTCCTCTTACTAAGTTATCTAAACTTTCAAAAGCTATAGTACTTTTAATATGATTCCTGTATTCTAAAATTTCTTTTTCTAAATCCTCTAAAGTTATTCCTGATTCTATTAATCTAGCTGCTTTTAATACAATTAATCCAAGTCCAACAGTTACATTTCTTGAATCTATTACAACTATATCATCACTTTCTAATTCAGACTTAGCTAAACATGCTGATTGATAAGTACCACTCATATTAGATGATATATGTATAGATATAATTTTGTATCCTTCATCTAAGTAACCTTTATATTTCTCTACAAATCTAGTTGGAACTATTTGAGCAGTAGTTGGAAGATTGTCTTCTATTTCGATTCTTTCCATCATAGAGTCTACTTTTATTTCAACACCATCTAAATAACTCTCTTCTCCAAAATTTATTAACATAGGCATTACATCTATGTCATATTTTTCTATAATCTCCTTAGATAAGTCACAGGTACTATCTGTTATGATCTTTATTTTATCCAAAATTATTTCCTCCTTATTTCATATTTGGAAATCCAATTTGTCTTAAAGCTTCATAAGCTATAATAGCAACTGTATTTGATAAATTTAAACTTCTAGTAGTTGTATTTATCATTGGTACTTTTATTCCATGATGAGCATTATGAACATCTTCTGGAACTCCAGCTGACTCTCTTCCAAACATTATAAAAGATCCTTCTTCATACTTTACTTCATCATAATGATCTTCTGCATGAGTTGTTGATAAGTAAATCTTCTTATCTCCATACTTTTTCATAAAATCTTCATAACTTTCATGAATTTCAAGATCTAATTGACTCCAATAATCTAATCCAGCTCTTTTTAAATGCTTATCATCTATAACAAAGCCCATAGGTTTTATTATATGAAGCTTTGAATTTGTTAAAACGCATGTTCTTGCTATATTACCAGTGTTTTGCGGTATTTCTGGTTGATATAATACTATATTAAGATTCACCTTTGTCCCTCCAAATAAATGTAAAAAATTATAAATTTTAAGTTAATTCATAAGTATATGATATTATCTAATGAAATAAAATGCAAGTTAATCATTATTTAATACAAATTCATATATTACCTTTGCTACCCCATTTTTATCATTGCTTTCAGTTATATAATCTGCTTTTTCCTTTAAGGAATCTATAGCATTTCCCATAGCAACACCTAATCCTGCATAATTAATCATAGATAAGTCATTTTCATTATCACCTATACATATAATCTCTTCTCTTTTTATATTGTATTTTTCTGATAAAGCTTTCACAGCTTTCCCCTTTGATACTCCTTTATTATTTACTTCTAAGGCATATCTTCCTGATTGAGTAATTTCATAATTGTCTTTTTTAACAAGTTTTTCTCTTATTTTTTTTAACTTGTTAGTATTTAATTCAATTATTATACATTTACCTATATTATTGCTTTTAAAGACTTGTCTCCACGAATCTTTTTCTTTCACATAAATGTTCTTAACTCTATATTTTTCAGGTATTTTTTTATTTAAAATAATATCACATAAATGTTTTCTAAATCTTGATGGCCAATAAACTTTATCTTTTGAATGAAAGCTAGGAACAGCTTTATATTCCTTGCATATACTCATAATATTCATACATTGACTTTCATTTAAAACATCCTTGGATATTATAACTTCTTTATCCTCATCAATTACCCAAGCTCCATTATTAGCTATTACAGCACAGTTTACTCCTAAAAACTCTGAAAAATATATTGCATTTTTAGGATTTCTACCTGTACATATTATTATATGTACTCCTTTTTCGTAAGCTTTTTTTAAAGCAATTCTATTTTCTTCACTCACAACTTTCTTTGAATTTAATAATGTACCATCCATATCTATACATATCATTTTATATTTCATAAATTCTCCTCCAAAACAAAATGGGAGAGTTAATTTATTAATCTCTCCCCTTTTTATCATATTCAATTTATTTTTTTAATAAGTTTAGTTTTTAAAGAAATTATAAATTTATCCTAAAAAAACAAGAATTATTTATCCTTTAATTTGTTCCTGTATTTCCTTGTACTGCTGGTTCCTGTGGCGTAGCAGGTGGTTTGGGTTGTTCTTGTATTTGAGGTGTAGTCGGCTGTGGTGCAACTGGCTTTTGTATTTCCGGCTGTGGTTTAGCTGGCTGTTTAGGTGGTTGTTCTTGTTTTGGTTGCTCAGCCTTTTTTGTTCCAACTTTTATAATTTCATCTTTTTGCTTATATACATCATGCCCTATTAGTTTCTTATCTATTTCTTTCCCATTTTGATAAGTTACTAAATATCCTGATGACTTATATCCTGTAACTGGTCTTTGTTCAACAACCTTTTGTCCTTCTGGTAAACTAGGATCATCCACTGTTTTAACTGATGGTTTTAAAGTTTCATTTACTACAGTTTGCAATTCATAAGTTTTTCCATCCATACCTTGAACATTACCATATATATTAAATGTTACATGTTTATTACTAGTATATCCTTGTATATATATCGGGAAATCATACGTATTTTTAAATTGATAATCTAAAGATCCCCATGAAACTGTGGCATCTTCACTTGGACCTGAATAAGTAGTTGTCATACTATGATTATGTCTCTCTGTTGGCATTATTCCAGATCTTAAAATAGCTCTATATAATGTTGTAGAAACTTGACAAATCCCTCCACCAGTAACCATCACTACTTTATTTCCTATATAAGCCGCTCCATCTCTATATCCTTTATCTGTAGTTCTTTCTCCTAAAGTATTATTATAACTAAATGTATCTCCTGGCATTAAAATAGTTCCATTAACTGCTTTAGTTGCAATTTCAACATTAGCACTTCTACTAGCATCTGAACTTGTATAACTTGTTGTAAAACTTCCTATAACACCATCTATTTTTGAAAGCATTTCTTTAGTTATCTTTGGTTTTGTAACTTCTACAGGTACTTCTACAACCAAATTCCCCTCTGGATTTGCATTTATAGCTTCTTTCACTAAAGCCACCATTTTATCTTGCTCTATAGCTCGTCCATCTTCTCCCGCTATTATACTTATATTACCACCATTTATACTTATAGTAGCATTTTTAGCATTTTGATTTACCATTTCAGTAAGTTTTTTTTCATAATCTATCAACTTAGATTCATCATATTTAAAATCTAAATTTAATTCCTTTTTACCTTTTTCGTTTATAAGATTATTTTTCTCAAAAAGATTTAAATCTTTTCCATAACTAATAGCTTCATCAACAGTTTCATCTATATTATATTCTGGTGATAAATCAGAATATTTTATTTCAATACTTTTATCTGCTGCCTGAACTTTTATAGTTTTATTTTCTACAGGTTGTTTTACATCTTTATCTAACACCTGAACTGCTTGCTCTTTTGTCATTCCTGATAAATTCACATTTTCAACATATACGTTAGGATATATCTTATTATTCCACTGTTCAACTTTTTTCTGAATACTTACTATATATATAACAATAGAACTTATTATAATTGCTAATATAATAACTATTGATATTATTATTTTCTTCTTACTTTTAAATAAGCCTGTGCTTGATTTCTTATTTTCTTCCTTCACAATTATTCTCCTCTCTAAACCTTCTAAAAAAACTATAATCTAAATATTACTAAAAATTATTACAATATAATAACATTTCTTATTATAGCAAAATTTTTGTAACTTTTGGAGAAAAATTAAATAGAGCTAAAATTTTTAACTCTATTTAATATTTACAAAATAATCTATCCTAGGAACTACCCATCATTGTCTAAAATATATTCAGTTCTTTCTTTTGAAAAATCTCCAGTAATATCAAATGCTTCTATTGATATTATTATCGCCTTGCCTTTTGGAAGATAAAATCTACTTTTATCAATTACAATTTTAGTTGCTTTTCTTGGTAAAGTTCCTGCATAATTATCATTTACAAAAACATTATATCCATTTAAATCATCTTCTTTATTAGCTGTCCAATTAACATATATCTTATTATCAGATATATATGCGTTTAGTCCTGTAACTGCAGAAGGTGGCATTAAACTATCTATACTATTAGGCCCCCAGTTCAAATCTACTGGACTTCCAACTCCATCTAGCTTTCCTTCATCAGTAAATTGCCACATAGTCCATCTTTTCCATCCGCCAATATTTGGTGGAACTTTTGGATTAGAAGGTATTCTGGTATACATAGCAATCCACAAAGGCATATCACTTAAAGGATATCCTTTACCAGGAACTTTAAAATCATCATATAAATCTATAAAGAACAATCCTGTATATAGCATTAATCT
Organism: Clostridium sp.; assembly: GCF_029258205.1. Lineage (GTDB taxonomy): Bacteria > Bacillota > Clostridia > Clostridiales > Clostridiaceae > Sarcina. Next base: position 25,172 of record NZ_JARHZJ010000087.1, read on the forward strand.
TCTTCTAGTTTTTTCTTCAAATCTATCTCTAAACCTATCAACCCAATTTACAAGCTCTGTAGTAGTTAAGGATCTATCTGTAGGAGTTTCAACATCTAATACCGGGAATAAATCACCATAATCACCAGTTCCAAATCCTTGTTGCAAAACATCAATAAATTGATCTGCTTGCATAGCAGCACTATCTAAATCCTTAGAAGGTTTAGCAAAATGATATGCTCCACATGGAATATCTAACTTTCTACACGCTTTTGCAAACTCTAAAAACTTTTTGTCAATTCTTAACTTACCTGTTCCAGAGCCTGAAGCTCTTAAATAAATAAAATCTGAATTTTTATCTAGTGTTACAAAATTAACATCTCTACTAAATTCATTTAAATCTGGACCAAATATACTTAATGGATTTTTATTTTGCATTAATACTCTCCCTGCAAAGTAATTCTTACTATATAAAATATAATTTTACAAGGAAAGTTGTTACTAAATAAAATTATTCTCTATTAACCTTTAAAGATTTTTCTATTATTGTATCTAAAAGTTCTTCAAAACTCATATTTATTCCTGTAGCACTTTTAGGAAATAAGCTATTCTTTGTCATACCAGGTAATGTATTTACTTCTAATACATAAGGAATGTTATCTTTTACTAACATATCTACCCTAGCATATACATCGCACTTTAATAACTTGTAAGTTTCTAAAGCCATTTTTTCTACTTCTTTATGAAGATCTTGATTTAATTTAACTATAAATTCATCTGCTCCGCCATCTTCATACTTTGAAGCTATATCAAAGAATTTTCCCTTTGGTTTTATAGCTAAAACAGGTAACATTTTTCCATCAATTATAGGACAAGTTATCTCATCACCTTTGATGTACTCTTCAATCATCACTTCTCTATCATATTTTAAGGCCTCTAATACAGCATCTTTAACTGATTCTTTAGATTCAACTAAAGTTGTTGCCACAGATGACCCCCCATTGTTAGGTTTTATGAATACTGGATAACCTAAGTTCTCTATTTTTTCATAATCTATCTCGTCTATTGATGAAACCATTAGCCATCTTGCTGTTCTAACATTTCCAAAAGCTAATATTCTCTTAGTCATATCCTTATCCATGCATATAGCACTACTTAAAGGGCCACACCCTGAAAATGGTATACCTAAAGTTTTAAGAACAGATTGAACAGTTCCATCCTCACCAAATTTTCCATGTAAAGCTAAAAGAGCAAAATCAATTCCTTTAACCTTCTCTATTAAATCTTCCTTTTCATTTAAAACTATAGGAATAGCTTTATATTTATCTTTATCTAAGGCATTAACTACAGCATTACCACTTTGTATTGATATTTCTCTTTCTGAAGAAATACCTCCCATTATTACTCCAATTTTCATATACTTACCTCCAAAATAGAAATAATTAAGGACTTGTCTTATTTAAACAAGCCCTTAATATTATATCACTATATTTTTAAAATAGAAAGTTTATAAAATCATTTAATATTATTAAACGCCTTAATATATTTCGTAAATGTCAGCAAACTCTATTGATATTTTTTCAACTTCTGTTTTATAATCTAAACCACAACTATCCTCTGCATCACTTTCCAATTTTACATTAGGTAATAAAATTGAAAATTCACTACCTGACTCATTACTTTCTCTCAAAAAAACTTTTCCTCCATGTAATTCTACTAAAGATTTAACTAAAGATAATCCTATTCCACTTCCCTCTTTATTCCTATTTAAAGATTTATCATTTTGTATAAACCTTTTAAAAATAAATTCTTTCATATGTGATGGAATTCCTATACCCGTGTCTTTAACTCTTATATCCACCCATGTTTCATCTGTTAGAATACTAACTTCTATATTTCCACCTGATTCTGTAAATTTTATAGCATTAGATAATAAATTTAAAATTATCCTCTCAATTTTATCTGGATCACACTTTATCTCTAATTCCTCACAGTCAGTATCAAAAATTATGTCTATATTCTTAGATTCGACATAAGGAATTACAGACATAGTTATATCTTCTGTAAGTTTTATTATGTCATAATTAATAAAGTCCATTTTAATAAACCCAGAATCTATTTTTGTTATATCTATAAGGTTATTTACAAGCCTTAACATTCTAAAGCAATTCTGCTTTAAAGTTTTTTCATACTTGTCATATAAATTAACAAATGTTTCTTCATTATTCTTATTAGTGTTTAGAAGTTGTATACATGAATATATTATATTAATTGGAGTTCTAAGTTCATGAGATAAATTGGCGAAAAATTCATTTTTAACTTTATCATATTGTTTTATTTCTTCAAATTTATTTTTTAAAATTTCTATTTCTTTTACATCTTCTACATGTCTTGCAACTCTTACCCATCCTAAGGTATTGTTTTTATTATCCTTAATTCTACTAGAAATAAGTTCTAATTCAACCATTCCATTTTTAGATCTTACTTTATCTATTGTTAAAACTTTATCTTTATTAAAATATTTGCTATCTATAATCTTTAAATTAGATTCAATTAATAATAAATTACAATAAACTTTACCTATTAATTCCTCTTCATTATATCCTAAAACATCCATAACTGCTTTATTTACATATGTTATTTTCCCTTCAACATCAATTGTAAATATTAAGTCTTTTATATTTTCAGTAACACCTCTAAGCTTTTGCTCATCTAATTTTAAATTTTTCTCCATTCTGTATTCTTCTGTTATATCATTTACCCTTAATACATAATAAAGATGTTTTTTCTTGTTTATCTTTTGGAGATTTACTTTTACAACTTCATCATCTCCATTTAGTTTTATTATTCCCTTCCATTCTTGTGAATTTCTAAGAACACTTTCTATACTAATTATATTTTTATCATATAAAAACTCTTTAATTTGTTTTTCTAAATCAAAATAAGTTTTATTCTTTCTATTTTTCACAGAAATTCTCTTGCTTCTACATTTTTCATTTGCATATATAACTTTTAAATTATTATTAAGTAATATTACTTCGCTATTACCATCAAACTCTATTAGGTTAAAAAATACACTTAACTCTTCTTTCATAAAATTTTTGTTTTTTATAACTTGAAATGAATCAAAAAGCATACCAAATACAAAACTCATAAATGATATCAAGTTAAAAAATACGATATTTATTTTTATAATATCATTATTAGCTACGGTCAAAGAAATGCCATAAACTAATTTTAACAACATAAGAACCCCACTTATCATTATTACCAAATAAGTTATTTCTCTAAATTGAAAAATTTTAATTAAACAGACTATAATACAAGAGATATATGTTAAAACTATTAAAATTAAAGTTAAATTATATATAATATTATTACTATATACTCCTAGATTATTATTAATATTTAATATTTGTAATATAAGTGTTAATAATACTACAAATATTATAGTTGTTTTTTTGTATTTTATTATAAAAACATCAAAGTTTTTAAGGCATAAAATAGATAAAAGTAATAATACACCTCTAAACAATAAACTAAATAAATTTAAATCATAAACCTGATTCTCAACTATTTTCCCAGTTAAAACTATAAAAAACATTTCAGTAATAATGCTTACATAAACAAGAGATATGCCAAAGAATTCTTTTCTTTTAAGACCTCTATAATATATAAAACATATAAATAATATCATAAGACAAAGGATTATTTTTGCTATTACTATTATTTCTTCAGCAGCATATATTAAACTTACATCCTTAAATATATCATTATTCAAATCACAAATAATCTTTAAACCTTTTATAAAAAATAAACTTAACAATATTACCGTAGCTATTGCTATTCTTTTTAATATTTTTTCTTTAATACCTAAATTATTAAAAAGTCCAATCAACATATCTAAAATTTCCCCATTCTTATTTAGAATAACACTTCTATTATATATTAAATGAATATTTAATATAAGTTAAACTTATGCTTTTTCAAAAAAAAATTTATTCATCCTTTCATAAATTTACTCTATATATTATTAATATTGACCTATTTATTTTTAACATCTAAAATGTTATTATGAAAATTTTAAAAATTTAATAGGAGGATTAAATGAATAATAAAACAAAAGGTATAATTTTAATAACCATATCAGCACTTAATTTTGCTCTTATGAGTACATTTGTAAAATTATCAGGTAATTTACCATCAATAGAAAAAAGTTTCTTCAGAAATTTAGTTAGTTGTTTAGTGGCATTTTATTTAGTTAAGAAAGATAATGCCTTACTTTTTGGACACAGTAAGAATAGACTTGCTCTTATAGGACGTTCTGCTTTAGGAACATTAGGAATTTGGGCTAATTACTATGCAATTGATAGATTAATATTATCAGATGCTACTATTCTTAATAAATTAAGCCCATTTTTTGTTATTATATTTTCTTATTTATTTCTAAAAGAAAAATTAAAACCAATTCATATAATATGCCTCTTAGCTGCATTTTCTGGAGTTTTATTTATAGTTAGACCTTCTGGAAATTTAGCAAGTAACTTTATTCCTGCTATAATTGGACTTTGTTCAGCAGCCTTTGCTGGAGGAGCATATACCTTTGTTAGATATTTAGGTGGTAAGGAAAAAGGAGCTACTATTGTTTTCTTCTTTTCTTTCTTCTCAATAGTAACAACTTTTCCTATTATGTTATTTCAATTTGAAACATTTAACTTAGGACAATTTGTATTTTTAATTCTTGCAGGTATTACAGCTTCTTGTGCTCAATTTGCATTAACAGCTGCTTATAAATATGCTCCAGCAAAAGATATTTCAATTTATGACTACACTCAAGTCATTTTCACTGCTCTAATAGGTTTTATATTATTTGGGGATATACCAGATAAAATATCACTAATAGGATATGTCTTAATTCTATTGTCGTCTCTTTCTATATTTTTATATAACAAAAAAGAGGCTAATAAGTAAAAAAAAGCTACACTATTTTGTGTAGCTTTTTATCTATTATTTTTAAAATAATCACAGTATTTATTTATCTTGCATATATCACATTTAGGCTTTCTAGCTATACAACATCTTCTTCCATGAAAAATTAAAAGATGATGGGTTAAAGACCATTCTTTTTTAGGTAATTCTTTTTGAAGTTGTTTTTCAGTTTCAAGTACATTATCTGAATGTGCCAACCCAATCCTATTCGAAACTCTAAATACATGAGTATCCACTGCAATAGATGGAATTCCAAAAGCATTTGATAAAACCACATTAGCAGTTTTTCTTCCTGCTCCAGCTAAAGAAGTTATTCCTTCCATAGTTTTAGGAACTTCTCCGCCAAAATTTTCTTTTAATTGATGAACCATCATAATTAAATTTTTAGCTTTATTTCTATATAACCCTATTTGCTTTATTCTATCTTCTAGTTCCTCTTGACTTATAGTTAAAAAAGCATCTACATCTGGATAATCTTTAAATAAAATCTTAGTAACCTCATTAACCTTTTTATCTGTAGTTTGCGCTGATAAAATAGTAGCAACTAAAAGTTGAAAGGGAGTTTCATAATTTAGCTCACACTTAGCATCTGGATACTCTTCTTTCAATATTTCTAATACCTCTTTAGTTCTCTTTTTCATAGTACATCCCCCTAATCTTTATATACCCCTCTATAATCTTCTGGTAAAAGATTAGCTATATTTTTCATAAGATAATTTAAAGCTCTTTCTTCATACTCATGCTTTCCTTCATCTTTTTCTTTTTTAGGCAATTCCATAGGAGTTCCAAAGTTTATGTTAACCTTTGAATGATTAAACTTCTCAGCTCCCATATTTTCATCATTTATTGGCATAAGCTTTTCAGTTCCAGTCATTCCAAAAGGTACTATTTTAGCCTTTGTTAATCTTGCTATAAGTATAATTCCCTTTTTAGCTTCTATCATTTTTGCATTTCTACTTCTTGTTCCTTCAGGGAAAATAACTATATTTTCTCCACCTTTAACCGCCTTAACAATTTTGCTTAAGGATTCTCTATCTGCTGAATTAGGCTTTATTTTTATATTTTTAACTAATCTTGTACCTATATTAGTTAAGGCATTATCATTTAGCTTTACTCCTGCAACAAAATATGGATTATATTCTTTTTGTAAAACTTTATCTAGAACTAATCCATCTGCATTACTTAAATGATTTCCTATAAATATAAATGGACCTTCTTCCTTTTTTATTTTATCAAGTCCATAAACATTCAAGTCAGCATATTTATTTAAACACCCACCGATTAAAGTTCCTGCTATTGGTCTAAAAATACTCTCTGGTAATCTAACTAGTATATTAGCTCCTATACGAGTAAACATAACTTTACCTCCTTTATCAATTTTAACGATATATTATTATACATCATAAAAATTTAAAAGTCTATTTTTAAAATTTTTAAGATTTTCAGAATTTAATTTATAGCTTGATATATCTTCCTTATTAATTAACACCTTTTTAATCATTATATTCCTTAAAATCGTATTTTTACCTCTCCATCCACAAGAAGTCTTTTTAAAGGTTTCATTAAATTCTTTTTTGCTTATTTTATGAAAATCCTCAAAAGAATCCCTTTGCATAAAATCAAGAGGTTTAAAATCTTCTATATTTGTATAACTTACTTCCTTATTGTATGGACATTCCTTTTGACAGCTATCACATCCAAATATTCTTCCATTCATAAGCTTTAAATATTTATCTTCAACATCTTTTTTTTGAGTTATATAAGACATACATGAATTAGTATTTTTCATTTTACTTCTATTTAAAACCTTAGTTGGGCAATTTTTATAGCATATCTCACAGGTACCACATTCCTTATAAGTTCTTAATTCATCTAAAGTTCTTTCTTCTTCACACTGAATTTCTAAATCAGTAATTATTTCTCCTAAAAACACATAGGACCCATACTTCTTAGTAATTAGCATGTTGTTTTTTCCTATGAATCCTATATTTCCTAAATATGCAATATGTCTTTCAGGCAAGGAATTACTATCAACTAAAGAAATTGCCTTTCCTCCTAAAGACTCTATATATTCACTTATCTTCTTAAGGAAATTAGAAACAACATAATGATAGTCCATTCCTCTAGTATAAACTGAAAATCCATTATCAACATATTCCTCATCATATAAATAAGGAAAAGCAATTGTTATTATAGTCTTTCCTTCTTCCATGTACACATTAGGATTTAATCTTTTCTCTATATCCTTTTCCTCAAACTCATTTTCAAACCCTTTATCTTTTCTTATATTGTACACCTCTTCAAGTTCTGAAAATCTTCTACACTTTACAAATCCCACAGTGTCTAACCCCAAAGATTTACAAAACTCTAAAATCTTTTCCTTCAAAAATTATCACCTCAAACTAAAAAAGACTATATTAAATTTTTTATTAGTAAATCTAAAAACATATAGTTTCAGTTTTTCACCAACTAATAAAATTTATATATAGCCTTATTATAAACCAAATAATAAAAATTGGCATATTTATAAATTAATTTTTAATAACTGCTGGAATTCCAACAGCTGTTTTGCTCTCTGGAATATCCTTTAGTACTACAGAGTTTGCTCCTATTTTTGCTCCATCCCCTATACTTATAGGACCTAAAATTTTAGCCCCACATCCAATAATAACATTATTCCCTATAGTTGGATGTCTTTTACCTTTATCCTTTCCAGTTCCTCCAAGAGTAACTCCATGATATATAGTTACATTGTCTCCTACCTCTGCAGTTTCACCAATTACAACACCCATTCCATGATCTATAAAAAGCCCTTTTCCTATTTTTGCTCCTGGATGAATTTCTATGCCTGTAAAAAATCTTCCTAACTGAGAAATTAATCGTGCTAGAAAAAATAATTTTATCTTATACAGTCCATGTGCTATTCTATAAAATATCAAAACATGTATACTTTGATAAAGCAATAAAACCTCCAGTTTTGTTCTAGCAGCTGGATCATTTTTCATAACATTTTCTATATCATATCTTAATTTTTTGAACAAAATTTTCACTCCTACAAATTACTCATATAGCCCTGTTGAAAAATATTTTTCTCCTCCATCAGGTGCTATAACCAACACTTTTTTATCTTTAGCTATCTTCTCTAAAATATCCTTTGCTCCTTGAAGTGCAGCACCTGAAGATATACCTACTAAAATTCCTTCTTTATCAGCAAAGTTTTTTGCCATAGTGTATGCATCTTCATTTTTAACTTTTATTATTTCATCAACTACTGATGAATCATATATCTTTGGTACAAACCCAGCACCTATTCCTTGAATTTTATGAGCGCCAGAATTTTCTCCTGATAATACTGCTGAATCACTAGGCTCTACGGCAACTATTTTTATATTAGGATTATATTCCTTCAATTTTTTTCCTACCCCTGTAATAGTTCCACCTGTTCCTACTCCTGCAATAAATACATCTAAGTCTGGTATATCTTTTATTATTTCTTCAGCAGTAGTTTCATAATGTTTTTTTGCATTAGCTTCATTTAAAAACTGTTGAGGCATAAAATATCCCTCTGTACTAGCTAATCTCTCAGCTTCTTCAATAGCTCCCTTCATTCCTTTAACGCCTTCAGTTAAAATTATATCTGCTCCATAAGCTTTTATCATGTCTCTTCTTTCTTTACTCATTGTCTCAGGCATAGTTATAATAACTTTGTATCCTTTAATTTTACCAATCATAGCTATGGCAATTCCTGTGTTTCCACTAGTTGGTTCTACTATAACTCCATTTTCTTTTAACAATCCTTTCTTTTCAGCTTCTTCTATCATTCCTAAAGCTGCTCTATCCTTTATACTTCCTCCTGGATTAAATTTTTCTAATTTAACAAATACATTATTTCTTTCAAATAAATTATTTGCTTTTAATATTGGTGTGTTTCCTATTAAACTTAAAAGACTATTAAAAACCATATAAATTTCCTCCTTAAAAATATAATAAAAAAGGCCTTACACTATTTAGAGACGAAGCTTTTTACTCCGTGGTTCCACTCTAATTAGGTAAAGACCTCACTTAATCAAGTACTATAAATACTTTATCACGTTAACGGGTGATACTCGAAAATTTCTAATGCTAACTTTTCGAAATTTCTGTTCAAAAGCGCACTTCTTATAAAGTATTGGTGAAAGATTTCCAGCACCACTTTCTCTCTGTGACCTATCTTTATAATACTTTACTTTATCATAACATTTATCCTACTATTTTGATACGAATTATATATTTTATTATATTCTTTTATTAAAATTTGTCAACTAATCTGTGTACTTTTTCTTAAATTTTCTTTTTAAGTTATTGGGAATTAATTCATCAACTATATCATGAATAAGAACCATACCCACTAATTTTTCTTCATAATCCACAACAGGAATTGATATTAAATCATACTTTGTTGATTTTTCTATGGCATCCTCTATAGTACTATCTATATTAACACTTATAGAAGATGTGTGCATAATCTCCTTAAGTCTCTTATTTTCTCCATTCATTATTAAATCTCTTAAAGTTACAACTCCTTTTAATCTATCTTCTTCATCAGTTATATAAACATAGTACATAACTTCTTCATCTGCATCTAATTCTCTTAATAGTTCTATTGTCTCTTTTACAGTAAGATCTAGATTAAAAGATATAAAATCCTTATTCATTATACTACCTACGGATTCATCTGAATATCCCATAAGTTCTTTAACTTCTTCTGCATCTTCATTTTCTAATGCAATTAATACTTTTTCTCTCTCTTCCTCATCTAGTTCATCTATAATATCTGCTATTTCGTCATTTGGAATATTTTCAAAAAGTTCTGCAGTTTTAGAATGAGAAAGTCCTTTTATTATACTACTTTGTACTTCTGGTTCTATTTCTTCTAAGGTATCAGCAGCTAAATCTTCATCTAAGCTATCAAAAACTTTTTTTCTGTTTATAGCATCAAGTTCTTCAAGTATATCTGCTAAATCAGCTGGATGCAATTTTTGAAGCTTTTTATATGGAATAGCTAGCTTTAAGTTATCATTAATCATTTCTAAAGACTCAACATCTTCCCACATAATAACTTTTTCTTGAAACTTTTCCTTAAAAACTTTAGCTAATAATTTTCCTAGCCCTTCTAACCCCTTACGTCTAAACTTTACTATCTTTCCTGTTTCAACAGCTATTACTCTAAATTCACCTGCAATTTTTACTATTCTTAAATCATCAACTTTAACTACTTTCTTACCATTTATATCTACGATTTTTCTATCCAATAAATTTTCAGATAAAAGATAACTGTAATTTCTTGGTAATATTTCTCTACTACCTCTTATTTGTATTTTAAATTTTCCATTATCTCTTTGATAAAAATCTATATTTCTAAACTCATAATCAAATATGACACCATCTCGCTTTACTTTATAACCTATAATTCTTGGATAACCCTCCTCTGTGGTTACATAAACATCCTTTAAAACTCCTATGACTTCATTGAACTCATCATATATTTTCTTATTGATTATGTTACTGTATAAAAACATTGTTAATTTATTCATCCAACTCTCCTCCTTTTTTGTTTTTAAGAAAAGGAGAAGTATATTATTAGTTTACTAATCTAGAAAATCACTTCCCTCTTTTCTTATAATATTTAGTTTTAAATTGCACCTATCTTCTCGAGGGCTATCTTCCATTTAGTTTCACCACCTATAAATAAAAAATTACATAACTCTCTAATTTATTATATTATATAAACTTTAAAATGCAACTTTTTGTCAATATTTAAATAAAACTATTTTATTTTTCATTTGACTTTTCTGCTTTATCGTGATAAAGTATTAATACAATAAATCGAAAGGAGAAAGATATGAGAAAGTTATTATTTTTATTAATTAGCATAGTACTTCTATCTTTTCTTATTTTTGGTTATTCATCAAAGAAAATCGAAACTAAAAAGGATAGTAAAACAGTAATTATAGGAATAGATGATACTTTCGTTCCTATGGGTTTTAAAAATGAAAAAGGTGAAATAGTTGGTTTTGATATTGATTTAGCAAAGGAAGCTTTTAAACGTATGAATTTAAAAGTTATTTTCCAACCAATAGATTGGTCAATGAAAGAAACTGAACTTAATAATGGAAATATAGATTTGATTTGGAATGGATATACTATGACACCTGAAAGATTAAAAAAAGTTACATTTACAAATTCATATTTAAAAAATAGACAAGTTATAGTTACACTTTCTAATTCTAATATAAATAATTTAAATGATTTAAAAGGAAAAACTGTAACTACTCAAGATGGTTCTAGCTCTCTTGATACTCTATTTGAAAAACCTGAACTAACTAAATCTTTTAAAAATGGAGAACCTGTACTTTTTGATAGCTTTAATGATTGCTTTATGGATTTAAAAGCTGGAAGAAGTGATGCAGTTGTTTGTGATGAAATTCTTGCTCAATACTATATTTCAAAAAATGACCCAAGTAAATTTCATGTTCTTACTGAAGATTTAGGTAAAGAAAGTTATAGCATAGGACTTAGAAAAGATTCCAATTTAATAGAACCTTTAAATAAGACTTTAGAAAATATGAAAGAGGATGGAACTATAGCTAGTATATCTAATAAATGGTTTGGAAAAGATTTAGAGAAATAAGGAGGTATTAACTTTGAATTATATTATTACTTTAATGCCCACAATAATAGAAGGCTTAAAAAATACATTAGTTGTTTTTATATTAACACTAATTCTATCTATTCCTTTAGGAATAATAGTTGCGATACTTAGATTATCAAATATTAAAATAATAAACTTTATATCATCTTTATATGTTTGGGTTATGCGTGGAACCCCTCTATTATTACAGTTAATCCTTATATTCTTTGGACTACCAATAATAGGAATAAACATAGATAGATTCCCAGCAGCTATAATAGCTTTCACCTTAAATTATGCAGCCTATTTTGGAGAAATATTTAGATCAGGTATAAAAGATATTAATAGAGAACAATTTGAAGCAAGCAAAATCCTAGGTCTTTCAAAATGGTTTACCTTTAAAAAGATAATTCTTCCTCAATCATTTAAAAAGACTTTACCTTCAATTGCTAATGAAGTTATTACTTTAGTTAAAGATACTTCATTAGTTTATGTAGTTGGTATAGGTGAACTTCTAAGAGCTGGTAAAATTGCAAGTAATAGAGATGCTTCTCTTGTTCCATTATTTTTAATAGGCATAATATATCTACTGTTAATAGCAATTCTAACTAAAATATTTTATAGATTAGAGAAAAAATATTCATATTATGATTAGGAGGATTAAAAATGATAGAAGTAAAAAATTTAGAGAAATCCTTTAAAGGTAATAAAATATTAGAAAATATATCTTTCACCTTTAAAGAAGGAGAAATATTAACTTTACTAGGACCTTCTGGTGCCGGCAAAACAACAATACTTAGAATTTTAAATGGACTTGAAACCTGTGACTTTGGAGATATAAATTTAGACTCAATAAAAATTTGTGAAAATGGAATATATAAAGATTCTAAAGCACAAAAGGAAATTCACAAAAAAATAGGATTAGTATTTCAAACATTAAACCTTTTTCCTCACATGAATATTTTAGAAAACTTAATTTTAGCTCCAATGCATACTCTAAACCTATCTCTAGAAGAAGCTACTAAAAAAGCATTACAAATTCTTTCTAAACTTTCTTTAGAAGATAAAGTTAAGTATTACCCTTGCGAGCTATCAGGTGGACAAAAACAAAGAGTTGCTATTGCACGTGCTTTAATGTTAAATCCTAAATATATATGTTTTGATGAACCTACATCTGCCTTAGATCCATCTTTAACTCATGATGTTTCTAATATTATAAAATCCTTGGCTACTGAAAATATTGGAGTTTTAATAATAACTCATGATATGGAATTTGCCAAAGAAGTCTCTTCTAGAATTATAAAATTAGATTCTGGAAAAATACTAGAGGATGTAGCTTCAAAAGAGTTTTGGAGATAATCCTACTTCTTTTTAAAGTTTATTTTTAGTTTGTTATTATCTCAAAAATAAGGGAGTATATCAAAATAAATTCAAAAAACTTATAAACAGTATGAATAGAATATCTAGATAATCTCTAGAATTTAAACTTTCACTTAAAACCTAGTAATTTTCAAAATCTGTTTATGAGTTTTATTATTAACTCTTGATACAGTCCCTTGCAGAAATTCTATTTTTCTTAAAAGTTAAAACTATATAAAAACCTAAAATACACAAAATCAACTCACTAATTATATCACCATTTAAGAACTTAATTCCTAATAATTCTAATGAGTTTTCTACTATTATGAAAGCTAATGTTACCCCTAAAAATAAAATTCCTTTTTTATTAGAATGTTTTTCCTTTTTAAAAAGTATTAAACAACTTAATATAGTTACTAATAAAATAATATATATTGATTTAAGTAAAGTGTTTCTTTCTATTGTAACTATATAACCATATTCCCAAGACATCCTAAAAAAAGGTTTAAAAATAGCTATTACTACTATATAAAACCCTGTTAATAATATTGGTGCAAATTTAAAAAACTCAAATTTTATCCTGTCACTTCTAAACAAAATATAGAATGCTACTAATGCTAATAAAGGAATATATATTATATCTAAAAAACCTACATATTTAAATAAACTTATATACCTTTGATTACTTACTAAAGCTAGTACTATTAAGGATATGATTCTTATAATTTGTAATAAAAAAACTATGCTTATTATATCTTTTATTTTTTTAGGTGAATACTTATAATTTTCTACTAAATTACCTATAGTAATGAAAATTATAAAAAACAATATTGTGTAATAAATAAATATTTGATTCATAATTCCTCCTAATTTATCTCTCACCTATCTTGTTTACATATTAAATCTCATTACTATAAGTTATTATTTATATTACTTATTTATTCCTAAAACTTGTATTCCATCTTTAACACACTGAACTCTTAATGGAAAATCTGGACCTCTTTCTCCATCTATATCTGTAACTATTTTCTCATTAGACTCTATAAGAAGTTCATCTGTTCTTATATACTCAATTCTAGAATCCTCTAAATGTTCTCCCTTTAATACCTTTATAAACATAGGTATTAATTCTGGAATATGACAAGCTTTAAATATAACTATATCTAAAAGCCCATCTTGAACTTTAGCCTTAGTTGCTAATTTAAAGTTTCCTGCTGTTTGTCCATTAAAAACAAGCATTAAGTATATTGGTTCATTAAATACTGTTCCATTTACAGTAATTTTAACATCTAGTTTTCTAAAATTAGGTAATTCCTCTAACCCTTTTAAATAGTATGCTAATTTACCTATTGTATTTTTTAAATTTGTATCTGTTTTTTGAGATACATCAGTAAATAATCCTGTAGATAATACATTTACAAAGTAATTGTCATTTACTTTACCTAGATCTACTCCAACGGCATAAGAATCTAATATTTGTTCAACACATGCACCTGCATCTTGAGGCATACCTAAATGTTTTGCAAAGTCGTTTGCTGTTCCTACTGGAATAATTCCTATTGGAATATCTATTCCTTTTTTTTTCATAGCATTAACAACAGTATCTATTGTTCCATCTCCACCTGCAATAAGTACATATTCATAAGTAGAATCTACTACATCTAAAGCATTTATTACATCAACTCCTCTTTGAATTCTATACGGCACTATAGTATATCCCTTTTCCTGATGCATAGTTATTATCTTGTCAAGTTCCCTTAAAATAGCGTTTTCTCCAGAATATGGGTTATATATAAATCTTACTTTCTTCAATGTTTTATCCTCCACTTTTAATTACTTACTATAAATAAATTGAATTGATATTTCTTTCAATTAATGGTATCATTTTTAATATATTATACAAACCCTACAATATTATAAAATTATATCATTTGTTAGTCCTATTGTCGATAATGTGGTATAAGTAATTACATTTTGACTTATACTAAGAATTATGCAATAATATCTATGTTTTAACTATTTATTGAAATTAGTCCAAAATTATTTTGTTCTAAGATATATTTAATTTTGGGATATACATTAGTATAATTTTATTATTGTTAATATTTTTATTAGGAGTGATTATATGAGAAAAAGTAGTATACCAAATATATTTACTTTTATAAACCTATCTTTTGGTATATTATCATTATTAGCAACATTTAAATCAAACTATTTATTAGCTGCAATTTTTATAATTATGGCTGGATTAGTTGATAGATATGATGGACGAGTTGCTCGCTATTTAAATGTTTCTAGTGATCTTGGTAAGGAACTGGATTCTTTAGCTGATTTAGTATCATTTGGTGTGGCACCATCAGTACTAACTTTTGTATTCTATAACTTTGAATCTTTAGGTCCTATGGGAATTATAGGTTATGCATTATTACTTTGCTTCCCTATTTGCGGAGCTTTTAGATTAGCTAGATACAATGCAACTGAATTTGATGGTGTATTTAGAGGAGTACCTATAACTATTGCTGGAGCTGTTGTTGCTTTATTTATCTTATTATCAACAAAGTATCAATTAAACATTTTATTCCCAATAGTAATTTTAGTTGTATTCTCTTACTTAATGGTTAGTAATTTACAATTAAAAAAATTTTAAAAAAAGCGTGTATCAAAATAACTTTTTATAAAACTTACAAACAATATGAATACAATATGTTTGTAAGTTTTATTTGTTATATTTTGATACACACCTTTTTATTATTTATTCTTCTTCCTCTCTATTAGAGTTTTCAAAAAGTAAGTCTTGTTCAACTTCAGTTAGAATTACATCCTTTGAAGCTTTTTCCATTATATATTTAGATTTAAGTCTTATATACTTAATATACGCTTCCTCATTATCCTTAATAACCTCTAAAACAGAATCTATTATCTTTCCCATTTCATCAACTCTATCTAAGGCATCATCTAAATCTCTTTTTCTAACTTTAGCTATATTATTTAATTCTCCAGCAGCTCCAACTAAAAGTCTATAAGCATTAGCATAACTGTTTAAAACAGAACTTAAATTATTAACCTCTTTAAAATGTTTTTTTAAACCCCCAATTTGTCCCATTAAAAAGTCTCCTCTTTAGTACTAACATTCATTTAAAAGTTTAAAATATCCTTGAGGAAATTTGCATAAAGGACAGTTCAGTGGCGCTTCTTTTCCTTCATGTATATATCCACAATTTGTACATATCCATTTAACAGATTCTTCTGATGAATATAATTTTTTTGATTTGATTTTATTATAAAGGTACATATATCTTTCATTATGAGATTCCTCTACCTCTCTAAGCTCCTTATAAAAATCTGCTATTTCCTCATATCCTTCACTACGAGCAGTTTCTTCAAACTCTTTATATATTTCTTTGAACTCATCACTTTCTCCCATAGCTGATACCATAAGATTCTGTGCTATGTCCCCTACATTACCTAAAAATCTTTTAAAAACTTCTCTAGCATGAGCATATTCATTTTTAGCAGTTTCATCAAAAACATCTGCTATCCAGTGCTGTTCTTCTTCTCGTGCTTCTTCAGCAAATAAATTATATTTTGTTCTAGCACGACATTCTCCTGCAAAGGTTTTATAAAGATTTTTTTCAGTTTGAGATCCTTTTAAACTTTTCATATTAACTCCAATTTTATATTATTTATATTCTATAATATGAAAGTTTTTTGCTATTAATCACACATAAATAACATATCTGAACCATCTTTTCTCTTACTGATTAAATTTACTTTTCTTCCCCATAAAATCTTTATATACTTTAAAGTTTTCTTTGCATAATTATATTCTAATTCTCTCCCATCAAAAACATGCTCTAAGTTTAATGTCATATCTTTTTTATTTAACTCTTTAACTCTAATATGAGGAATAGAGTTCACACCACATTCTTCAGAAATAAGATTCCTAATATTCTTCCATCCTAAATCATCAGAAACTTCCTCTACAACATAATCAAAACCTTTTTTATCATACTTAAATAAATTAAGTTCTTCACAAAGCTCTCTAGTTAAATATTTTCTTATAAAAGAAGTATCTCTTTCTAATGCCCTTACTTCAAAAATCTTTTCTTTACCATACCTTTTTTCTATATCCTGAAAAATTCTAAACCCTATATAGTAAGGATTAAGCCCATAAGTAATAGGAGCCACAACATCATTATGTCTTTTTAAAAACTCTAAATGAAGTCCCTGAGGTAAATTTAACTTTTTCAAAATGTTATAATGCCAATAACTTGCCCACCCTTCATTCATTATCTTAGTTTCTATTTGTGGTAGAAAATATAGACTTTCTCTTCTAACTATTTTTAATATATTTTTTTCCCACTCCTCCAAATTACTATAATCTATTATAAATTGAATAATATCTTCATCTGGATTTAATGGGATTTTTCTTATATCAGAAGGAAGTATTTCTTCCATCGAATCTAAGATACCTCTATTTTCTTTTTTCTTATTTAATATCTCCAATACTCTTTTTCTCTGCTCATCTTGAGACTCTCTCTTTTCACCTATAACTCTTGGTATTTGATATCTTATTGAATGAGTAGCATCTAATATTCTCTCAACCTGACTATAACCTATACTTGGATCATTTATATATCCTCTTATAGTATCTGTATCTAGCTTAAACATTTCTAAAGCACTATTTGCATCTGTTCCTTCTTTAAACAATCTATTATTTTTAAAGAAATCATTATGACCATATACATGGGCCATAGTTAATATTTGAAGCAATAAAGTATTATCCTTCATTAAATAAGCTAGGCAAGGATTAGAATTTATAACCATCTCATATGGTAATCCCGTCATATTTAATGAATATAAGGTTTTATTCTTTTCATAAGCCTTACCATAACTCCAATGTGGATATTTAGAAGGCATTCCTGCATATGCTTCATAACTTAACATCTCATTATAGCCTATAATTTCATATTCCTGCATATAATAATCTAGTCCTTCATTTTTTGCTATTTCTTCTATCTTATGATTCCAACCTTCTAAATCTTTTAAATTATAATCCATATTTAAAGCCCCTTATCTTAAAAATTTAATTCCTTATTTTCTTCCTTTAATTCTTCAGATAGAATATATTTTATAGCATTCCATAAATCCTTCTTTTCCTTTACAGTTACAGAAACAAAATTGTTGTTACTTATTTCATTTTTAAATCTGTAGAACATTGTAGTAGAATAAGTGGAAGGTAAAAGCTCTATATATCCAAACACATTACTTAAATCTGAAATTTCATTTACAGCCTTCATAGCCTTTTCATTATCTTCACTCCAGTTATCTCCGTCTGAAGCATAGAAAGGATATATATTCCAAATACCTGGATTATACTTTTCTTTTATTAAATTTATGGCTGTTTTTATTCCTGAAGATATATAAGTTCCTCCAGATTCGCCTTTATGGAAAAACTCATATTCATTAACATTCTTAGCTGTAGTAGTATGAGATATGAATTCAAAGGCTACATTATTATATTTTCTTCTTATAAATCTAGATAAAACAAAGAAAAATGATCTAGCTAAATATTTTTTAGTATTATCCATAGAACCTGAAACATCCATTATAAAAATCATTACAGCATTACTTTCCTTTTTAGCATGTTTTTTTACTTTATAATATCTTAAATCCTCTTCTCTAAAAGGAAATCTTCCTATTTCTACTTCTTTCCCTATTTCATTTAACGCTCTTTTTTTACCTTGTTTTCTAACTATTTTAGAAATAACAGTTTTTTTCTTTGAAAGTCTTGGACTTACACCATATTTTTGATACCCTCTTTTTTTAGCTGTACTTTCAACTATTATTTCAGAGTATTTCTTTCTATCTAAGTTAGGCAAATCAAGATTCTGAACTATATAATCCATAAGTTTCTCTAAAGTTATCTCAGTTTCATATATATCTTTTCCTTCTTGATTTCCTACTTTATTATTTCCAATAGCTTTTCTCTTGGCACTGGATATTCTATCCCCTCGTTTTTCTTCTCCAGTACCAGCTGTCACACCTTTGTTATTTTCCCCATAAATAAATTGATATTCTTTTATTCCTCTAATAGGGATTTTATATTTTTTATTTTTAGTTTCTCCAATTATACTTTCCTCTGATAGTATATCCCCTAAATTTTCTTTAATAGATTTTTCTACTAGCTGTATATGACGTCTTCTATCCTCTATAGATCTATCATATTCTACATAGTTTTCTGCTTTATTTCTAAATATAGCCATTATTTTAATCCTTCCATAGGTTATTAGCTGCATATTTTAATATTACATCGCAACAATACTCACAATAACCATTTTTTTTCATTTGATTTACCATTGAATTATATTTCTTATCTTGTTCCTTATCTCTTACTCTAGATTTAGTTATTATTCTTGATAATTCCTTAACTGAAGCTGTTAATTTCTTTTCAATGGCTTCTTTTAGTGGTTCATAAGATCCATAGTCCATTTTTCCTCCACTTCTAACTATATAGAACATATATGATGTTACATCAGCTCTAAATCCCTTAGCAGAAGATTCAGATATTCCAATTTGTTCCTCTATACTTCTCATAAATTCTTCATCCGGCTCTAATTCTTCACTAGTTGCAAAATTTTTAAGTTTCGTTTTATTTACATAAGCCTCTGCATTATCTATATAATTATTAAATAGACTTTCTGCTTGTTCTTTGAAAGAATGAATAAAAGCCTTTGTAATTTCTTTTTCAAGAATATTATTATATTCTTTTCTTATGGTATCTTGAATATATCCTAAATATTTCTCCTTATTATCTTTAGATATATCCATATCCTTAATAGATTTTATTATGCTTTCCATAACACTTAATGGATTTATACATTTATTCTCTGCATTTGCTAAAGCATTATCTATTGCTTTTATAATAAATCTTGTTGAAATTCCCTTCATCCCTTCCATAGTTCCAGCTTCTTCTTTTAACTCTAAAACATCAATTCTCTTAGTTGTTCCTTTTTCTACAATTTCCTCTCCATTATAAAGTTTAAGTTTAGTAATTGGATCAACCTTCATAGAAGGAAGTAACCTTGTTAATATAGCAAACATTGAAGCAATTTCTATAGTATGAGGTGCTATATGAGCATCAAAATTAGATTTCTTTAATATTTTTTCATAAATTTTAATTTCTTCACTAAGCTCTAAGCAATATGGAACTTCAATCTTTACAATTCTATCTAGAATCGCTTCATTAGTATGATCTGATTTAAATTTATTCCACTCAGCTTCATTAGAGTGAGCTATTATAAGTCCATCAAAATAAATCATTGATCCTTTACCTGGTGAAGGAATAGATTTTTCTTGTGTTGCAGTTATTATAGTGTGTAAATATTCCACATCATTTTTAAATATCTCAATAAATTCAACTAAACCTCTATTACCAACATTAAAAGCACCATTTAATGAAAATATTCTTGGATCATCCTCTGGATACATATCCATTTTAGAAATGTCAATAGATCCTGTTAAAATTGAAGTATCTTGGTTATTAGGATCTACTGGAGGCACAACACCAATTCCTTTTCTAGAGCGAATTGAAAAATTCTTTGTTGAAACTGGAAACTTTTCATATTCTCCACCAAATTCATTTAATAATCTATACTTACAAATTGGACATAAATCACCTTCAATTTCAACACCTAATATATCTTCAAATTCTTTTCTTAAATGTTTAGGTATTAAGTGTAAAGGCTCTTCATGCATAGGACATCCATCTAAAACATATACTTGTGGTGCTGTTTCTAAAATCTTTTTAATTGATTCTACTATAGAGGATTTACCAGCTCCAACAGGTCCTACCAGATATAGTACTTGTCTTGCTTCTTCTCCTCTCATTGATGCTGAATGAAAATAATTCATTAATTTCATAACCACTGTATCAATTCCATAAAAATCTTCTTTAAAGAAATTATATTTCTTAATCTTTTCGTTACCATATACCTTTTTAATTTTTGCATTTTCCTCAGGTCTTAATATCTCAACCCCCTTATCCATAATAAGATCATAAATCCTCTTATGAGAAAGTTTTGCAACATCAGGATTATCTTTTACAATTTCTAAATAATCAAGAAATGTTCCCTTAAACTTCTGTTTATTATGTTTTTCTCTATCACTTTTTATAAACTCCTTAAAATCCATTGTAATCCCTCCTTCATCCTAAATATATTATCTATCTATTATGTTCTATGACAAAATATTCATATAAAAGAAAAAGGTGCTGTATCATTTTGATATAGCACCTTTTCTGTACTTTTCATAGTCCCTTAATGTTGTAAGAATAAATGGACCATACTTTATTATTTTCTGCTCTCCAAAACCTCTAATATTTTTTAAATCCTCTTTGCTTTTAGGATTTTTGTTTATTATATCCATAATCATTGAGTCCGTAAAAACTATGTATGGCTTAACGCCTTCCCTTCTTGATATATCTTTTCTTAAAATACGAAGTTTTTTGAAAAGTTCTAAATCCTTACATATACTTTCTTCATTCTTATTAATATCTAAAAGTACCTTTTCTTCTCCTCTTAATATTTCTATAGACCTTCTATTTAGCTTTAGCATAGAATATGTACCTTCTTTTCTTTCTAAAGCATTAATAACTAAAAGTTCATTTATTATATCTTTTATGTACTTACTTGTGTATTCTTTCATTATTCCAAAGGTTGAAAGTTCATATAGCTTATATTTTTCAATTTTAGGTCCATGGATTCCTCTTAAAATATCTATTAAAACACTTTCTCCAAAGGCTTCCTTTGTTCTATATATACAAGATAATATTTTTTGAGCTTCTAGTGTCATATCTATTAAATCGCTATTTTTCAAACAATTAGTACAATTATTACAATACTTTATGGAACTTTTCTCTTCAAAATAATCTAAAATGTATTTTCTAAGACACTTATCATAATTACAAAACTCTATTATTTTTTCTAGTTTTTTAAGCTCTATAGTCCTTCTAGATATTTCTGTAGTTGAACTTATTAAATAGTCCATTACCCTTATATCTTGCTCTGAATAAAGAAGATAACACTTCGCTAAGCTTCCATCTCTTCCTCCTCTCCCTATTTCTTGATAATAATTTTCTATACTTTTTGGAAATGTTGAATGTATTATAAACTTAACATCTGGCTTATCAATTCCCATTCCAAAAGCATTTGTAGCAATCATAACCTTAAAATTATCATTTAAAAATTCTTCTTGATAATAAATTTTTTCCTTATCCTTTAATGACCCATGATATTTTCCTACACATTTTCCTCTATAAAGCATATGTTTATAAAGTTCCTCAACCTCATTTTTAGTTGAGCAATAAATTATTCCTGACTCTTCCTCATGTTCACTTATAATTTCACTTATACACTCTAATTTATCAACTTCTTTTAATACATTTATCTCTAAATTATCTCTACTAAAGCTTCCTTTATAAATAAAAGGATCATTAAGACCTAAAAGTTCAATAGAATCCTTCATTACTATCTCTGTAGCCGTAGCTGTAAAGGCTGTAATAATTGGCCTTTTCTTTAGATTACAAATAAATGGTTTTATCTTACTATAACTTTTTCTAAAATCATGACCCCACATCGATACACAATGTGCCTCATCAACTACAATTTGTGCAATATTAGCTTTTTTTATATTATCTAAAAAATATTTATTTTCTAATCTCTCAGGTGATACATAAAGAAGCTTTAATTCTCCTTTTATAAATTTTCTAAGTATATCTTTAACCTCTTCAAAGTCATTTCCTCCACTTATATAAGCAGAATTAATTCCTAAGAAATTTAAGTTATCAACTTGATCCTTCATAAGAGATATTAATGGAGAAATAACAAGTGTTGTTCCTTTAAAAATATAAGCAGGTATTTCATAACATAAAGATTTTCCTCCTCCAGTAGGTAATATACAAAATACATCCTTCCCACTTAAAATCTTATCTATTACCTCTTTTTGACCTTTTCTAAACTCCCTATATCCAAAAATATTATTTAATACCTCAAACTCTCTTCTCATATCATTCTCCTAAAATTACTAATTATCTAACTTATATGAAATTTACTTAATATGTAACTAAAATAAAATTAAATTATACCTATCTAAAATTAATACTTAGTTAAAATAGTTCCTAAATTATAAATATTATACTATAAAATAAACTCTAAATAAAAAAAGAGATTCTATTAATTAAGAACCTCTTTTTGATTATTTCATATTTTAAGTTTAATATTCAAATTTTTATTATTTACTAAGAATATTTAAAAATTCTTTACTTTTTTCTCTTATATTATCACTATTTAATAAAGAAGATATGACAGCCACTCCATCTAAATTTTCTAAAATATCCTCATTCAAGTTATAAGGGGTTATACCTCCAATTCCATACAATGGAATATTCGAAACAGATTTTATCTCTCTTAAGGTTTCTAAGGTCATTAATGTTGCATCATCCTTACTACTAGTTGAAAATAAAGCTCCAACACCTAAGTTATCAGCCCCATCTTTCATAGCTTTTAAAGCTTGCTCTTTATTATGAACAGTAACACCTATAACAGTGTCCTTTGGCATTATTTCTCTTGCTATAGAAACCTCCATATCATCTTGACCTATATGAATTCCATGAGCTTTTACTGCTAAAGCTATATCTATTCTATCATTTACTAAAAATAATGCTCCAAAATCATCACAAAGCTTTTTTAAATCCTCAGCTTCTTTACACATTTCTTTAGTATTTTTATTCTTTGCTCTATATTGAACAATTGATACACCTCCAGTTAAAGCTTCCTTTGTTTTTTCTAAAAGCTCATTAAAAGGAATCCTATAATCTGTTACTAAATATAATTTTTTCGCATCTTTATTACTCATAAATAATCTTCTCCCTTTCTTTTATTGTTTCATCATTAATAATTGAAAGTTCATCTAGAAGATTATGCTTAAATGTCATTAATCCATCTTTTTCTCTTAATCTTTCTTCAGCTAATTCTCCACATATTCCCCATGTAGCTACAGCTTTAACCACTTCTTTAAATCTTAAATCTTTATGATCATAGAAACTTAAAGCTAGTGTTAATAAAGCTCCTAACATACATCCAGTACCTGTAATTTTGCTCATTTTATAAGTTCCATTTTTAATACTTGCACTTTCTTCTCCATTAGTTATAAAATCAACAACTCCAGAAACAACTACTATAAGATTTCTTTCTCTTGCATATTCCTTTATCTTATTTTTTGTATTTTCATTTAAAGAGTCCTCAAAGGAATCTATGCCAATTGACTTTGAAGTTTCACCTATAAGAGTTTTTATTTCAGCTAAATTGCCCTTTATAAGTGAAGGATATCCATTTAGTATTATTTTTTTAGCAAAATCCTTTCTAAGCTTGGATGCTTGTACACCTACAGGGTCTAAAACAGATGGAATTCCTTTTTCTTTTGCTATTTTCATAGAAATCATTGATGACTCCATTTGGTAAGGTTCTAAAGTTCCTATATTAACTAATAATCCATTAGCCATTCCAGTTATCTCTTTTAATTCATCATGATGCGTAGCCATAAGAGGTAATCCACCATAATTAATAGTTACTTGTGCTATATCATTAACTGTAACATAATTAGTTATGATATGTATTAACGAGTTTTCTCTTTTTAAAACTTCCATTTTTATTCCTCCTAGTAAAATTTATAGAAATGGTGTGTTGGTCCAACGCCCTTTCCAAGTTCAAAACCATTTTTTATAGCACCTGTAATATATTCTTTTCCACATCTTACTGCATCAGCTATATTCATCCCTTTTGATAAATTAGCTGTAATAGCTGATGATAATGTACATCCTGTTCCATGTGTATGCTTTGTATCTATCCTCTCTTCATGAAAAAGAATAAAGTTTTCACCATCATATAAAACATCTGTGGCCTCGCCTTCTAAATGACCTCCCTTAATTAAAACATTTTTTGCTCCTAATTTTTTAAGATCAAATGCTGCTTTTTTCATATCTTCTATTGTAAGTATTTCTCTACCTAATAACTCCTCTGCTTCTGGTAAATTTGGAGTTATTAAAGTAGATATTGGTATTAATTTCTCTATTAAAGTATTTTTTGCATCATCCGATAAAAGC
This sequence comes from Clostridium sp., assembly GCF_029258205.1. Classification (GTDB taxonomy): domain Bacteria; phylum Bacillota; class Clostridia; order Clostridiales; family Clostridiaceae; genus Sarcina. The sequence goes on from NZ_JARHZJ010000087.1 coordinate 50,329, forward strand.
TTAAATCCACTTTTTGAAATCATAACAGGATCTAATACTATTTTCGGTAATTTTTTCACTTTTCCTAAAGCATTACTTATAGCTTCTATTGATTCAATTTTAGATACCATACCTATTTTTATGGCATCTACTTCTATATCATTAAAAATAACTTCTATCTGCTTTTCTATGATTTCAGGAGTAACATCCATTATTCCAAAAACTCCTTGAGTATTCTGAGCTGTTATAGCAGTTATTATACTCATTCCGTAGACTCCATTGGCAGAAAAAGATTTTATATCAGCCTGTATTCCTGCTCCTCCTGAACTGTCTGATCCTGCAATTGTTAGTGCATTAAATAATTTACTCATATTATTCACTCCTTCTATAAAAAAGAAAAAGCATACATAGCCCTAAGGCTATATATGCTTTAAAATCAATTTAAATATATCTGTCTTGGGCTTCCCTACGCTGGTATTAACCAGATCAGGTTAAAGGGTCAAGAAATTTAATTTCTAATCTCAGCCAAACACTACTGGCCCCCCTAGCTATTTTTATACTATTTTCTACTCCAAATGATATCATAGCTCATCATCTTTTTCAACATACCTTTTTTTGATATTTTTTAATTTAAATCTTATAATTTTAAGTATATAATAGAATTTATTTTTAAAGTTTTTTACAACTTTCTCTTTCTATAAGCTTTACAGGTAAAACTATTTTCTTAGATATTTCTCTTCCTGTCTTCATTCTCTCTAAAAGCGTATCAACCGCAATACTGCCCATATGATCAGTAAAAACTTTTATCGTTGTCAAGGAAGGAGTTAAAAATTTAGCAGTACATATGTCATCAAAACCTACTATACTTATATCCTCTGGTATTCTTAAACCTCCTTCAAATATTGCTTTATAAGCTCCTATAGCCATAGGATCACTTGCTATAAAAAATGCTGTAGGAAGATTCTTCTCTTTTAATACCTTCTTCATAAGTTCATAACCATGCTCTGGTAAAAATCTTCCCTTTAGAACCCATTCTTCTTTATAATTACCCATTTTCTCCATATATTCTTTAAAAGTTTTTTCTCTGTAATTTACTTTTCTTGCAGACTCATTACCATTATGCGGAATTGATTCACCACCTAAATATCCAATATCTTTATGACCTAAGGATGTTAAATAATCTAAACAAATATTTACTCCATATTTAAAATCTACTACCACTGAATCGTATTTCAACTCTTCTGGAGAAGAATCTACAAAAATTATATTCTTAGATAACTTCTCCATTAATCTTATCTCTTCGTGTTCAAATATTCCAATAGCTAATATACCATCTAAATCTGTATATTCTCTTGTTCCCTCATTAATTATCTTTTGAAAATCTATTGGCTTGAACTTAATTTTTTCTTCATTACACTTTTTCTCAACTGCCATTCTTATTGAAAGAAAATATGGATCGTTTAATTCCTGTATTTCTGTGTACCAATAAACTATTCCTATATTATAATTTTTTATTTTATTTTTTCTTTCTTTTACTGGTACATAATTTAACTCTTCAGCTATTTCCATTACTTTTTTCCTTGTTGCTTCAGATACATTAAGAGTTTCATCTAAATTTAAAACTCTAGATACAGTAGCTATTGAAACTCCAGCACCTTTTGCAATCTCTTTAATAGTAGCCACATAATCACTCCTTACTTTTCTTATTTTATATTATATATTTTTTTACTAAAATTTTCTAACATTTTCTTTGTATAATCTATAAAATTTAACCAAATAAATGTTAAATTATACCTATTTTTTTATTATTTTTAACAATTTTTACTTGCTTAATAAACATTTTATGTTATAATTGTTTTAAAATTACAATAAAGTTTTAAAATTACAATAAAGTTTTAAGGTAAAATAGGGAGGACTTATTATGAAAAAGAAAGGTTTAGCACTAATTTTAATTTCAGCTTTAACTATGGGCACTTTAGTTGGGTGTGGTGGAGGTTCATCCTCTACTGAATCATCTGGTGATACGCCAAAAGAAAACGATTCACCTAAGATAGGAGCTACAATTTATAGTTTTGAAGATAACTTCATGTCATACCAACGTAGAAATATAGAAAAACTTTGTAATGGAAAAGCTGAGTTATTAATTAATGACTCTCAAAATAATCAATCTAAACAAATAGAACAAGTAGATACTATGATAGCTAAGGGTGTTGATATTCTTGCAATAAACTTAGTTGATCCTAAATCTGCTCCTACTGTAATAGATAAAGCTAAAGCAGATAACTTACCAGTAATATTCTTTAATAAGGAACCAGATGAATCTGTTATGCAAAGCTATGATAAGGCTTGGTATGTTGGTACAACTTCTGAAGAATCAGGAGTAATCCAAGGAGAAGTAATGGCAGAAGGTTGGAAAACTAATCCTGCTTGGGACAAAAATGGTGATGGAAAAATCCAATATGTAATGCTTAAAGGAGAACCTGGTCATCCTGATGCAGAAGCTCGTACAAAATACTCTGTTGAAACAATAAAAAAGGCAGGTATAGAAACTGAAGAGTTAGCAATGGATACAGCTATGTGGGACTCAACTAAAGCTACTGAAAAAATGGATGCTTGGCTTGCTAAAAATGGTGACAATATAGAAATGGTAATTTGTAATAATGATGGAATGGCCTTAGGTGCTATTTCTTCTCTTGAAAAAGCAGGCTATCTAGATGGAACACCTGAAAAATTTGTTCCAATATATGGTGTTGATGCTATTCCAGAAGCTTTAGATAAAATCAAAGCTGGTAAAATGGCTGGTACAGTATTAAATGATGCTAAGAACCAAGCTCAAGCGCTAGTGGATTCTTGTATGAATTTAGTAAATGGAAAAGATATAAATGAAGGAACTAGTTGGAAACTTGATGATAAAAGATCAATCCGTGTTCCATATGTAGGAATAACTAAGGATAATATCAATGTTGCTGAAGATTCATATAAATAATTCATAAAAATAAATGGGCTATATCAAAATAAATTTTGATATACGCCCTTAATAAAACAGGAGGTAAAAAAAGATGAAAGACTCTTCAAACCTGTTAGAAATGCGAAATATCTCTAAAGAATTCCCTGGGGTTAAAGCCTTAGATAATGTAACATTAAAAGTAAAAAAAGGGTCTGTGCATGCCTTAATGGGAGAAAATGGTGCTGGCAAATCAACATTAATGAAATGTCTATTTGGTATATATCACCCTAATTCAGGAGAAATTTTTATTTCTGGCCAAAAGGTACAATTTAAAAATTCAAAACACGCCTTAGATAACGGAGTATCTATGGTTCACCAAGAACTAAATCAAGTTAGAGAAAGAAATGTTATGGATAATCTTTGGCTTGGAAGATATCCTAAAAAAGGACTTTTTATAGATGAAAAGAAAATGTATGATGAAACAAAAAAAATCTTTAAAGATTTAGATATAAATGTTAATCCTAAAGATAAAGTTTCTACTCTATCTGTTTCTCAAATGCAAATGGTTGAAATAGCCAAGGCTGTTTCGTATAATTCTAAAATAATAGTAATGGACGAGCCTACTTCCTCTTTAACAGAAAAAGAAGTAAGTCACTTATTTAAAATAATAAATAAACTTAGAAAGCAAGGAATAAGTATAATTTACATTTCTCATAAGATGGAAGAAATATTAGAGATTTCTGATGAAGTTACCATAATGAGAGATGGTAAATTAATTACTACTGAAAACGCATTAAATCTGACTATGGATTTAATAATCAAACTTATGGTTGGACGCGAACTTACTGATAGATTCCCTAAAAAGGATCATATTCCTAAAGAAACTATTTTAGAAGTAAATAATCTTAGTGATACAAAAAATGAATTAAAGAATGTTTCCTTTAGACTTAGAAAAGGAGAAATTTTAGGAATTGCAGGTCTTGTTGGCGCTAAAAGAACTGAGACCTTAGAAACCTTATTTGGCCTTAGAGAAAAGGGCTCTGGGGACATAATTTTACACGGCAAAAAAGTTGATAACAGTAAGCCTTTTAAGGCTATGCAAAATGGGTTTGCTCTTGTTACTGAAGAAAGACGACAAACTGGAATCTTTGGAAAATTACCTATAGATTTTAATTCTATAATAGCTAATATAGATAGTTATAAAACCTCAACAAGTCTTTTAGCAAACGGAAGAATATATAAGGATACTCAGTGGGTTATAGATTCAATGAAAGTAAAAACCCCAAGCCAAAAAACTCTAATCGGTAGCCTCTCTGGTGGTAATCAACAAAAGATAGTAATTGGAAAATGGCTTCTTAGAAAACCTGAAATACTACTTCTAGATGAGCCTACTAGAGGTATAGATGTTGGTGCTAAATTTGAAATATACCAACTTATAAATGAACTTGCTAAAGAAGACAAAGGAATAATTATGGTTTCTTCTGAAATGCCTGAACTTTTAGGTGTATGTGACAGAATACTAGTCATGAGTAATGGTAGAGTTTCTGGCATAGTTAATGCTAATGAAACTACCCAAGAGGAAATTATGCATCTATCTGCAAAATATCTATCAGTAACAGGAGGAGTTAACAATGCAAACAAAATCAAAGAAAAAGTTTAATTTAAATAGCCAATGGTTAATGAATAATGCTATTTATATAGTTTTAGTGGCCTTATTAATAGGAATTTGTATTATTTCACCAGATTTCTTATCATTAAAAAACTTTATTAATATATTAAGTCAATCCTCTTCGCGTATAATAATAGCTCTTGGGGTTGGAGGAATACTTTTAACTGAAGGTACTGACCTTTCTGCTGGTAGAACTGTTGGTCTTGCTGCCGTAGTTTCAGCTTCTTTACTTCAAGCTGGAGATTATGCATATAAAATGTATCCTAATTTACCAGAATTACCAATATTTATTCCAATTTTAATATCTATGGCTGTTTGTGGAATAGTTGGTCTTGTAAATGGATTAGTTGTTTCTAAATTTAATGTTCCTCCATTTATAGCTACTCTAGGAATGATGACAGGAATATATGGATTAAACTCAATATACTTTGATAGACCTCCATATGGAGCTATGCCAATAGGTGGTCTTAGCCAATCATTTAGTAAATTTACACTTGGATCCATACCTGTGTATGGAAATATAAAAATACCTTATTTAGTTATATATGCAATTATTGCAATAGCTATAATTTGGACTTTATGGAATAAAACTAAATTTGGTAAAAATCTTTATGCTATAGGTGGTAATAGAGAGGCTGCCGTAGTTTCAGGCGTAAATGTTTTTAAAACACTTTTATTAGTTTATTTGTTAGCTGGAGTTCTTTATGGCTTTGCAGGTACTCTAGAAGCTGGTCGTGTTGGTAGCGCCACTGCTAGTACTGGTGAAATGTATGAACTAGATGCCATAGCCTCCTGTGTTGTTGGTGGAGTTTCTACTGCTGGTGGAGTTGGTACTGTTCCTGGAATAGTAACTGGTGTTTTAATATTCCAAGTTATAAACTATGGTCTAGCTTTTATAGGTGTTAGCCCTTATTTACAATTCGTTATAAAAGGTTTAATTATAGTTCTAGCTGTAGCTCTTGATATGAGAAAATACATGAAAAAGAACTAATAAAAAATGTATGGAAGAATATTTCTTCCATACATTTTTATATACACTTAAATTCAAAAGTTGTTTTTTGATAATACTCTTCATTTTTTTTAAGTATTATATCCTCTAAAAAACAATCATCATATCCTATTGGCAAACTTTGTGTTTCAAAACATATTCCATCATGCTTCTTTGCTACTTTGCCATTTTCTAAAGGTAATTCATCTGGAAAATTCATAGAATAACATAATACTGCTTTTTGATTTGTTTTAACCTTCATAATTCTTCCTGATACTTCATCTACTAACATTAAATCAAAATCACCTTTTTTATTTAAAATCCATGGATGATCATATCCTGAACCAATTTCTAGTTGCAAGTTATTTTTATTTATATCTTCACCTATGTTTTTTGCTTCCCTAAAATCAAAAGGTGTTTTTTCTACACTTAAAAAAATTCCTGTTGGAATTAAATTTTTATCTAACTCACATATTTTGTCTGAATCTATATAAATTTTTTGTTCTAATACATTTCTTTTATTGTTTCCTGATAAATTAAAATATGAATGATTAGTTAAGTTTACTACTGTGTCTTTATCTGAAGAAGCTCTATATTCTATAGAAAGTTTGTTCCATTCAAGAGAATAAGTAACCTTAACATTTAAATTTCCTGGGAATCCTCCTTCTCCATCCTTACTAAAACAAGTAAATGTTACTATAGAGTTTTCTTCATCCTCATTATATGAGTAATCCCAAATTTTTTTACTAAAACCTTTATATCCTCCATGAAGACAATTTCCATTATTATTTTTATCTAACTCATAATTAACATCATTTAATTTAAAGGAACCATTTCCTATTCTCCCTGCTACTCTTCCTACTACAGCACCTAAACTTGAAGGATTCTCAATGTAACTTTCTTCATCTTTATAAGCAAGTACTATATTCTCTTTATTTCCATACCTATCCTCTACATTTATTTTTTCTATAACAGCTCCTAAATTTAATATTTCCACATAAACTTTATCATTTTTTAATATTATTTTACTTATTTCATCATTAATTTTACTTTCTATAACCAAATCATTCACTCTCCCTCTCATATTTATAATTTAATTCTAACAACTTACTAAGACTTTTTCAACAATCTTTATCCTCTTAAACATGCTAATTTTAAGAATTTTATAAAAAATTTTATATTTAAAAACAACTTAATAAAAATAGTAAAATTTTTAGTAAAATATTTGATTTTTATTTTTTGTAATCGTATAATTATATTACAGATTTTCTATTAGGAGGTATATCATGGAATTAAATACACTTAAATCAACTTTTGTTAATAATTTTGGTAAAGAACCAACTTCATTATTTTTCTCACCAGGAAGAATAAATCTTATAGGTGAACATATTGACTACAATGGAGGATTCGTATTCCCTTGTCCAATAACTCTTGGAACTTTTGCAGCAGCAAGCTTAAGAAATGATAGAATTTGTAGAGCTTACTCTCTTAACTTTGAATCTCTTGGCATAATAGAGTTTTCTTTAGATGATTTATCTTATAAAAAAGAGGATAATTGGACAAACTATCTTAAAGGAGTACTAAAAGTGCTTATAGAAAAAGGCTATAAAATAGATAAAGGTATTGACTTAGTTATCAATGGAAATCTTCCAAACGGAGCTGGTCTTTCATCTTCAGCCTCTTTAGAAATGTTAATAGTAAAAATTTTAGATACATTCTTTTCACTTAATATCTCAAAAGTAGATGCAGCACTAATAGGTAAAGAGGTTGAAAATAATTATATAGGTGTTAATAGTGGTATAATGGATCAATTTGCTATTTCTTTAGGAGAAAAGGATAAGGCAATTTTACTTGACTGCAATAGCTTATATTATGAATATGTTCCTTTAAATTTAGGAGATAATTCAATCATTATAATGAATACTAATAAGAGACGTGAACTTGCAGATTCTAAATATAATGAAAGAAGAAAAGAATGTGATGATTCATTAGATACTTTAAAGAAATATACCAATATTTCTTCTCTTTGCGAACTAACTCCATTAGAACTTGAAACATATAAAGATAAAATAGATGATTCTAATAAATTACACAGATGTACACATGCTATTTCTGAAAATGAAAGAGTAAAAGATGCTGTAAAAGCTTTAAAAGAAAATAATATTGAATTATTCGCACAACTTATGAACCAGTCTCATATTTCCCTTAGAGATGATTATGAAGTTACTGGTAAAGAATTAGATACTCTAGCTGAAAATGCTTGGAAACAACCTGGTGTTTTAGGTGCTCGTATGACTGGTGCTGGCTTTGGTGGATGTGCTATAGCAATAGTTAATAATAATCATGTTGATGAATTCATAAAAAATGTTGGACAGGCTTACAAGGATACTATAGGATATGATGCATCATTCTACGTTGCTTCTATAGGTAATGGCCCTACTGAACTTTAAAATAAAACTTTGGCTATCTAAACTAAAGATAGCCTCTTCAATTCAATTAAGGGGGATTTTTGATGTATAATTTAAATGCTTTAATAGATAGATTAATAGAAATATCAACAAATAACAATCTCATAGAAGACACGGATACTGTGTACACTAGAAATAGACTTCTTAGTGTATTCAATGAAGATAATTATACTCCATACCAAGAAAAGCTTACTCTTTCTTTTCATGATACATTAAATGAACTAATAAATATAGCTATAGAAAAGAAAATCATAGAAGATGCTTTGTATTCAAAAGATATATTTTCTAGTGATATAATGAATATATTTTTGCCTATACCATCTTTAATAAATAAGGAATTTTACAAAAGATATGCTATTTCACCTAAAGAAAGCACAGATTATTTCTACTCTTTAAGTAAAAGTTCAAATTATATAAGAACTGATAGAATATCTAAAAATATAAATTTTAAAGCACCATCTAAATATGGTAATATGGATATTACAATAAATTTATCAAAACCTGAAAAAGACCCTAAAGAAATAGCTTTAGCAAGAAATTCTGTTAAAAGTAATTATCCAAAATGTTTATTATGTATAGAAAATGAGGGCTATGAGGGAACAGTAAATCATCCTGATAGAGCTAATCATAGAATGATAAGATTAAATCTTAATGATAGAACCTGGATGCTTCAATACTCTCCTTATCTTTATTATAATGAACATTGTATAATACTTTCAGAAGAGCATGTTCCAATGAAAATAGATATTTCAACCTTTAAAAATTTATTAAGTTTTGTGGATAAGTTCCCTCATTACTTTGCTGGTTCAAATGCTGATTTACCTATAGTTGGAGGTTCTATTCTTTCCCATGAGCATTATCAAGGAGGTAACCATAGATTCCCTATGAATGATGCTAAGAAACTATTTGATTTCTCTATAGATGGATTTGAAGATTTAGAGTGCGAAGCTATTAAATGGCCAATTTCTACTATAAGATTAAGAGGAGAAAATATAGAATCTCTAGTATTAGCTTCTGATTTAATACTAAAAAAATGGAGAGATTATTCAGATGTATCTTTAGATATCTTAGCTTATTCTAATAATGAACCACATAATACAATAACACCTATGGTAAGAAAGGAAGATGGAAAATTCGTAGTTGATTTATCTCTTAGAAATAACAGAACTTCTAAAGAACATCCTCTTGGAATATTCCATCCTCATGAAGAAGTTCATCACATCAAAAAGGAGAATATAGGTTTAATAGAAGTTATGGGACTTGCTGTTTTACCTGGAAGACTTCTAAATGAGCTTGAAAAAATAAAAAAATACTTAAAAAATGAAATTTCTTTAGATAATATTGAAGAATACCACAAATCATGGGTTCTTGAATTAAAGAAAAAATTTGATTATTTAAAATCATCAACAGATTTAAATGACTTTGTAAATAAAGAATTATCAAATAAATTCGTATCTGTTTTAGAACATTGTGGTGTGTTTAAATTAAATAAAGAAGGCTTAGAAGGTTTCAACAGATTTACAAATTCACTTAATAGCTAAATAAAATAGAGATGTATCACTAATAAAACTTATGCTTTATTTTGATGCATCCCATTTATTTTAATATACTATTATTATATTATTTTTAAACTAATACTTATAAAAGCAACTTCCTCCTATAAACTCTCTTAAAATTGAGTTTTCCGGTACTCTTTCTGGTTTAACTTCAACAAAAAACTTTAATGTATTTATTATTCTTTTAGCTTCATAGTAAACATCGCTGTTTTTATCTACTTTTTCCAATTCTCTTAGAGCATACTCCTTTAATACTGATAATTCATAAACTAAAGTTGAGTTAAACATAACATCTGCTTCTTCTTGATAAACAAATATATTTTTTTCCTCTCCTCTTTTTATAGAACTCCACATTTCTAAAGTTTGCTCTGCTCCATATCCTCTTGATAAAAAATCCCTAACTATACGTCTTATTTTTCTTACATCTGTAGTTGGTATTCTATTATGGTTATCTAAATTTAATTGTGTTAAAGCTGAAATATAAACCTTAAACTTATTCTTTGAATTAATTTTTTCAGTAAGTTTTGGATTTAGTCCATGTATTCCCTCTATAACAAGTACTCCATTATCAGGAAGTTTAATTTTATTACCTAACCATTCTCTTTCTCCTATTTTAAAATTATAAGAAGGTATTTCCACTTCTTTACCATCTAAAATATCATAAAGATTCTTATTAAATAATTCTAAATCTAAGGCATTTATAGATTCAAAATCTGGTTTTCCTTCTTCATCTAAAGGAGTGTGAGTTCTATTTATAAAATAATCATCTAATGATATAGCTATTGGTATATAACCATTAACTCTTAGCTGTATAGCAAGTCTTTTTGAAAATGTTGTTTTTCCTGAAGATGAAGGTCCTGCTACTAAAACAATTTTAACATCTTTTCTTTCACTTATCATATCTGCTATTTGCGCTATTTTTTTCTCATGTAAAGCTTCAGAAACTCTTATTATATCTGAACACTCTTCTCCAACTAATTTATAATCTAATGAACCTACATCTGGAGTTCCTAATATATTTAGCCATGTTTCATTTTCTCTAAACACATTAAATAACTTTTTTTGTTCCTTAAATATAGGTACAACTGTTGGATTCTTATGGCTTGGCACCATAAGTATAAAACCTGGATCATAATATATTAAATCAAAATATTTTAAAACACCTGTAGAGTATGCCATATCTCCATAAAAATAATCATATCTATCCTCTAATTTATATAAGTTTACATACTTTTCTTGAACCCAATGTAATAAATCAACCTTATCCTTCATCTTATAAGATTTAAATATATCTATAGCCTCTTCTTTTGGCATCTTTATTTTTTCTATTATAATATTTTTATATATTATATCTTGCATTTTTTTCTTTATTTTTAATATATCTTCTTCATCTAAAGCTTTTTCTTTGTGAATTTCCCCAAAAGTTCCCTTGCTTATAGAATGCTCTATATTTATTCTAGCCTCCTTAAATAAATCTAAAGTTGCTTTTATAAATACAAACTGTAAAGTTCTACTATAAGCTATTTTCCCATGTGGATCACTTATATTTACAAGTTCTATATCTCCATCCTTATTTATTAAGTCAGTAAATTCATAATACTTATTCTTTTGCCTAACTAAAGTAATAGGTATTTTTTCATTTATATAGTCTTTTTTTAAAATTGCTGAATATTTTTCTCCCTCATTAAATAATAAATTTTCCCCATTTACATTAACCCTAAAGCTTTTCATAAACACCATTCCTCTCTACTTATAAGCAACCTTATTGTTATTATACACTTAAAACTAAAAAAAATTTATCTATTTATGTATAAATATCCTTTAAATTTGTTACCCTATTTTATTAGAGGAGGTGTTTTTTATGCTAATAACTTTTATAAGAACAGCAATACTTTATTTTATTGTAATTATAAGTATTAGACTTATGGGTAAACGTCAAATTGGGGAGTTACAACCTTATGAACTTGTAATAACCTTAATGCTATCCGATCTAGCATCCTTACCAATGCAAGATACTCGTCTTCCTCTCCTTTTAGGAATAGTACCTATAATTACACTTTTATTTGTGAAAATATTAATATCTGAAATCCAACAACATAGCCGTTTATTCGAAAAACTCCTAGATGGTACTCCTTCCATAATAATAAGTAATGGAGAAATCAATCTAGAAATGATGAAAAAACAAAGGTTAACAATGAATGATATATTAGAAGAGTTACGAAGTGCTGGTTATTTAGATATAAGTGACATTGAATATGCGATTATAGAAACTAATGGAACCATATCAATTATTCCTAAAAGCGCTTGTGACACTGTTAAAAGAAAAGATTTAAACATAAAGCAAAATGAATCAAAAATTCCAGTTGTTTTATTGGAAAGAGGACGTTTAAACAAAAAGGCTCTACAAAGAATTAACAAAGATGAAAAATGGTTGGATGAAAAACTAAAATCTCTTAATTATCCACCTAGGGATAAATTATTCCTAATAATGATAAATTCTAATGGAAAATTATTTGTTCAAAGAAAAAATCAGAAAGATAAAGAGGATATCATATTATGAAAAACACCATAATTTCATCATTAATATTTTTTTTACTCCTTATTTCTGTTCTATTTTTTAATAGTAAACTAATAGATGTATGTGATAAGGTAAATGATTATAGCAATAAAATAGAAAATTCCTTAAATAAAGGAGACTTTTACAAAGCTTATGAAGAGTCTTTAATCTTAAGTAATTTCTTAGAAGAAAATTATGTTTCTTTATCTCTTTACATAAACCATGAACAATTAGATAATTTAAGCAAAGAAATACTTAGTTTAACTCAATATATAAAAACTGAAGATGATTCAAACGCTTTATCCTCTGTACACATAATTAAGAGCTATACAAAGCATATAAAGGATATTCATAAAGTAAATATAGGTAATATTTTAAATTCAAACCTAAAAAATATATTTTATTGTGGAATTTATAATAATTTTAGTTTATAATGTTAGTGAAAGGGGTAAGTCCCACATGGACTTTTTATGTCCCTGCATAAAGTTAATGAAAGATTTTGAAAGGTGGTAAACAAAATGGCATTAGTTAACGCAAAAGAAATGTTAAATAAAGCAAGAGAAGGAAAATATGCTGTTGGTCAATTCAACATAAACAACTTAGAATGGACAAAAGCTATATTATTAACTGCTCAAGAAAATAACTCACCAGTTATATTAGGAGTATCAGAAGGCGCTGCTAAATATATGTGTGGATTCAAGACAATAGTTGGAATGGTTAATGGAATGTTAGAAGAGTTAAAAATAACTGTTCCTGTAGCATTACACTTAGATCATGGTAGTTATCAAGGAGCTATAGATGCTATGGCTGCTGGATTCTCATCAGTAATGTTTGATGGATCACACTACTCAATCGAAGAAAACATAGTTAAAACTAAAGAAATAATCGACTTAGCTACTGCTAAAAATGTATCAGTTGAAGCTGAAGTTGGATCAATCGGTGGAGAAGAAGATGGTGTTGTTGGAGCTGGAGAAATAGCAGATCCTGCTGAATGTAAACAAATAGCTGACTTAGGAGTTACTATGTTAGCTGCTGGTATCGGAAACATTCACGGAAAATATCCTGAAAACTGGGCTGGATTAAACTTTGAAGCTTTAGCTAACATTAAAGATGCTACTGGAGATATGCCTTTAGTATTACACGGTGGTACTGGAATCCCTTCAGATATGATCGCAGAAGCTATATCATTAGGAGTATCAAAAATAAATGTTAATACTGAGTGTCAATTATCATTTGCTGAAGCTACTCGTAAATATATAGAAGCTGGAAAAGACTTAGAAGGAAAAGGATTTGACCCAAGAAA
>NZ_JARHZJ010000052.1 GCF_029258205.1 Clostridium sp.
ATAGTTTTTAACCCATAACATAACTCTTTTATATGATGATAAATTTAATTCTTTAGCTATTCTAGTACTTCCTAAGCCATCTTCCAAGTACATTTTTACTGCTTTTAATTTTATTTCTTTAGAATAAATTCTTTGTTTTTTCTCCATAAAAATCACCCCGTTAAGTAGATTTTACACAGTCTTTTATACCGTGTCTACTTAACGGGGTGCACCTCAAAATGATATAGCCCCTTTTATTTATGCAAGATTAATGCTCTATTTAGTAATTTTTAATTAGTTGCTGAATATATTTTAAATATAGACTTTCATAAAAGATGAAAAGAGGTGATTTTTTGAATAAAAAACAATTTGGGATAACCCTAATATTAATTTTGCTTATGATAATATTGGTAACTGGTGAAAATATATTTACTGGAAATATAAAAAAAGTGGCATTAACAAATAATAATATTGAAGGGCTAAGTACATATACCGCCCTAGATGGTCTTTTAACCTATAAGTTACCTGATAGTTGGGATGTTGAAGAAAAAAAATACCCAGGAAATTATATTATTTATGATAATAGCTTTATAAGTGACAATATGGGATTATGGGGATATGTGCAGATTTTAAATTCAAGTGATGATTTAGAAAAAATGGTTGATAAGGAAAAAGAAGTTCTAAATAAAAATAATATAAGTGACTATTTAGTATCTGATGAAAGCCTTGATGATGAATTAGTGAAAAAGGTAGTTTTCAAAGAAAAAAATGATAAAGGAATAATCTATTTTAATACTATTTATTATAAAAAGTTAGGAGAAAATAAAATCATAAAGGTGTTGTTTAGTGCAAGTGAAAATAAGCAAAAAGAAAATTATTCAATCATATATAACGCTATAATTGATAGTATAGAGCATAGTGAGTAGAAAATTTGATTTGCTTTAGTAGAAGTATTATAATTAAATTTAAAAGAGAAGCATAATATGCTTCTCTTTTAAATTTACAAATAAATATTGGAGGAGTTTATGAGGATTGTTTTAGGGGAAATCTTTGGACTTAAGATTTATAGCTATGGATTTATGATAGGATTAGGTATAATCTGTGCAACATTATTATTCTTAAAGCGAGGAACTCAAAGGGGCTATAACGAAGATAAGCTATTTAATGCTACAATCTTAACTGTTATTTCAGGTATTTTAGGAGGAAAAATACTCTACATAATAACTGAATGGAGAATGGTCATTCAAGATCCAAGCATAATATTTAGAGATTTTGGAAATGGCTTTGTAATTTATGGAGCTATAATAGGAGGAGCTTTAGGAATTACTATATTTTCTTTTAAAAATAAGTGGAATGTATTAGAAATTGCAGATTTAGTAGCTCCAGGATTAGCCTTAGCTCAAGGATTTGGAAGAATAGGATGTTTACTTGCAGGATGTTGCTATGGGGCTGAAACTACAAGTTCTATAGGAATTATTTTTCCTGCTGATTCATTAGCTCCAGCTGGGATACCATTATATCCTACACAAATCTTTTCATCAATTTTTGATTTTGTCTTAGGTTTATTTTTACTATGGTATGGAAATAAAAACAAAGAAAAAGGAAAAACTATCAGTATGTATATGATAATATACAGTATAGGTAGATTCTTTGTAGAATTTTTAAGAAATGATCCTAGAGGTAGCGTAGGATTATTATCAACATCTCAATTTATATCAATATTTATATTAATAGGTGGTATATTACTATATAATATAAATAAATTAAAAGGGAGAAAAGAAACAGGTGAAAAATAAGAAATTAATTCTAGTAATATTTTGCTTAGTTTTAGGATTAGGCATTGTTGGGTTTTCAGTTAAAGATATAAACTCAAAATTTTTGGGGAGTAATAATAATGACTTTGAATATATAAAAGAAAATAAAGTTGATAAAATAGTTATTCAAAGTACAAGAGATTCTGGTTTTAGGTTTTTAGTAAAAGAAAAGTCAGTAATAGATAATATATACAGTATGTTATCTAAAGCTGAGGTTGTTAGCAAAAAGACAGATTTACCTCCAGATTATATTTTTGAAATACATGTTGGTGATGAACAAAAAAAATTCTATTATGTAACAGGTGTAAAAAATAATGGAGAAGGTAATTTCTACGATGGAGATCACTTTTATAGAATATCTAAGAGATTAGACAACTATTTAATGCAAAATATGCAGGCAATAAGAAAACCTAGAGCTTTTGATAAAATATACTATGATTCAATACTTGAAGTGTTAAAAAAAGAAAAAGATGAATTAAACAAAGACAATGCCAAAGTTGGTATTGATATACTTGGAGATAGAGATTGTACAAAATATATGTTATCATCAGATATTGAAAATTTTGAAAAAGATGTAAAAAAAGTAGTTCCAAATGCTTCAATAATGAACCATAATAGAGATGATTTTGATATAATAGTTACTGTGAGAAATTATGGTTATACATCTACTATGTTTAGAACTGTAATAACCATTGAAAACAGATTAACTCATTCAGAAAAAAAATTATATGTAGATGGAGTTTATAAGAACTCTTGGGACATAAATGTTTATGACAATTGGAAAGATGTTCAAAAGGAATGGGATAGATAACAGAATGGAGGATTTTTCTTATGGGAAGTTGTGCAAGTTGTGCAAATAAAGACAAATGTAGTTCAGCTAGTAAAGATGGAGGATGTAGTTCATCAGTACCAGCAAAATTAGGAACTAACTATGGAAATATTAAAAATGTTATAGGTGTTATAAGTGGTAAAGGTGGAGTTGGTAAATCAACTGTTACTGGAATATTAGCTACTCAATTAGCTAAAAAAGGATATAAAGTTGGAGTGTTAGATGCAGATATAACAGGACCATCAATGCCAAGATTCTTTGGAATAAATGAAAAAAGAGCAGATATAGTTGCTGTGGATAGTGAAGGTAAGCAAGTTAAATTTGTTCCAGTAAAAACTGAGCTAGGTATAAAAGTTATATCAATGAACTTACTTATGGAAGTTGAAGATGATCCTGTAATTTGGAGAGGTCCAATGGTTACAGGAGTATTAAATCAAATGTTTAAAGATACTGATTGGGAAGAATTAGATTATTTATTAATAGATATGCCACCAGGAACAAGTGACATAACATTAACAGTAATGCAAACATTCCCTATAAAGGAATTAGTAATAGTTTCAACACCTCAAGACATGGTATCAATGATAGTTAAAAAATTAGTTACTATGGCTCATAAGATGAATGTTGAGGTAAAGGGAGTAGTTGAAAATATGGCTTACATAGAATGTGAGTGTGGTAAGAAGATGAGAGTATTTAGCAAGAAATCTTCAGAAGAGCATGCTGAATATTTAGGACTTCCTTTAATCGGAGAACTACCAATAAACTTAGACTTAACTGAAGCTTTAGAAAATGGAAAAGCTGAAGAATATGTAGCTGAAAATCCACTATATTCATTAATCTTTGAAGGGTTATATTAGTATAAATAAAAGAATGAATCAAAATAGTATAAATATTTTGATTCATTCTTTTTAATTTTTTTATTTAGCTTATTATAAAGTAATATAAACTTAAATTTAGGGAATGATAATAATGTTAAGATAAAATTTTAAGGAGGAAATAATTATGAAAGCAAATGTAGATAAAGATACATGTATTGGATGCGGATTATGTCCAACAGTAGCGCCAGAAGTTTTTGATATGGATGATGATGGAAAAGCTAATGTAATTGTTGAAGAAGTTCCTGAAAATAGTAAAGAAGCAACAAAGGAAGCAGAAGGTAGTTGTCCAGTAGCAGCTATTTCAGCTGAATAATAATTAAAATTAAAAGATTCTAAAAGATAATATAATCTTTTAGAATCTTTTTTAGTTATAAAGATGAGAATATATTATCTTAAAGACTTCCAAGGCTTCTTTTATTTTAGGTTTTAACAAATTTTTTTTTTCTTCAAATTCTTTAAAACCTTCTGGAGTTAAAGAATATACTTTTTGTGTTTTTCTTTTAGGATCATCCCAAGAACCAGTTACAAAGCCTTGTTTTTCTAATTTCTTTAGTAAGGGATATATGCCACCTGTACTAGGAAACCAAAGTCCATTAGTCTGTTCACCAATCTTTTGAGCCAAATCATTCCCGTTAGTAGGTTGAATGCTAAGAATATATAATGCATATATAGGAAGAAGTCCTTTAGTAAAGACTTGTCCTACAGCATTCTTTTCTTTCTGTACTTTTTTTAGGTTAGCTACCTGTTTCTTATACTCATCATAAAGGCGTTTTTCTTCAGCTTTTATAAATTCATCATTATACATAACTAACTTTCCTTTTGGATTGATACACCTACCATACCAGGACCAGCGTGAACTCCCATAGCAGCTCCTATATCTCTTATTTGAGATTTTAATAAGTTAGGATGAGATCTAATTGAATCAAGAACTTGATTAGCTTCTTCTTTTGCCATACCATTAAGAATAGCTATATTGCACTTACATTCATCAAGATGTCCTAAAATTATGCTAGCAAGTTTTTTCAAAGATTGTTTTCTTCCTCTTGCTTTAGAAACTGTTGTATAAGCACCATGGTCATCAACTGATATTATTGGTTTAAGATGAAGTAAATCTCCAACTGTTCCGGCAACTTTACCTATTCTTCCACCACGTCTTAAATATTCTAATGTATTAATAGTATAATATCCAGTTGTAGCTTCTCTTATGCTTGGAAGAGCTTCGATTATTTCTTCAAAGCTTTTTCCTTCATTAACAAGTTCAGATGCTTTTATAACTATAGATCCTAAAGGATAACCGATTATTTTACTATCAAATAAGTAATATTTAAAAGAATTACGTTCCTCAATAATCAATCTAGCAGCATTAAATGTACCTGATAATGAGTTAGATATAAATATACCTATTAAATGAGTATATCCTTCAGCTTCTAATTTGTCTAATACTGAATTTATATAGTCAGGACTACATAATGAAGTTGTTGGTACTTCATTGTGTAAGTTTTCATAAACATTAATTGGTTCTATATCAAAAATATCATTATATTCTCTGTCTTTATATATTATCTTTAAAGGTAATATATTTAAATTATATTCTTTTATTTCATCTATAGTTAAGTCACAAGAGCTGTCTGTTATTATAGCAATTTTTTGCACTTTATATACCCCCAATCATTTTATATTTACTAAATAAAATATAACTTATTAAAATATTTATATTTCATTTAGTAAATTCAATATGAAACTGAATAATTCAACATTTATAGTAATTAATGCGAATTGAGTTTAGCCTTAAATGAATTATATATCAATACTGATATGATTATCAATATTGATAAAGATATAAAGAGAGAATAATCTGTTAATAATATATTAAAACAGATTATTCTCTTAAAAAACGGTTTACTTATGAACTTAATTGAGAATTTAATTGAAGTATAAAGAAGAATTTTTATCTACTATATTCCAAATTGTGTTACCTCTAGATAAGTAAATTGGATTACCATCTTTTGTTTTTAATATAGTTTTACTATTAGGAGCTTCTTTTTCCCAATGAATTTTTTCCATTCTTCCATTAGAGAAAACATATCCTTCTCCAGTACCTATTAAATCAATATCTAAATGAGTATTATCAGCTTGGAGTAACATATCAGTTATTTGCACTACTATATTTTTAAATTTAAGAGGTGAATTGGTATTTTTATCTATAGCAAGTTCTTCATCCATATACTTTTCATAGAAGCCATCTACATACTTATAAGATGTTTTGTAATAGTCACTTAGGTTAAGCTTTACTTCAGATATATAGTTAGAAGAATTTAATAGAGAGTTATCTTTAAAGCTTAATATATTATTTTTAGAATACTCATATCCATTATCAGCAATGAACTTCCTTATATTATTAGCTGAAGTATAAAGATTATGAGGGGCTTTCCTTGTATTATCTCTCCAAAAAGCTGCTCCATTTTTTATTTCATTTATACTATTTAATGATTCATCACTAGAAATTGTAGCTAGTGCTTCTGCACTTCCACCACAATGTGCAAAGGGTAAGTCATGTTCTTTAGAAATATCTAAAAAATAAGGACGTACACTTCTTACTGGCCCAATAACATCAGGAGAATTTTCATAAAATACAGCTAAGAATCTAGGAATTCCTGCTTCGGCCATAGTTTCATAAACTATATCTGCTTCAGAAAGTCCACTTTGAGGACGAGCTGCTCTAGAATTTTCAATTATACATATAAAAGGAATATTATCTATTGAATTTGATTTTAAGATGTTTCCGGTGTATGGGCTAAGAGTTTCTAGAGATAAGTCATCCATCTCAAAGTCATATGGATTTTCTTCATTCCTTGTTAAATCAATTGATTCTAAATCTTTTAAGGTATCTATTTTTTCTGATGTTTTTAAAGGCATAATTAAATTTCCAAATATTAATCCAACTAATAAACTTAATATTAATTGAAAAGCAATTAATGTTATTTTATTCATTTAAATTCCTCCTATGGATTACTTTTCATATATTTATTATGTTACATTATATGGAATATTATTCATCTTATGGAGAATAGATAAATAAGTTTTTACTAATGTCAACTAAAGAAAAATTGAATATATGCTAAGAAAAAGAAGGAAAAGAGGAGATAATAAGTCTTTTTTTTAGCATAAGGATTTTTTTTAATTAGCATAACTACTGATAGTAGAGTATAATTGTTCGAGTACAAGATATAGTGGAGTGGAGGAGTTAAAAATGCTACATGTTGTGAAAAGAGATGGTAGAGAATCAAGATTTAATGCGGATAAAATAGCAAATGCAATAAAGAGAGCAGCAAATGAAGTTGGTATTGCAATAAGAGAAAGCCAAGTTTTGGATACTATACAAAAGGTAATTAATTATATAGAAATGTCAGGTAAGACAGATGTCACTGTTGAAGAAATTCAAGTTTTAGTAGAAAAAGCTTTAATGGATAATGGTTTTAATCAAGTAGCAACAGCATATAAGGCATATAGAACTGAGAGAACTAAAGTTAGAGAAATAAAATCAGACTTAATGAAAGCTATAAGCAAGATAGGAGTAGAGACAGATAGAGATAATGCTAATGTAGGAAATAACTTCTCATCAAAGCTTTTAAGAATAGCTTCAGAATCTAACAAATGGTATAACTTATCTACAATGCCTAAAGAATTAGCAAAAGCTCATGAAAATGGAGATGTGTATTATCATGATTTAGATAGTTACAACTTAACTACGAACTGTTTACACATACCAACTGGTGAATTATTACAAAGTGGGTTTAACACTGGATACGGAACTATTAATGCACCAAGAAGAATAGAGACAGCAGCAGAATTATCATGTATTTTATTACAATCAACTCAAAATGACATGTTTGGGGGACAATCACATCCAGACTTCGATAATGATATGAGTGTGTTTATAGAACCTACAAGACAAGAAATAAGAGAAGAATATATAGGATTAGGATTAGAAGGATCTAAGTTAGATGAACTAGTAGAGAAGAAATTAAGAGAAAGAGTACATCAGGCAATGCAAGGAGTTGTTTACAATCTAAACACTATGCATTCAAGAGCAGGATCTCAAGTTCCATTTAGTTCATTAAATTTAGGAATTCCATACAATGAAGATGCTGCTTTAGTTTGTGAAATATTCTTATTAGAATACGAAAAAGGATTAGGAAGAGGAGAGCAACCAATATTCCCTAATATAATCTTTAGAGTAAAAGAAGGTGTAAATAGAGAAACAGAAGATCCATATTTCTATTTATATGAGTTAGCATGTAGAGTAGCAGCTAAAAGAATGAATCCAACTTTCATGAATATCGATGCGGACTTTAATAAGGAATACTATGATAAAGGATATATGCCAGCAACTATGGGATGTAGAACTTATCTTATGAAAAATGTTAATGGTGAGCCAGGATGTAAAGGAAGAGGAAATATAGCTCCTACAACTATAAATCTTCCTAGACTTGGAATATTAGCTAAAAAAGATATTAATAAATTCTTTGAGTTATTAGATGATAGATTGAGAATAACTAAAGAATCTTTAATGCATAGATATGGAGTTCTTAAAAATTTAAGAGTTAAGGATTTACCTTTTGTAGCAGGTCAAGGATTAATGAAAGGTGCTGAGAACTTAGGACCAGATGATTCAATAGAACCAGTTTTAAAACAAGGTACTTGGGGAATTGGATTTATAGGAGTTGCAGAAGCTTTAATAGCTTTAACTGGAAAACATCATGGTGAAGATGAAACTTCAAGAGAATTAGGAATAAAAATAGTTGAAAGAATAAGAGAATATTGTGACAAACTAACTGAGGAGACTAGATTAAATTGGAGCTGTTATGCTACTCCAGCAGAAGGATTATCAGGTAAATTTATAAAACAAGATCAAAAAGCTTTTGGAATAATTAAAGGAGTAACAGATAAAGATTACTATACAAATAGTTATCATGTTCCTGTTTATTGTCCAATATCAATAAAAAATAAAATTGATATTGAAGCACCATATCATAAATTATGTAATGGTGGACATATCAGTTATATAGAAGTTGATGATTGTCCAGATGCAGAAACTATAATGAAAATAGTTAACTATGCTTACAAGCAAACTAATATAAGTTATATGGGAATTAACTTCCATATAAGATATTGTAAAAACTGTGGAACATATCTTCATAATAACGAATGTAAATGTACTAAGTGTGGAAGCCAAGATATTCAAGGAATCTCAAGGGTTACTGGATACCTAAGTCTTGATGAAAGATTTGGTCCAGGAAAATATGAAGAGAGAGAGGACAGACGTTCTCACTTAGAAGGAAATAAAAAAGCTTATCATTGTGTTTAATATTTCTAAGGAAATAATATATATAGGTTAAAGAAAATCTATGACATGTATTTTAGATATTATCTTAATTAGGTAAAATTTTAATGCATGGTCATAGATTTTTCTTTTATGTTTAAAAAATTACTTATAATTCATTATTGACTATAAATTTTTATATGGTAAAATAAATAAAAAAATAAATTTTGCTTCGTATAACTCTAATGATATGGATTAGGGGTCTCTACCAAGAACCGAGAATTCTTGATTACGAAGAAAGCAAATAAGCTTTCTTCGTAATCAAGAATTTTTTTTGAATATTTTTTAGGTTATATAAATTATTTATTTAATATTAGAAACTTTGATTTTAGTAGTAAGACAAATATTTTAATTAATGGAGGTCATATAAATGAATTTATTGAATTTACCAAAGATAGAATTACATTGTCATTTAGACGGATCGTTAAGAGTGGAGACAGCTATTGAATTAGCTAAAAAAGAAGGCGTTAAGCTAGATAGTTACGAATATTGTAATGTAAAAGAGTTACTAGTTATTCCAGAAGACTGCAATTCACTAGAGAGTTATTTAAATAGATTTGATCTTCCAGTAAGACTATTACAAAGGGCTGAAAACTTAGAAAGAGTTGCCTTTGAACTTATGGAAGATGCAAGTAAGGAAAATGTAAAATATATAGAAATAAGATTTGCTCCATTATTGCATTTAGAGAAAGGAATGACTCAAAAAGAAGTAATATCAAGTGTGATAAAAGGAATAAGAAAAGCAGAAGAGCTTTATGATATAAAGGGAAATATAATATTATCATGCTTAAGACATCATTCTATAGATAGTGTTTATGAAGTAATTGAAGAGGGAAAAAATTTTATAGGAAAAGGTGTTGTTGCTATAGACTT
Source organism: Clostridium sp. (assembly GCF_029258205.1). Lineage (GTDB taxonomy): Bacteria > Bacillota > Clostridia > Clostridiales > Clostridiaceae > Sarcina. The sequence continues at coordinate 9,757 of NZ_JARHZJ010000052.1, forward strand.
AGCTGGTGGTGAATTAGAAAACTTTGTGAAGCCTTATGAAGAAGTTATGAAATTAGCACGAGAGGTTGGTTTTAGAGTTACAATACATGCAGGTGAAACTGGGTATGGTAAAAATGTTAGAGATGCTATAGAGCTTCTAGGTGCTGAGAGGATAGGTCATGGACTGTTTATATTTAATGATGAAGAGGCTTATAAATTGGTAAAAGAAAAAGGAGTAACATTAGAAATGTGTCCTAAGAGTAATATAGACACAAAAGGGGTAAATAAATATGAAGAACATCCTATTTATAAATATCATAAAGATCATATAATGGTTAATCTAAGCACAGATAATAGAACTGTTTCTAATATAACTCTTACTGAAGAATTTGAAAATGTACATAAGACATTTAATATAGATTTTGAAGATTACAAAAAGATTTATTTAAATAGTATAGAAGCTTCTTTTTGTTCAGAAGAGTTAAAGGAGAAATTAAAATTATCCATAATTATATAAAATTAAAATAATCCACAGGCAAATAAACTTTAATTTCCTGTGGATTATTTTTTTATTAAAAAACTGTGGATAGTTTTTAAAAAATTATTCTGTGGATAATTTTTGAATGTATTATTGTTAGTAATTTGGTGTACTTTCACTAAAAATTTAGTGAGATGTATATTATACAATAAAATCTTGGTGAAATTCCAGTAAAAATTTGATAAATTAAAAGTTTTAAAACTAAATATTTTAAAGAAGTGTAAATAAGGGAATGATTCTCTTGACTAAGAAGTAGATTTATTAGACAATTAATAGGATTTAAAAGCAGATGGGCGGCTAAGGACTACCCATTTGCTTTTATTTTTTTACTTTTTTTAAAGGGGGATTAAATTTTATGAAAGGTTTTAAGAATAAGCAATTCTTATCTACTATGATAATGATGGCTATTCCTATAACAATTCAGAGTTTTATTACATCATCACTAAATTTAGTTGATAATTTAATGGTAGGAAAACTAGGGGAAGAGTCAATAGCTTCAGTTGGATTGGCTAACCAATATATGTTTATTTTTAACTTGTGTATTCTTGGGATAAATGCTGGAGCTAGTGTTTTTATGTCTCAGTTTTGGGGTAAGAAAGATTTGAAAAATATTAAAAAAATTTTAGGATTGGATATTTCTATTGGACTTATAGTTTCAACTCTTTTTGCTCTAGGATCTGGATTTTTGTCTTATGAAATTATGGGGATTCTTTCTAATGATTTAAATGTTATAGAATTAGGAGCTAAATATCTACAGATTGTTGCTATAAGTTGCATATTTACTAATTTTACTCAAGCTTATTCTTCAGCTTTAAGAAGTACAGAGCAACCTAGTGTTCCTATGTATGCAAGTATAGTTGGAGTTTTGATAAATGCATTTTTAAATTGGGCATTTATATTTGGAAATTTAGGATTTAAACCTATGGGAGTTAGTGGAGCAGCTTTTGCAACTACTATTGCAAGATTGGTGGAGATGATATTTATAGTGTCTTTTGTATATTTCAGCAAGAACAAAGTAGCATCAAGATTAAAGGAACTTATATCCTTTGACTTGAATTTTGTAAAAATATACTTTAGAACATCTTGGTCAGTTATATTAAATGAAATAATATGGTCTTTAGGTATGACTGCATATTCAATAGCTTATGCTAGAATAGGAACCAATGCTGTTGCTAGCATGCAGATTGCTACTACATTAAATAATATGTTTATGGTATTATTAATAGGTTTAGCTACAGCTTCGTCTATAATGATAGGAAATAAAATTGGATCAAATGAAGAAGAAGTAGCAAGAGAATATTCTAAGGATATAGCTATAATATCAGTTTTAGTAGGTTTTGTTTTAGGAATTTTAATTTGGATAACAGCACCATTAGTATTAAAGCCTTTCAATGTAAGTGAAGGAACGTATTTAGATACAGTTAAAGTTTTAAGAATAATAGGGTTATTCTTTACAATAAGAGCCTTTAATATGGTTATGATTGTTGGCGTATTTAGAGGTGGCGGAGATACTACCTATTCCATGTTAGTCCAATGTGGAACAATATGGCTTTATGCTGTACCAATAGCTTTTATTGGAGCTACAGTATTTTCTTTACCTGTATATGGAGTGTATTTCTTAATTTGTACAGAAGAATTCTTAAAGATAATCTTTGAGGTAGGAAGATTAAAATCAGGAAAATGGATAAAGAATGTTATAAGTAATATTGAAGAAGATGACTCTGATAATAATTTAATTACAGTATAAATAAAAAGGTTATATTAATAGTTTCAAAATAAGATTCTATTAATATAACCTTTTATTTAGATCACGATTTCTTTGCATGGTAAGCAAGTTTTGCTAGACATGATTTTAAGAAATTTATTGCTAGCTAAAAGATTTTTCTCTAAGTCATTATTTTTAGAACTAAGATTTCCTAGTTTATTACATAGTGATAATAAAGCAACATCATGAATATCTGCTGTATTTATTAAATCCATTATGCTATAAGAAACTCTATTAAGAATAAAGATAGGTGCTGAATGATGCTTTACTAGAGATATAATTTTTTCGTTTAAAGAATTATCGTTACTGCATTCTATAAGTAATCTTCTTGTTATTTCTCCTCCAATCCTATCATGTATTGGATTTAGTGTTTTTATTTTTCCAATATCATGGAATAAAGTTGCCCACATAAAAGCTTTTGGATTGTTGGATAAATCTTTGTATTTTGAAGCTATATCTACTACATTTAATGTATGAGTCCAAGGATTGAATTTATCAATTTGATTTTTTTTATTAAGTTGGTTGAAAATATTAAAAGAAGAATTTTTAAATGATTCTTCTTTTTTTATTTGATTTAAAAATATAGATGGTTTAACATCATTTAATAAGTGCTTTTCTATTTCTAAGAATAAGTTTTGATTAGTCATTTTGTACCCCCTAATTAAATATTTATCTTAATCATTAACAATAGTTAGTATTTTTAAACAGATAATTAAAAAAGAAACATATAAATAGGAGGAATTTTTTATGAGTAATACTATTAGATTATCAGGAATAGCTTATGAAAGTTTAGTAAATGGACCTGGAATAAGAAGAGTTTTCTTTTCACAAGGATGTAAACATAATTGTATAGGTTGTTTTAATCCAGATACTCATGATTTTAATGGTGGAGAAGAAAGAGACATAGATGAATTAATAAGAGATTTAGCAGATAATCCATTTATAGATGGAGTAACATTTAGTGGTGGAGACCCATTAGAACAAGCTAATAAGTTTATATATATTGCTAAAGGCGCAAAAGAATTAGGATTAAATATTTGGAGTTATACAGGGTATAGATTTGAATATCTATTAGAAAATGCCAATGAGTTTAACAATTGGAAAGAATATTTAGAAAACATTGATGTGTTAGTTGATGGAAGGTTTGATATAGATAAGAAAGAAGATGGATTAAAATTTAAAGGGTCTTCAAATCAGAGAATAATAGATGTTAAAGAAAGTTTAAAAAAAGGAAAAGTAATTGAACTAGAATTTTAGAATTAAGATTTTGTAAAAAACTTCAATTGTAATATGTTCATAATAGTTTATACAAAAAAGCTATGGTAAAATTATTGAAAGTAGAGATTAAATGCTTAAGGAGAGTAGAAAGCGTATATGTTAGAATTTGTTTTAAATAAAAATGAATTTGTAAAGTGTAGAAAAGATTTTATAAGCAGGGAATTTTTCTTTTGGGCCTTATTTGAGATTATAGGGGCTATATTTGTATTTGTAATGACCATGGTTTTTATTAAAGCAAGCAAAAATCTTAACAATAGTTTTTATATGGTTACGTTATTAGTATGGTTTATTTTTTCTATGGTATGTAATATTAAGAATAAAAGAATAATTGAAAGTAATATAGAAGAGAAGGTTAAATTCTTAGAAAATAAAGATATGTTTGGTAACTGTAAAATAGAGGTTATAAGCAATGGAATACGAATTAAATACAATGGAGGAGTAGCAGAAAGAATATATCCATGGAAGATTATAAGAGAGGTATTTTCTTTTAAGGGGAATATATATTTTTTTATATCTTCAATTGATTATGTTTCAATTCCAAAAGATGCTTTCAAAAATAATAAAGAGCGTATTTCTTTTTTAAATAAGATAAGTAGTGACAGAAATAATGTTAGAGAACGTATATTATCTATTATTGGATTAGCATAAGCTTAACTTTTTAGTTAAGCTTTTTATATTTTGTTTGGTAATATAGGTTACATACTTTTTTATAATTTAGGTATATAGTATAAATAGATTATTAAAGGTAAATATGATATATTAATTATAAAAATTTAAAGAGGTGAAAATAAATGTATAATTTTTTAGTGAAAAAATCAAAGTGTATAGATACAGATGCATTATTAATCCCATATTTTGAAGAAAAAACGAATATACCTAATGAAGAAATAAACAATAAGATAGATATACTTAAGAAAAAAAAACAATTTAAAGGTGCTTATGGAGAAATATTCAATATAACTAGAGCAACTGAGAATAATATACAAGATATTATATTACTAGGTCTTGGAAAAGAAAAAGAGATAACTAAAGAAAAAATTAGAAGAGTTTTTGGTAAGGCAGTAAATGAGATTAAGAGAT
>NZ_JARHZJ010000027.1 GCF_029258205.1 Clostridium sp.
AAGAGCTGGTGCAGTTGATTTTGATGCTACTGTTTTTCTGCCTTTTCTTACTAATTGGCTTATAGTTGGCATACTTTCACCTCCTGATAAATTATTTAACTATCTATATAAATTTTAGATGTTAACACTCTAATCTAAGATTAATGCTGCAGCTGATTTTACATCTATACCACACATTTCTCCTAGGATTTTCATGTTTTTAACATGTTTTACTTCAATTCCACATTTCTCTGCTAATTTTACCAATGGAGTAAGCATTTTATCGTTAGCATTTTTTGCAACATATAAAACTCTTCCTTCACCGTTTTTCATAGCTTTCGTGGACTGTTTTATGCCAATAACTTTTTTTCCTAAAAGTCTGTCTACCATAAGATTACCTCCATTGTAAATAATCATGTAGACAAGTTAATCCCTTAGTACTTTGCTAATCACACAAACTGTATTTTATCATTTAAGAATACTACTGTCAACAAAATTAATCTTATTCTTCAATATCAATTATTGTTTCAGTCTCTTCATTACTGTTTTCAGTATTTAATTTTAATGATCTATACTTCATCATACCTGTACCTGCTGGAATTAACTTACCAATTATAACATTTTCTTTTAATCCAACAAGAGGATCAATTTTTCCTTTGATTGCTGCATCAGTAAGAACTCTTGTTGTTTCTTGGAATGATGCTGCTGATAAGAAACTATCTGTAGCAAGAGCTGCTTTAGTAATACCAAGAAGAACTATATCTCCTTCAGCTTTTTCTCCTCCAAAGCTTTCAACTCTTTCATTTTCAGCTCTGAAATCGAACATATCAATCATTACACCTGGTAATAGATTAGTATCACCTTGCTCTGTTACTTTTATCTTTCTAGTCATTTGTCTAACTACAACTTCTAAGTGCTTATCGTTGATATCAACCCCTTGAAGTCTGTAAACTTTTTGAACTTCTGAAAGTAAGTATTCTCTTGCACCATCAACACCTTTAATGCTCATGATATCATGTGGATTAACTGAACCTTCTGTTATTTCATCTCCAGCTCCAATAGCTATACCATCTTTAACTTTTAATCTTGATCCAAATGGTATATCATAGCTATATTCTTCTCCTGAATCAGTAACAACATAAACTGTTCTCTTCTTCTTAGTTTCTTCTATTCTTACAGTACCTGCAACTTCACTTACAATAGCCAATCCTTTTGGTTTTCTTGCTTCGAACAACTCTTCAACCCTTGGAAGACCTTGAGTTATATCTGCTCCAGCAACTCCACCTGTATGGAATGTTCTCATTGTAAGCTGTGTTCCTGGTTCTCCAATTGACTGAGCAGCTACGATACCAACAGCTTCACCAATATTAATTTTATATGATGTTGCCATATTCATACCATAACATTTAGTACATACTCCAACCTTAGAATCACATGTAAATACTGATCTTATTTTTACTTTTTGAATTCCAGTATCAGCTATTTTTTCAGCTAAAATTGGATCCATATAAGTATCTTTTTCAGCTAAAAGTTCTCCAGTTTCAGGATGGAAAACATCTTCTGCAGTATATCTTCCTGTTAATCTTTCAGCTAATTGCTCAACTACTTCTGAACCTTCTTTTATTTCTTCAACGTAAATACCATTTTCAGTTCCACAATCATGTTCTCTTACTATAACATCCTGGCTTACATCAACAAGTCTTCTTGTTAAATAACCTGAATCAGCAGTCTTAAGTGCTGTATCGGCATTACCTTTTCTAGCTCCATGAGTAGATATGAAGTACTCTAATACATCAAGCCCTTCTCTAAATGATGCTCTGATTGGTAATTCTATGATTTTACCTGATGGACTTGCCATAAGCCCTCTCATACCAGCTAATTGTTTAATCTGTGACTTAGATCCTCTGGCTCCTGAGTCTGCCATCATGAATATTGGATTAAACTTATCCAAGCTATTCATTAATGTATCCGCAACTTCCTCGGTAGTTTCAGTCCATTTTTCTATAACTCTTTCATATCTTTCATCTTCAGATATAAGACCTCTTCTATACATTTTTTCAATCTTATCTACAGTTTCATCAGCTTCTTTTAATAGTTCATATTTCTTTTGAGGAACTATCATATCTGAAGCAGCAACTGTAACAGCTCCAATTGATGAATAATGATATCCTGTTGCTTTTATGTTATCAAGCATTATTGAAGTCTTAGTTGGACCATGTTTTAAGTAACATTTATCTATTATTTTTCCTAATGACTTTTTAGTTATTAAGAAATCTATTTCTAAATTAAACATTTCCTCAGGATTTTCTCTATTTACAAACCCTAAATCTTGAGGTATACATTCATTGAATATTATAAATCCTGGAGTTGTTTTGATTATTCCTGACTTAAGCTCTCCGTTTATTTCCTTAGTAACTTTAACATTAATCTTAGCATGAATATCAACTTCTTTTAATTCATATGCCATTATTACTTCATCAAATGATGAGAAGTATTTTCCTTCACCTTTAGCTCCATCTTTATCCATTGTCAAATAATATGAACCAAGAACCATATCCTGAGTAGGTACACAAACTGGTCTACCATCTGAAGGTTTCATTATATTACCTGCTGCAAGCATTAAGAATCTAGCTTCCGCTTGAGCTTCAACTGATAAAGGAACGTGAACAGCCATTTGATCTCCATCAAAGTCAGCATTGTATGCTGTACATACAAGTGGATGAAGTTTTATAGCTCTACCTTCAACTAATACCGGCTGAAATGCTTGAATACCTAGTCTATGTAGAGTAGGTGCTCTGTTTAGTAATACTGGATGGTCTGCGATAACTTCTTCAAGTACATCCCATACTTGTGGCATTACTCTTTCAACCATTCTCTTAGCACTCTTTATATTATGAGCAACTCCGTCTTCAACTAATTTCTTCATAACGAAAGGCTTAAATAATTCTAAAGCCATTTCTTTTGGAAGACCACATTGATACATTTTTAATTCAGGACCAACAACTATAACCGATCTTCCTGAATAATCAACTCTCTTACCAAGAAGGTTTTGTCTGAATCTTCCTTGTTTACCTTTAAGCATATCTGATAATGATTTAAGAGGTCTGTTTCCAGGACCAGTTACAGGTCTTCCTCTTCTACCATTATCTATTAAAGCATCTACAGCCTCTTGAAGCATTCTCTTTTCATTTCTAACTATTATGTCAGGAGCTCCAAGATCTAATAACTTCTTAAGTCTGTTATTTCTATTTATAACTCTTCTGTATAAATCATTTAAATCTGAAGTAGCGAATCTACCCCCATCTAATTGAACCATAGGTCTTAAATCAGGTGGTATAACTGGTATCACATCTACTACCATCCATTCAGGTTTATTTCCTGATGATTTGAATGATTCTACAACTTCTAATCTTCTTATTATCCTAACTTTCTTTTGACCTGTGCTTTGCTTTAATTCTTCTTTAAGCTCAGCGGTAGTTCTTTCTAAGTCTATTTCTGATAATAAAGTTTTTATAGCTTCTGCACCCATTCCAGCTACAAAACTCTCTTCACCATATTTGTCACAAGCTTCTCTATACTCTTTCTCATTAAGAAGTTGTTTCTTTAATAATGAAGTTTCTTTTGGGTCTATAACTATATATGATGCAAAATATAGAACTTTTTCTAAAGCTCTTGGTGACATATCAAGGATTAATCCCATTCTTGAAGGTATTCCTTTGAAATACCATATATGAGATACTGGCGCAGCTAATTCAATGTGAGCCATTCTCTCTCTTCTAACTTTAGATTTAGTTACTTCAACACCACATCTGTCACATACAATACCTTTATATCTAACTCTTTTGTATTTTCCACAGTGACATTCCCAGTCTTTTATAGGTCCGAATATTCTTTCACAGAATAATCCGTCTCTCTCAGGTTTTAATGTTCTATAGTTAATAGTTTCAGGTTTCTTTACTTCTCCTCTAGACCACTCTCTAATTTGTTCTGGAGATGCTAACCCGATTTGTAAAGCATCAAAATTATTTAATTCGAACAAGGGTGTGTCCTCCC
>NZ_JARHZJ010000101.1 GCF_029258205.1 Clostridium sp.
TTTTGGTGGTGAGAATTGGTGGTGAACCATATAAAAATAAGCCTATTTTACAAATTATTAATTTAAATAAATACTGTAAAATAGGCTTTATCATTTCTAATTACTTATATATTTTATTCCCACTCTATAGTTGCTGGTGGTTTTGAAGTTACATCATAAACAATTCTGTTAACTCCCTTAACTTCATTTACAATTCTTCTTGATACTTTATCTATAACTTCATATGGTATATGAGCCCAGTTTGAAGTCATTCCGTCTGATGATGTAACTGCTCTTAATCCTACAGTGTGACAGTAAGTTCTTTCATCTCCCATAACACCAACTGATTGAATGTTAGGTAATACTGCAAAGTATTGCCATATTTCACTTTCAAGGCCTGCTAAAGCTATTTCTTCTCTGAATATAGCATCAGCTTCTCTAACAACTTCTAATTTATCTTCAGTTACTTCTCCTAGAACTCTTATAGCTAATCCTGGTCCTGGGAATGGCTGTCTCCATACTAAATTATGAGGAATTCCTAATTCTTCTCCTACAGCTCTTACTTCATCTTTGAATAATTCTCTTAATGGCTCTATTAATGAGAATTCCATATCTTCTGGAAGTCCTCCAACGTTGTGGTGACTCTTAATTACTGCTGAAGTATCTGTTCCACTTTCAACAACGTCTGGATAAATTGTTCCTTGAACTAAGAATTTAATATCTCCTAACTTTCCAGCTTCTTCTTCAAATACTCTTATGAACTCTTCTCCGATTATCTTTCTCTTAGTTTCTGGATCTGAAACTCCTTTTAATTTACCTAAGAATCTATCTTGAGCATTAACTCTGATAAGGTTCATATCAAAACCTTCTTTGAAGATTTTTTCTACTTGATCTCCCTCATCTTTTCTTAATAGACCGTGATCAACAAAGATACAAGTTAATTGCTTACCTACAGCCTTGTGAACCATAACAGCTGCAACTGATGAATCAACTCCACCTGATAATGCACATATTAATTTTTTATCTCCAACTATTTTCTTGATTTCAGCTATTTTTTCTTCTGCAAAAGAAGCCATTGACCAAGAATTTTCTAATCCACATATATTGTAAAGGAAATTTCTCATCATATTTTGACCAAATGGAGTATGCTCAACTTCTGGATGGAATTGAACTCCATAAAGCCTTCTTTCTTCATTTTCCATAGCTGCCACTGGACAAACATCTGTATGAGCTATAATTTTAAATCCTTCTGGTGCTTCTGCTATGTAATCAGTATGACTCATCCAACAAGTTTCATCTGCTTCTATTCCAGCAAATAATTTTGATGAATTATCTAAAGTTACATTAGTTTTTCCATATTCTCTTACTGGAGCAGTAGCAACTTTTCCTCCTAAAAGGTGTGCCATTAATTGGTCTCCATAGCATATTCCTAATATAGGAACATTTAAATTGAATATTTCTTTATCTAATGTAGGAGTATTTTCTCCATAAACTGAGTTTGGTCCACCAGTGAATATTATTCCTTTTGGATTCTTTTGTTTTATTTTTTCTATGCTATATGTGTAAGGTATTATTTCACAATAAACTCCACATTCTCTAACTCTTCTTGCTATTAACTGATTATATTGCCCACCAAAGTCGACAACTAAAACTAAATCTCTCATTTGCTTTCCTCCACAATTTTATTTTCCGTTTATGTATAAAGTAAATTCAACAAAATGTTAAAAGCTACAACATCTATTTTAACACTTTGCTGAAGTTTTTAATCTAATTATTATTGATTAACACTGTAGTTTGGTGCTTCTTTAGTTATGTTTATATCATGTGGATGACTTTCTCTAAATCCTGCTGAAGTTTGAACAACAAAATTAGAATTTTCATATAAACTCTCTAAAGTTGGTGCTCCTAAGTAACCCATTCCTGATTTTATTCCACCTATTAATTGATATACAGTATCTGCTAAGTGTCCTTTGTAAGCAATTCTTCCTTCTACACCTTCTGGAACAAATTTCTTAGTACCATTTTGGAAATATCTATCACTTGATCCCTTTGACATAGCTCCAAGTGAACCCATTCCTCTATAAACTTTATAGCTTCTACCTTGATATATCTCTATAGCTCCTGGCGCTTCTTCACATCCTGCAAAGATTGATCCCATCATAGCTGCACAAGCTCCAGCTGCTAAAGCCTTAACTATATCTCCTGAATATTTTAATCCACCGTCAGCTATTACTGGTATGCCTAATTTTTTACCTTCTTCAGCACAATCCATAACTGCTGTTAATTGAGGAACACCAACACCTGCAACTATTCTTGTAGTACATATTGATCCTGGGCCTATACCTACCTTAACACAATCTGCACCTGCTTCTTTCAAATCTCTTACAGCATCTGGTGTAGCTATATTACCAGCTATTACTTGAAGTTCAGGATATTTAGCTTTTATTCTCTTAACCCCTTCAATAACTCCTTTTGAATGACCATGAGCTGTATCTAAAACAATAACATCAACCTTTGCTTTAACTACTGCATCCACTCTTTCCATCATGTCATTAGTTACACCGATTGAAGCTCCACATAAAAGTCTTCCTTTTTCATCTTTAGCTGCATTTGGGAAAGCTTTAGCTTTTTCTATGTCTTTTATAGTTATAAGTCCTTTTAGATTATTTTCATCATCAACTAAAGGAAGTTTTTCTATTTTATGTTGCTTTAATATTTCTAATGCTTCAGTTAATGTAGTTCCTTCCTTACCAGTAACTAATGGACTTTTTGTCATAACTTCTGAAACTTTTTTATCGTAATTTGTTTCAAATACTATATCTCTGTTTGTTATAATTCCAACTAGTTTTCCTTCTTTTGTTACAGGAACTCCTGAAATTCTATATTGAGCCATTAAATCTAAAGCTTCTCTTACTGTGTGATCTTCTGATAAGAATATTGGATCTGTTATTACTCCATTTTCTTGTCTTTTTACTCTATCAACTTCTCTTGCTTGATCTTCTATTGTCATATTTTTATGGATTATTCCTATTCCACCTTCTCTAGCCATAGCTATTGCCATTTTAGATTCAGTAACTGTATCCATACTTGCACTCATTAATGGAATATTTAATTGAATTTTTTTAGTTAATTGAGTTTTTAAAGAAACCTCATTAGGTAGGACCTCTGATTTATTTGGTACTAGTAATACATCATCAAATGTATATGCTGTTTTTAATATTCTTGCCATACTGTCGCCTCCACACACTATCTTTAATTTATCTACGTACAATCAAATATTTTTCCGTATTTCTACTTCTTAAATCCTCACTTATTTTCTGAAAGCAAACTTGCAACTATATACAAACATGAAATTTTATATTCAAAAAAAAGCATAATAACTCCCAAGTGAAGTTAATATGCTTATAGTACAGCTATAGTATATCAAATTCACTCATAGACGGAAATTTAAGGTTTCCGGTAGAAACGCCTTGCCTTATTCAAAGCTTATACGAGTTTATTTATATTCCGTTTTGTTTAATTTTTATTAATTATAATCTATGAAAGAAAGCTTGTCAACAAAATGCAGAAAATTAATTTCAAAAGTTAACAATTGATTTTTTTATTGCACATTTTATAGTTGTTGAATAAAATAATTCATTTATTTTTTTATAATATATTATATTCTTATTAGTAGTACTTTTAATATTAATACATACATTTTTCATTTTATTATATACATCTTACAGATTATTTATAATTCTAGGCTTTTATAAGATATTTAACTATTTTTAATACTATAAATAAAAATTAACTTTATTAAACAATACTAACGGTACTTTTATCTTGATTTTCTTTTTAAGTTTTTAACAGTTAAATATGTTATGCTCTAAAATTTATTAATAAACACAAAAAAATAAGACCACAAATTAATTCATGTGATCTTATTTTTCCTTTTAGATTAAAATACATCTGGCATTTCTGCGTAATTAAGCTTAGCTAAATATTCTTTATCACTACTATTTTCAACTTTTGTTTTTAATAATGCACTACTATTTGCTGTTATATTATCTGGAGTTAATTCTATTACTATTACTTTTTCTCCAACACTTAATCCAGAAATTTTAATTCCACTATCTAATCCATTAATTAAATTTTTGTCTATACTGTTAATAGTAATCTCTTTTTCACTATTACTTAAATTTCCCTTATTGTAAATTTTAACTTTAAACTGCGCCTCTGTATTTTTAGATAGTTTTATATTCTTAGAATCAAACCCTAAATCAATAATGGAATTAGGTGATTTAACATCTGCTAGTATAGCAATTTTTAGTGGCATTCCATTAACAACTTGCACTCCTTCGCTAACATCTTTTATATTATCAGGTGATGCAGAATCTAAAATACCAAACTTTATAACTTTAGTAGGTTCGCTAACTCCTATTGAATTTCCTTTAAATTCCTCAAACATAGATTTAGTTTTCTTATCTTCATAATTAAGATTAAATTTAGCCTTATTTTCACTTGATTTAAATTCAAATGGCCCATTTGATTCTATACTTACATTTATCTCTTTACTTAATGGCTGTCCAACATACATTCCGTTTTCTAAAGTATAAATTATATCATCAAGTTTATCAGCTGAAAATCTTCTTTCTCCATTACTTTCAGCGCCTAAATTTATTGAAGGATTATTTTTTTCATCAAACTTAATTCCATTTGGAAGCATACCATTAATCTTTAAGTCTATTAATCTTATCTCTTTTGGAAAATCTCTTCCATCTCTTATTATATCTTCAGCTTTTATATCATTAGGAATCATTTTATAAATTGCCTTAGCTTTTTCATTTAAATAAATTTCTTTTTTATCATCAGTACCAACTACACTTATACTAGCATCTAACAAATCTTTAACTTCAAACTTTCCATATTTACCTGATTGAACATTATCATTTATAACTTGTCCAGATTTGTCACTATCTTTTTTTCTAGTTATAATATTATAATGCATTGTATATACACCTACATCTGTAGGTAATTTAACTCCAGACTTTCCTTCAAAAACTTCATCAGCAATATCACCTGGTTCATTACTCTTTGATGGATACAAAGTAAAGTTATTATTTTCATTTAATTCTCCTATCCAATTTAAATGAATATTATTTAAGTAATCATTAAATTTTTCAGTTAAATTATATTTATAGTTATTCCAATAGCCTCCCCTACTAAAAACATCACTTAAACTTTTATAGTTTTTAGCTTCTGAAGCTTCATTTAACCTTTTCAATATACTTTGTCCATTTTTATCATTATCATAATTATCTAACTTACAATAACCCAACTTGAAAGCTCCTCCGCCTCCCCAGTTGAAATACTCTAATTGGATAGGATAATATTTATCTGCTTCTAAATATATTGGTGTAAATGAACTATAAAAAGAAGAACCATGTACTTTAAAATTACTATTCTCTTCTCCTATATACCAATCTCTACCTTTATTATTCAGTCCAAAATTACTTTTAGATAATTCATAAGTTTTACCATCCTTAGTTATACTAAATCTTGAACCATCATCTGAATATGTTCCAAATAGATACCAACCTGAGTTTTCAGGTCTTATATAACCCCAATATTTATCTGCTTCTTTATATTGAAATCCAGGATATCTTAAATCACATTCTTTACCGATATTCATTTCATCATAAAAAATTGTATTATGTTTAAAATTATATTCACTATTATTTTCAACTTTTTCAATACGATTCCATATATTTATAGAATTTATATTATACCATGTATTATTCTCTGGATAATAATATATCTGATTTTCTCCATCACTCCATTGAGAACATGTATATTTTTTACTCAAATAGTACTTTTCTACATTTCCTTTATAAATTAAATTCTTTCCTTCATAAGTCAAATTAACATCATTATTTATATTCAAGTACGATTTATTCTTATTGTCTTTAGTAAAACCTTCATAAGGTTCAGTAGCTATTCTCTTGGCCGCTAAAATACCTTTGTTTTTCTTTTTAGCAAAAACTATATCTCTATTGTTCCATTCATCTTTATCCTGAGTTGCTTGCAAACCATCAACATTATAAGATTGATAAGTTAAATTATTCTCTTTATCTAAATCTATATCTGAATTTATATTATTTAATTTAAATTCCTCTGGATTTATTTCTTCTTCGCTATTTTCCTTAGTAAACCAAGTTTTAATCCAATAATCCTCATTGCGTTTCTCTTGAATACCATTAACAGAAATATTTGCAATTCCATTTCCAATTAATCTTTTTGGATCTTTAATAAAATTAAATGAACCATTTTCTGGTTTTATATATGTACTATCATATTTTTCACCAACTTGTCCTATATAGTCATTAACTGTTATCTCAACCTTAACACCACTTTTAACATTTATATTAATGTTAGGTAAGTCAGTTTTCTTACCATCTTCTATTGATTTAGAATCAATATATCCAGTTACACTACAATTTTTATCACTTCCACTTGTATTTATTCCTCTTATATTAACGTTAATTGTCAAAGGCTTACCGTTATAAATATAATTTCCTGTGCTTTTATCAAACTCATAACTCAAATTATTTAATGGCAACTCATATTTTCCATTTTTTACATCTTCTTTATTTACTTTTATTGTTTGCCCTGCATAATTTATAGAGTCTATTTCTATACCTTCAGGTATATTTATAGTTAACTTTGCATCATTCACTGAATA
>NZ_JARHZJ010000105.1 GCF_029258205.1 Clostridium sp.
TTTAGATATCAGAAATGATGAGCTTCAATATATAAATAACTATATTAATGATCTTAACGCTTTAAATAAAACAAATGTATCTAACATAACTTCTGCTGGTACTCAGCATGTTAATGGAACTCAAGCCCTAGCTTATTGTAGAATAAGATATACTACTGGTGGAGATGGTGAAAGAACTGAAAGACAAAGAATAGTTTTAAGTAAATTATTTGAGAAATTTACCCAAGTTTCTCCAACTAAATACCCAACAATCTTAAATGAACTTATGCCTATGGTAACTACTAGTTTATCTTCTAGCGATATTTTAGGACTTGCAAAAACAGTTGCTTCTATGGGTGGTTCTGGATTAGAGCAAGAAAGATTCCCTAAAGACAACTATTCTAAAGGTGAAATGATAAAAGGTGTGTATTTTTTAACATTTGATAAAGATGCTACAGTCAAACAAATTCATGATTATATATTTGAGGATATCAAAAGTTAATATATTAATTTAGAAAAACTCTATATAATAAAAGGATGTTAATTATGCTAACATCCTTTTATAGTTAATCTTATTAATTTTTTAATTAATTCTAATTTCAATAGCTTCTATTCTCCTTGATTGGCCTGTTGTTCCAGCAACTTCTCCATTTTTCTTCCATGGCATCCAACCAATACCTTTAACATGAACTCTATATTCTATATTATGTTTTGAAGAATCTTTTCCTTGTAACTCTATTTGTATCGCTTCCATTTGTTTACATTTACCAGTAGTTCCTGATAATGTTCCTTCAGAAACCCAATCTTGCCATCCAATATCTTGTACATGAGCTTTATATCTAATACCTAAATCAGAATTCCCTTTATTCATTAATGAAATTTTTATACCTTCAACTCTTCTAGATTGGCCTGTTGTTCCACCTAATTGACCGTTATATTTTGTACTTTGCCATCCATAATCTTCTCCATGAACATCATATTTGATACCTAACTTATTGCTTGGAATCACTTTAATTTCAATAGCTTCTATTCTCTTTGATTGGCCTGTTGTTCCTGCAACCTCTCCATTTCTTTGCCAATTCATCCAACCAATATCTTGTACATGTACTCTATATTGAACTTCATAATCCTCACTATGATCACCTGTTAATTTTATTTGTATAGCCTCTATTCTCTTATTTAAATCACTTGCTCCAGCAATATTTCCTTCAGAAGTCCAATTCTTCCATCCTTCATCAGCTACATGAACTTTATAATTTAATGCAACTCCTTCTGGAGCATTATTTAAATTAATTTTAATTCCTTCTACCCTTTTCGCTTGACCTGTTGTTCCTGAAACTTCCCCATTTTTCTTATAGCCTTGCCATCCATTTTCTTCTACTTTACTTTGATATTCTACAGCAAAATCTTGATTTTTAAGTGGAGGTTTTACTTCTGGTTTTACAGGTTCAGTAATCGGATATGATAAAATATTATTTTTAACTTCAGTAAACGGATAATTTTTCCCTGGACAATCTGTTGAATTTACATCTTTATGTCTGAGAATTGTATTTATCTTATATTTTCTTCTTAAATATTGCCCTAATTTAATTACAGATTCCTCTTGAGCTTTAGGCATCGTTTCAGTTTCATATTTTCCTTCAACAGCAATACCTAAAGTATTAACATTATGACTTTTAGCATGTGCTCCTATAGCATTTTCAGGCCTTCCCCTAAATACATCTCCATTTTTTGTAATATAAAAATGATATCCTATTCCTGCCCATGTATTAGCTTTATGCCATGCATCTATATCAGTAACTGGTATAGTTTGTCCAGGTCTAGAAGCTTCTATATGATGTAAGATTATAGTATTAGGTTCATTAGTTAAATTTAAGTCTCCATTCCATTGAAAATCTGTTTCATAAATTTTTAATCCATTTGGTGTTTCTGTATATTTATTAGGTATATTTTCTTTAACAAAAAATTGACTTACTTGAAATTTATCCTTTAAATCTAAATACTCATCTAAACTTATTGGTAATTCTCCATCATCTGAATCAATATTTTCTATACTTGCTTTTTCATTAAGATTAGAAATCTTTTCAATAGTATTAGAGATTTTTTCATCATCTATTAATGAATTGTTGTCTTTTTGCAACTTTATTCTTACTACTCCATTTTCATTCTTAGTATCACTCAGATCTGATGCTAAAGAAACTTGTCCTACAAATGTTGTTATAACGAGAGCGATTAATAAAATTTTAATAATTTTCTTTTTCATAAATTATATTTTCTCCCCTTTTAAGTTTAATATTATAAACAAATTCTATCTTTTACATAATACTACTTTTTCCATAATTATTCAACTTTTTTGTAATATATATATTACAAAAAAGTTGAAAGAATTACAAATTAATTTTATAATGATAATTATGTTACATATTTTTATTTCATAAACATATAGGGCGGTGAATTATTTTAATGAGTCTAAAGAAAAATATACTTAAAATTTTTTCAGTAAATATATTAAGTATGATTTCAGGAATACTAATATCATTTTTAGTACCTGCTTTATTATCAGTTACTGATTTTGCCAATTTGAAAACATTCAATTTTTATCTTTCATATACATCAATACTTAGTTTAGGATTTGTTGATGGAATGTATATAAAATATGGTGGAAAATCTATTGAATCAATAAATAAATCTGAACTAAAATGTGAAAACATAACATTCTTCTTAATTCAATTTATATTTTCAATAATTTTCTTTTTAATTGGTCTAATTTTAAAAGATGTAATTATAATATTACTATCATTTAGTATAATCCCATTTGCTATTTACGGTTTTTTTACCATGTTTTATCAATCTATTGGAGATTTTAATAAATATAGTAAAATAGTTCTTTTTTATACAATTTTCAATTTAATTTTTAACATTATTTTTACAATTTTATTTAAAAGTAGAAATTACCTAATTTATTGTTTAATTCCTACATTTGTTAATATAATTATAACCATTTATTTAGAATTAAATTTTTTAAAAAAATTTAAGAAATTTAAATTTAAATTTAAAAAAGAAATTATGAATAATATTAAAGTTGGTTTTTTTATTCTTATAGGTAATCTTTCAGTTATTCTATTTTACGGAATTGATAGATGGTTTATAAAATTCTTTTATACAAGTAATGATTTTGCTTATTATTCATTTGCAATATCAATGTTAAATCTTATAAATCTTCTAGTAAGCGCTATTTCTGTAACTTTCTACAATCATATTGCAAAAAATGAAAACAAAGAAGAATTAAAAACTTTTAAAAAGTATTTAATCATATTAGGTACTATAGCTAGTTTAAGCTATTTTGGTTTTGCTTTTGTAGTAAATATATTTTTAAAAAAATATATTTTATCTTTAAATATAATAGCAATATCATTTGCTTCATATCCTTATATGATTGTTATAAATGCTTTATTTGTAAATATTTATAAAGTAAGAAAAAATGAAAAGAAATATTTAAAAGTAGTTATATTAATGCTTATTATTTCAACTACATATAACACTATTGCAATGCTTATAAGCCATTCAACATCAAGTATAGCTCTTGCAACAACATTTTCTTTTATAACATGGTATTTTTACTCTAGTAAACACTTTTATTATTTAAAACCAGATAAAAATGAAATTTTATTTCTTTTTATAAACTTAATTTCCTTTTTATTTCTTTCTAATACCATGAATTGGTTCCTAGGTGGTATTTCTTATTTAATTATTATATTGCTAACTATATTTATATTTTTTAGAAAAGAATTAATAGAAATTAAAGTATCTATATTACTTATTATAAAAAAATTTAAAAGAAAAGAGGAATCTATAAATGAATAATATTTGCTGCATAATAGTTACATATAATATAGGTAATGAACTTTCTAAATGTTTTTATTCAATATTAAATCAGGTTGACAAAGTTATTATAGTTGATAATGGTTCAGATTTAGAAACTGTAAATTATATCAAACATTTAAAGAAAGAACATTCTAGTAAAATTGAATGTTTATTAAATGAAACCAATATGGGCATAGCATTTGCTTTAAATCGTGGAATTGAGCTTGCTCTCAAAGAAAATTTTGAATGGATACTTACTATGGATAATGATAGTGTTGCAACTGATGGTATGGTTAATGTAATGCTAAAGACTTATTCAAACTTATCACCAAATGAAAAAAAAGATGTAGTTAGTTTATTTCCAACTCACTTAGAAACTAATTTCAAAAATTATACTAATGAAAAATCTAAATTTACTACACTAAATTATAGCTATATAATTGCAGATATAACTTCTGGTAATATACTAAATAAAAAAGTCTTTAATAAAGTTGGCACCTTTACAGAAAAACTATTTATAGATTACGTTGATTTAGAATATTGTCTTAGAATTTCTAAAAAAAATTATAAACAAATAAAAGTTCACGATGCAAAATTAATACATCATCTAGGTGATAGTAAACAAATTAATATTTTTAATAAAAAGATTACTTATACTAACCATTCTTCTCTTAGAAGATACTATATAACTAGAAATCGCTTATTTGTATGGAACAATTTCAAAGATTGCAAACAATTTATATCTAATGATAAGCGTTCATTTATTAAAGAAACTATTAAAATAATCTTATTTGAAAATAATAAATACTTTAAAATTAAAATGATTTTTAAGGGGTTTAAAGATTATAGAAATAATATATTCGGTAAATTAAAATAAAATTTCTCTAAATTTCAATATCAAATTTAACTAGTCCTTAATTATGATTTAAAAATTAATTATTATAATAAATATATTTCATCTAAGTGTATTTCAAATAACTCTTCCAGAGTCTTGTAATCAATAAGCTTTCTTGGAAGAGTATTCATCCAATTTTCTATGAAAGATATGGTTTCAAGTGAGTAATCTGAAATTCGTTTTTTCTTTTGGATAAAACGTCTAATTAATCTATATTCTTCATTTGTTCCTTTTTCAAATGAAGAATATGGATTAGTGAAATACACTTTTGTTTTAGTTTCAGTTTTTTGTTAAAGTGGATTTGTGTCAATATCTTGGACACGAAAACTCGAACTTTATTTAAAGCTACACATTCAAAGCTTTAAATTCTACCTCATTAGGAGTATTGTAAGCAAGAGCTGAATGCAGTCTTTTACTATTATAAAAACCTTCTATATATTCAAAAATTGCTTTTTTAGCATCTTCATATTTTTCATAGATGTTTCTATAAATTTCTTCTTTCTTTAAAACAGCATGAAATGACTCTATACAAGCGTTGTCATAGGAACAACCCTTTTGACTAAATCATTGTATTATATTAAATTCATTGCATAGATTTTTCATATAATTACTTGTATATTGTGAGCCTAAATCACTATGAAATATTATTTTATTATTCTTGTCTATACCTTGAAGATAACAAGCATTTTTTAGTGCCGCCATAACAAGATCATTTGTCATATTTTTACCGAAAGAGTATCCCACTATTTTCTTAGAGGGTAAATCAAGTACAGAAGCTAAGTAGCACCAACCATCTTTTTGAGTTTTTATATAAGTTATATCTCCAGACCATTTCTCATTTATACTATTTGTTGTGAAATTACGTTTTAAAAAGTTTTCTAAGCCTTCTTTCGGCTTT
>NZ_JARHZJ010000106.1 GCF_029258205.1 Clostridium sp.
TATTAGCAAAAACATTCACTAAAGAAAAGCTAAAAAAAATTAAAGTAATTACACTTAATTTATTAAAAAACTTTTTCATTTCTCCTCCTTATATAATAAATTTAGATTAATAAAGTTAATATTTATATTTTTTAATATTAAATATTAATAAATATAAATTGTCATTAAAGCATTAAAAAAAATAATATCATATTATAAATAAATTTAAAATATCCATTATCATGTTAATAATAATTAATATGTTTTTAAATTTAAACTTTTATGAAAGTTTAAATGAAGTTTTAAATATTCAAAACAAATAAGTATTAATATTACTTATTTTGATTTTAATAGTATATTTTTTGAAAAATATTTTCAAAAAAAGAGAAAATAACTTTAATATTTGAAAAAATATATTTTGTGAATATTTTATGAATTTTACATCAAGTTATTGATTATACAACATATAATTATAAAAAAACTTGGAAGTGTTCCTATGAATTTCATAGGAACACTTCCAAGTTCCTTTTATTTATAAAACTAAAATTTACTGTCATCTATGCTTTCTAAGTATTCATCAACTACTTCAACTACACTTTCAACACATCCATTTTCAAATGGTGATTTTAAATTAGCATATTTTAATAAGCCTAGGAATGTTTTAGTTCCACCTATGTTACATAAATTTAAATAATCTTCCCATGCTTTTTCATGATTTTCTCTATCTTTTTTCCAGAATTGAAGTGCACATATTTGCGCTAAAGTATAATCAATGTAATAAAATGGTGATAAGAATATATGATTTTGTTGAAACCACCAACCACCTCTTTCTAAGAAATCACATTCATCATAGTTTTTATGTGGAAGGTATTTTTTCTCTATCCTTCTCCACTCATCTTTTCTTTCCTTTGGTGTAGCTTCTGGATTTTCATATACAAAGTGTTGGAATTCATCCACTGTTACTCCATAAGGAATAAATTTAATTGCATCTCCTAGATGATAGAATTTATATTTGTCTGTATCCTCTTTAAAGAATAGATACATCCAAGGCCAAGTAAAGAATTCCATACTCATTGAATGTATTTCACAGCTTTCCATAGTTGGCCATTGACACTCTTGCATTTCTATCCAAGAACTTCTAAAGTTTTGGAATGCATGTCCAGCCTCATGAGTTAATACATCTACATCCCCAGCTGTTCCATTAAAGTTTGAAAATATAAATGGAGCTTTATAGTTAGGGAAGTTTGTACAATATCCTCCAGCTGCCTTCCCTTTCTTAGCTACTAAGTCCATTAAATCATTATCAACCATAAAATCAAAGAATTCCTTAGTTTCCTTTGAAAGCTCTGAATACATCACCTTTGCATTTTCAACTATCCACTTTGAATCTCCCTTAGGAGTTGGATTACCACTTAGAAATTCAAATTTTTCATCATAATATTTTAAAGTTTCAAGTCCTAATCTCTTAGACTGTCTTTCATATAATTTATTATTTATAGGCACTATATATTTTTCAACTTGTTTTCTGAAATTTTCAACCATTTCATTATTATAGTCATACCTTTTCATTCTTACATAGCCTAATTCAACAAAGTTATTAAAACCAAGTTTTTTAGCTATTTTTGTTCTTACTTTTACAAGTTTATCAAAAATACCATCTATTTCATCTTCATGCTTAACAAAGAAATTGTATTTAGCCTCTGATGCTTTTTTTCTAACTTCTCTATCTTCTGATGTAACAAAAGGAACTAATTGAGCCAATGTTCTTTCTTCTCCATCAAATTCAATTTTAGCTGAAGCAATAAGTTTTTGATATTGACTTCCTAATTTATTTTCAAGTTGCATATCCTCTATTACTTCTTTTGAAAAACTTTTTTGAGAATACTCCGCACCCTTTATCATAGTTTCACCATAATAATAACCTATTTCATTTTTGAAAGGTGAACTTAATAATGCTTTATAAAATTCATTGTTAATCTCTTCAATAAGAGGAGAATTTTCATCCCAAAAATCACTTTCTTCATTATAAAATTCATCTTCAGTATTTATTGTATGTCTAACTTCTGATAAAGCCATCATAGTTGATGTATTATTTCTTATCTTATTTATTTTTTCTATTACTTCTTTAGCTCTATCAAAATTTTCAACTTTTTCTAACTCTTTTATAAGAGATCTAATATCTTCTTTATCTTTTTCAACATTAGGTCTTTCATATTTAAAATCTTCAAATTTCATAATTGACTACACCTCACAATTATATTTTATATAATTCTGACACAATTAAAATTTATTATCAACAAAGTAAAATTATTAAAAATATTATTTTACTATTATGATTTTTTTAAACCAATAATTTTTTCCTCACTTATTATTAAGTCAACCTTCTCATCAAAAAACTCATGTGGAATCTCATCAAAGACTTGAAAATCATAGCATAAAGCAACTCTCTTACTATTAGGATATTTTCTTAAAAATCTATCGTAAAATCCTCCTCCATACCCTAATCTATTTCCCTTTAAATCAAATGCTAAACCAGGTACTATAATTAAATCAACTTCCTTACTTATATCTTCACACTCAATGCTTGGTTCTAATATTCCAAAGGCACCACTTTCATTTAATTGAAGTAAAGACTCTATTTTAAAAGCCTTCATTTGTCTTTCTCTTAAACTAACAGGAATAACTTTAGGAACTGCAACTTTTTATCTGAATCTAATAACTCTTTTATTATTTTAGATGTATTTACTTCAGAATCCATATTTACATATATAAATACAACCTTACTATTTTTATATATATCACTTTCAAAAAGAGTTTTTATTATTTTTTCATCAGCCATTAACTTAGTATTTTTATCCATACGTTCTCTTTTTAACTTAATTTCATTTCTTAACTCTCCCTTATCCATATGAAATTCCTCCTCATAGATTTTTAATAATTTTACCATATATTGTATTTAAGTACTATATAAATACACTTAATATTCTCTTTACCTAAATTCATAATAATAATAATAAATTATATTTTTCTATAAAAAAATAAGTGCATAGTATATATTTATACACTATGCACAAAGCTATTAAATTATTTTCTCGCTACTATTGTAAAAATACTTTTTCTACTTTTCCTTCTTCTAAGTATTTTGAGTGAGAAACTTCTTTATCATCTAATGAAGTATAAAAGTAATCCCCACACATATACATAAGATTAAACTTTTAAGCTAATTTTTATATTAAATTCTTTCAGCAGCAATTGCCATTTCTAAATCTCTTATTATTACATTTACTATATCTAACTTCCCTTTAGCATAGTCTTTGTCTTCTAACCAGTTTAATCCTGTTTCAAGACACTTTTTAGTTTCCTTATACTCTGCTAATAATTTTAATAAACTCTCATTATTCATATTCAAAATCCCCCTTTTTTTATTCAACAGTTACTGATTTAGCTAAGTTACGTGGTTTATCAACATCAAATCCTTTAGCTTTAGCTACGTAGTATGAGAATAATTGTAATGGTACAACACTTAAAACTGGTGATAATAAGCTTAATGTTTCTGGTATTTCTATTAATCCTTTAAACATTTTTCTCTTACTTTCTTCCATGTCACCTTTGAAGCAAACACCTAAAACATTAGCTCCTCTTGTAACAACTTCTTGAACATTACTTATCATTTTATCTATAAGCTCTCTTTGAGTTAGTAATGATATTACTGGGATATCTTTTTCTATAAGAGCTATTGGTCCATGTTTAAGTTCTCCACCTGCATAAGCCTCTGAGTGAATGTAAGAAATCTCTTTAAGTTTTAATGATCCTTCCATTGCAACTCCATAATCCATACCTCTTCCTAAGAAATATAAATCTTTTTCTGTAGATGCTTTAACTGCAAACTCTTTTATTAAATCTGTATTTTTAAGGATCTCTTCAACTTTTTCTGGTAATTCAAGCATTGCTTTTTTGATTTCCTCAATTTCTTCTACGGATTTGCTTCCTTTTAACTCAGCAAAGTGTAATGCTAATGTGTACATAGCAATTAATTGAGTTACATATGCTTTTGTTGATGCAACAGCTATCTCTGGACCAGCCCATGTGTATAATACATCATTAGCTTCTCTTGAAACTGAACTTCCTACTACGTTAGTTACAGCTAACACTCTTGCACCCTTTGCTTGACCATCTCTTAAAACTGCTAAAGTATCTGCAGTTTCTCCTGATTGACTTAATACTATTATTAAAGTTTTATCTGTAATAATAGCATCTCTATATCTAAATTCTGAAGCTATATCAACTTCTACTGGTATTCTAACTAACTTTTCTATAGCATACTTTCCAATAACTCCAGCATGGTAAGCTGTTCCACAAGCAACTATATATACTCTATCAACATTATCTAAATATTCTTTAGTTATTGATATATCATCTAAAGTTACTTCTTTTCCTTCCATGATTCTTGATGTCATTGTATCTTTTATGGCTTTTGGTTGCTCGTTAATTTCTTTTAACATGAAATCTTCATATCCACCTTTTTCAGCAGCATCAACATTCCATGTTATATGATAAACTTCTTTTTCCACTGGATTTTTTTCTTCATCAAAAAGAGTAACTCCATCATTTGTTAATACTACAAACTCTTTATCTTCTAAAAGATAAACTTCTCTTGTATGATTTAAAACAGCTGGTATATCAGAAGCTATGAAATATTCTCTTTCTCCTAATCCAACTATTAGTGGACTATCTTTTCTTACAGCTACTAATTTTTCTGGCTCATCATTGCATATAACTCCAATAGCATATGAACCTTCCATGTGTTTAGTAGCTTCCATAACAGCATCTAATAAATCTCCCTTGTAGTAGAAATCTACTAAATTTGGAATAACTTCTGTATCTGTTTCTGATTTAAATTCGTATCCTTTTTCCATTAACCAGTTTCTTAGTTCATTGTAATTTTCAATGATTCCATTGTGAACTACAGCTATTGTTCCTTTATTATTTAAATGAGGATGTGAGTTAACATCTGATGGTTCTCCATGTGTAGCCCATCTAGTATGTCCTATTCCGATTCCACCCTCTATTGGATTTTCATTTAATATTCCTTCTAAGTTTGCTAATCTTCCTTTATGCTTTTCAGCCTTTATCTTATTTTCCTCTAAAACTGCAACTCCTGCTGAGTCATATCCTCTATATTCTAATTTTGATAATCCTTCAACTAATATATCTGTTGCCTTTTTTTGTCCTACGTATCCAACTATTCCGCACATATTTTTTCTTCCTTCCATTTTGTAAAATTATATTCTAAATTTCAAAATAAGCTTTATATAACTTCTTAATACATAGAAGGTCTCAAACACCTGATTGACTTTGTCCTTAAAATCACTTTTAAGCTTTAACCAATCTTTTACGGTAGTGCTTTACCGTGGGGCATCCGCCGAAAATTCGATACTCCCCAACCTCGTCAACTTAATTTTATTAATAATCTTTAAACTCTACTAAAGTTAAATCACTTGTTAGTCTATCAATAAAACTTTAAGTTCTGGCGCTTTAATCCATTATTTTGAAAGTTAATATATTCTATGCATCATCTTTCTAAAAAGCTACAAACTTATTCTAACACTTTTTTTTAAAATTTCAACCTTTTAAAGTTCATTTTTATTCATTTTTAGTTATTTTTATCTATTTTCAAGAAATATTTTAAATTATCTGTCTATACATCTATATTTCTCTTATTTAATATATCAATGTATAGTTGTATAGACATCTATAGAATTTAATTTTTGAATAAACTTTTAAATTCTATATTACAAAAGAAATTTCTATATTTATTTCTTTCATTTTTAACTTTAAAGTATAATTTATATCTAAATATTTTTAATTATTTAAAATTTCTAAGCATAAAAGAACTCACTTATATATAGTAGATAATATTATATTTTACTTACTTATAAAAAATTAAATTTCTTATATATCATACTTTAATTAGTTACTTTTCATAAGGAAAATCATATTATAAATACTATAAAAATAATTTAGGAGATTTTTATGAGCTATACTACAAAAAAGCAACCTCAAGGAAAAGCTTTAGATATAAAAGGATTTTTGAGGGAAGCTTTAATCTCAGAAATAGTTGCCATCAATGGCTACAGTAAACATATAGACGAAATTGCTTTAGTGGAAGTAAAAGAATTGCTACATCATATAATGGAAGATGAAAAAAGACACTACGGCCAATTTTTAGAAGCTCTTAGAAGATATGATAAAGAAGAATTTGAAGTATATGTAGAAGCAGTAGATCATGTCAAAATAAAAGACAAACCTTTAAAGAAAACATATCACGAAAATAAAAAATTAACTGCTTATAGTATTTTAAATAAACTAAGAGATGATATTAAAGGAGAATACGAGGCGGTATTACTCTATGATGATTTAATAAGTAAAATAGAAGATAAATCTCTTGTTAAAATGATAAAAGATATAGCTAAGGAGGAAAAAGAACACGCAGAAGAACTTACTCTTGCTTTAATAAGACTTGATTCAGATAAATATGGGCCAATTGAAGAAAATTAATATTAAATTTTGATACATCAAAATTTAATATATTATTTTTTATATTAATACCACTTTTAATAATCATAAACAAGAATATTTTAAATTATAAAAAAGCTATAAATAACATGAAGATTTGAGAATATAGACTTATCATGTATTTATAGCTTTTATAATTTTACAGTTTTATATAATTTTTTATATCTTAAATATAATATATTAATTACATTTTGCTTCTATCATTCTTGCTAAGTTATGAGCCATTTCATCTATTTCATCTTGATTTTCACCCTCAAGCATAACTCTTACTAATGGTTCTGTGCCTGATGGTCTTATTAATACTCTTCCGCAACCATCTAAAGCAACTTCCATCTTTTTGATTTCAGCTATTATTTCTTCATCTTCTTCATGAATGTTTTTCATATTATTAGGTACTTTTGCGTTAACTAAAACTTGTGGCAATACCTTCATTATATTTTTTAATTCAAATAAAGATTTTCCAGTTCTCTTAACTATGCTAGCTACTTGAAGTGCAGTAACAAGTCCATCTCCTGTTGAATTATGCTCTAAGAATATGATATGACCTGATTGTTCTCCACCTAAAGAATATCCTTTAGCTAACATTTCTTCTAATACATATCTATCTCCAACTTTTGTAACTGCAGTGTTTATTTTTTCATTCTTACAAGCTATCATTAGTCCTAAATTACTCATTACAGTTACAACTAAAGTATCGTCCTTTAATCTACCTAATTCTTTTAAGTATTTAGCACATATTGTTAAGATAAAATCTCCGTCAACTAAATTTCCTTGCTCATCAACAGCTAAGCATCTATCAGCATCTCCGTCAAAAGCAAATCCCATATGACATTTTTTATTAATAACATATTCCATTAATCCTTCTGGATGAGTTGATCCACAATTTTCATTTATATTAGTTCCATCTGGATTATCATTTATTACAAATATTTCTGCTCCTAATTCTCTAAAAGCTCTAATAGCAGCTTCATGAGATGCACCATTTGCACAGTCTAAAGCTATTCTTAATCCTTCTAAAGATACTCCTATTGTATCTTTAGCAAAGCTTATATAATCTTCTAAAGCAGCTTTTTCTATTATTTCTCTTCCTAAATTAGCCCCTGTTGGTGAAGGTACATTTTCAAAACCACTTTCTATAACTCTTTGTATTTCATCTTCTAAATCATCTGATAATTTATATCCCTTATCATCAAAGAATTTTATTCCATTATATTCAACCGGATTGTGTGAAGCTGATATCATAACTCCAGCATCTGCTCCATATACTCTTGTTAAGTGAGCTACTGCTGGTGTTGGAACTACACCTAAGCATACTGCTTCTGCTCCAACTGATAATATACCTGCAACTAAAGCAGACTCTAGCATATCTCCTGATATTCTAGTATCTTTTGCTACTAATATCTTAGGTTTATGCGTTCCCTCTGTTAAAACATAAGCTCCAGCTCTACCTAAGTTATATGCTAATTCTGCTGTTAATTCAGTATTTGCTATTCCTCTAACTCCATCTGTTCCAAATAATCTTGACAATTTATGTCACCCCTCTAATTAATTTATATTATACTTAATTAAAATACTTGTAATTTTGCTACTTAATTAATACTTTTTACACTTTCAAAGAATACTGTATGTAATGCTGTTTGTCAAATATTAGTTAATAAAATTTAATTTTTCTCTGTTTCATAATCATTTTTTATGTTACCACATGAATAAAATATATTTATTACTAAAATATTATTTTTAGCTTATTTTAATTAACATTCTTTTCACTAATTATTACTTAGATTTATTTATATTAATATAATATATCAGCAATATTAGCATATACTTGAAATTATAAAGGTAATAAATTTATGTCTATTTAAACATTTAAAAATATTATGTTTATATATATCATACATAAATATTAATGAAAACATTTTAATTATAGACATAAATCTAGTTACGCCTTAAAATATTAATTGAGTTATATAAAAGAAAGGGGATAATTTACATGACAACTAACGAATCTAATTACATAGATCAAAATAAAAATCCTATAGAAACTGAAGATTTTGCTAAAGCTTTAGCTGCTGAAGAAGAAAACTCTTGTAAGAGAAAAAAAGAAGTAATTGAAAAAATAAGAAGTTTAGCAAAAAGTGCTCAAAATTGGAAAGAAGCTAATAAAGAATTCAATGCTCTTCTTGAAGAGTTTAACAATATTTATTACTATGACCAAGAAACTGAGAATATTCTAAAAAATGAATTAAGAGAAGCTAAAAATGAATTCTATACTGCTAGAAAAAATTTCTTTGAAAAAGCAAATGAAGGCTTCAAAGAAAATGCTGAAAAGAAAGAAGACGTTATAAAAAGACTTGAAGCTTTAATATATACAAATGATATAAAAGCTGGAGACATGTTAGCTAAATCTTTATCTGAAGAATTCTATGCTTTAGGTTTTGCAGGTAAAGAAATAAATACTGAGTTATTCAATAGATTTAAAAAAGCTAGAAGTGCAGCACAAGAAACTAGAAAAGCTGCTATAGAAGGCTTAAGAGAAGAATTTGGAAATAAAGCTGATAGGAAAAGAGAAATTATCTCAGAGCTTAAATCTTTAGTTAATAATGAAAATTGGAAAGAAGCTACTGAAAAATTCAATGCTCTTTGTGATGAATTCAAGAGCATAGGTTTCTCTGGAAAAGAAGGAAATGAAGAAATTTCTCTAGGATATAAAGAAGCTAAAGATGCTTTCTTTGCTAAGAGACAAGAATTTTTTGATACCATAAAAGCTGAGAACAAAGTTAATATAGAAAAAAGAAAAGCTCTTATAGAAGACTTAAAGAAACTATATGAAAATGATAGTTGGAAGGAAGCTTCTGCTAAAGTTAAAGAAATAAGTGATGAATTCTTTAAAATAGGATTCTGTGGAAAAGAAGAAAATGAAAAACTTATAAATGAGTTTAAAGAAATAAGAGATGGTTTCTATGCTGCTAGACAAGAATATTTTGATAATATAAATGCTACTAGAGCTAATAAACAAAAAGATTTCTTAAATTCTTTACTAAAAAATAAAGATGAGTTCGTTAAAAAGCTAAAAAAATATATTAACCAAGATGAAGAAAGACTTGCTGACTTTACTAATAGATTATTTAATGTTAGACCTGGAAACAACTCTTTAGAAACTATTGAAAAATATCAAGAAATAGTTGAAGATATCAAAGGTAGAATTGAAAGCAATAAAGCTAAAGTTAAAGAAGTTCAAAATGAAATGAATGAAATAAGAAATGAACTAAACAATTTAAAATAAAAATATATATGAGAATATAGGAAAATATATTTTGTATATTATTTCCTAAATTATTAACTTATAAATATTTAAAACCCTTTGAGTAGATTTAAGAAAAGTACCTTTTTAAAATCTACTTAAAGGGTATATATTTTTGCTCAATCATTTCACTTTAACTATTAACTTAAAATCAAATGTTTTATAAGTATTTTTATTATTTAGATAATATAGTATTTTAAGTAAGTAAAAGTTCACTACAAAAAATAATCATAAAGATTCCTTAGGTAATATTATGATAAACTTACTTCCCTCACCTAATTTACTTTCCAATTTAACCTCTCCTCCATGAGAAGATACTATTGATTTAACTATAGTTAATCCTATACCTGTTCCTCCAGTTGCTCTAGTTCTTGACTTATCTGCCCTATAAAATCTTTCAAATACATATTTTAGATCATCTTCTGAAATACCTATGCCTTGATCTTCTATAGATATTATAACCTTGTTGTCTTTTAATTTCTCTTTTATAAAAATAGTACTTTCTTCATTTGAATACCTAATAGCATTTGAAAGAATATTTATTAAAGCCTGTGTTATTTTATCCTTATCACAATATAAATTAATATTATTCTTCTCATATTGTATCTTTATACTTTTACTCTTTGCTAAATTAGAAAATTGAAATATTACAAAGCAAATTATATCACTTATGTTTGTATTATCTTTTTTTAATTTAATTGAAGCTTCATCATATTTATTTAATTTTTGCATATCACTTACTAAAGCTGTTAACCTTTCAGCTTCTTCTTTAACACTTAATAGTCTTTGTTCTGTCGGTTCCCATATTCCATCTATCATTGCCTCTAAATGGGATTGTATATTGGTCAAAGGAGTCTTTAATTCATGAGAAATATCACCAGTAAGTCTTTTTCTTATATTCTCTTGATCTTTTATACTCTGTGAAAGATTATTTATAGAATTTATCAAATCATTTATCTCTAAAATATCTGTATCTATCTCAATTTTCCTGTCATAATCTCCTTTAGAGATGTACTTTGCCTTTGTCATTAGCTTATTTATTGGTCTTGTTATAGATCTTGAGATTATAAAACCTACAATTGTAGATGCTAGAATAAGTAATCCCCCAATACCTAATATTACCTTATTTACTATATCTAAAAAAACTAATTCATTCTGCATATAAAATATAGGCCCATAAAATTTAACTCTAACCTCTCCAATTTTTTCTCCATTCTTTATTAAAGGATAATACACAGGTTCAAATTGACTTGTTGTAGAGCCATATTTTCCTTCCATAGAACTTTTTATAAAATTCATAACTCTATTACATTTATCCTTAGAATTTTTTTCTATATTCATTATTTCTTTGTCTTCTTTATCATATAAAGCAACTATAATTCCTTTATCTAAAGAATCATAAGTTATTTTCTCTATATTCTTATAATTCCACTCATTGTCAGAATATTGTTCACTTAGCTCCATCAAAATATTTTGTACTATATTCTGATTTTTAATCATAATATAGTCACCAAATTTTTTATCAAAATAAAACTTAGATATGACCATAGTAAGTAAAGTAACAATTATTATAATAACTATGGATGGAACTATGACTTTAAAATTTAAATTTTTATATTTTCTTCCCTTCAAATTTATATCCCACCCCATATACAGTTACTATGAACTTAGGTTTTCTAGTGTTTTCTTCTATTTTACCTCTTAAATTTTTTATATGAGAATCTATAACTCTATCAAAACTGTCACTTTTATCTCCTAATACTAGATCTATTATTTCTTCCCTAGTAAATATTTTCTTTGGATATCTACTCAAACAAAGAAGTATATTAAACTCTGTTGATGTAAGAGTTATTAATTCGTCTCTAATCCACACTTCTCTTGTATCTACATTGATTTTTAACTCTCCATTATCAAAGACTAAAATATCATTTCCCTCATTAGGACATGGCGTACTTCTTCTAATAATGGCTTTTATTCTAGCAATAAGCTGTTTAACACTAAAAGGTTTTGTAACATAATCATCAGCTCCAATATCGAATCCTTCTAATAAATCCTCTTCCTCAGTCTTAGCTGTTATCATTATTATTGGAATGCAACTCTTTGCTCTAATAACCTTGCAGACCTCTTCTCCACTTAAATCTGGAAGCATAAGATCTAAAAGAATCAAATCTATTTTATTGTTATCAAATATTTTTAAAGCCTCTTCTCCATTACTACAAGAAAAAACATTGAAACCTTCTTTTTTCAAATAAGCTTCTAATACTTCAATAATTTTTTCTTCATCATCAACTAATAATATATTCAAACTTTCCACCTCTTATAAATAATTAGAATTTTCATTAGTTATATTTATAACTAAAAACTATATAAATAATATGTAGAATTATAAGCTTGTACAATAAAATAAATAAATTTATTTAAAAGGAAGACTAAATCATATAGTCTTCCTTCTAAATTAGTAAAATTAATATTTTATTATTCTTGTCTAAAAGTTGAACATTCTGTATTGTCTTGGTGTTGTGCATAATTACCTGAAATATCTATGCTTTCAGCATGGCATTTACAGTTTTTATTATAGCAGCATTTATCTGCTTCACATTCAACACTAGTTGCTTGTTCTGCAATCCCAACATCAACGGCAGCGTTAGTGAATCCACCTTTTTCAACAAAGCTTCCACAACAAGTAGCTTCTGATTGATTAGCAAATGAACCATTTACTTTTATTGAATTTAATGAACACATATCATTTTGATTATATGCACAGTTATCTACACCACAGCTTAAATTTGGCATACTATATCCCTCCTTAAGTATTAATGATAGTAGTATGCCTCTTTTTCAAATAATTATTCTACTAATTATTTTTCATCTAATCTATTTAATATATTATTGTAACCATCTGCTCCATAATTTAAACATCTATTTACTCTGCTTATAGTAGCTGTTGAAGCCTTAGTTTCCTCTGCAATTTCAGTATATGTTTTTTTCTCCCTAAGCATTTTTGCAACATGCAATCTTTGTGCTAATGCTTTCAATTCTGAAATTGTGCATATATCTTCAAAAAAATTGTAACATTCATTTATATCTTCTAATTTTAATATAGCTTCAAATAAAAAATCTAAATCCTTACCTTTTAGTTTAGACTGTACTCCATTCATATAACCTTCTCCTTCAACTACTGGTATATTAATATAAATCTATAATAATTAACTATATGTTTTTCTTTAATAAGTTAATTATATCCCTTTATCACAATAAATAAAATAATACTTGTATGAGAATTGTTTAATTTAATTAAATCACACCTTAGTATTTGAACTACCATTTGGATCTGTTAATGGTTTTAAAGAGTTCCATCCTTGCTTAAGCTTTTCATAGACAGCTTTGGTTGGTACCAGCCATACTTCACCTGTCCCTCTAAATACATTTAAAAGTCCTTCTCCTCCAGTAGCTGTAGACACTAGTGATTTTGATGATTTTTCAACTGTAAACTCAATATCTCCAGTTCTTAATATTGCAAAATTTCCATCAACCTTTAAAACATCATTATTTATTTTGCATTTAAATACTTCTTCTTCAGGTACTGGTATTTCTAAAACTACTATTCCCTGTCCTGAAAGCTTAGTTTGAAATACTCCCTCATTGCCCAAAACCATAGATGATAAAGACTTATTCATGTGGGCAGTTATTTCCACACTACTTTCGCAAGCATAAAATAATCCATCATCAACTATTATTTCATCATCTTCTAATTCGATTAAGGCATAATGACCAAAAGAAGGTTCTAAAAATATATCACCAGTCCCTTCATATTTAGGTTTAAATGTACTCTCTCCTGTAACTTTGCTAGAAAAGAGTTTTTTACCTAGACCTATTGGACCACCAATCTTATTTTTCATAGATATTGGACCTCTCATATAACTTAAAGCTCCTTTTTCTATATTTATAGAGCTATCTTCTAATATAATTCTTACTTGTCTAAGCT
Organism: Clostridium sp.; assembly: GCF_029258205.1. Taxonomy (GTDB): domain Bacteria; phylum Bacillota; class Clostridia; order Clostridiales; family Clostridiaceae; genus Sarcina. The sequence continues at coordinate 13,842 of NZ_JARHZJ010000106.1, forward strand.
TTATGTTAGCTTCCTTCATTTGATTTAGTTTAATTGCAAGTTCTAAAGAATTTCCTCCCTTTAAACTATCATATTCTAAAACCTGAAATACAGAATCTCCCCTCATTTCAGTTATCATATTAATTTTATTTTCTATATTAAATGATGTTCTCACATCCATCTCTCCTTTATACTAAGTTCTTCCTTTAATTATATCGTAAAATTACAAACTTAATAATCACAAAAATTAAAAAAGCTAGAGATTATTAAATTAATCTCTAGCAAAACATTTATGTAAATATATCTTTGTGGACTTTTTTTAATTTTTTTATAATTTCCTAGAATATCTTCTTAATAAACTCTAAGTATTTCTCAAACACTCCAAGATTGAGCATAAAACCCCATAGCTTTATATTTATTAGTAAATAAATCTTTTTTCTTTCCTTAGGATTTAAATTTATTTCAACAGTTCCTGAAATATAACATTTATCCACAAACTTATCACCTATACTTTTATCCACATCATAATAAATTTTATCCACAATTTTATCTATTATTTTTCACCATAAGTAAAAAATCTTATATTTATGTCCTTATTTAGCTCTGGAATAAATTGAATTTTATTTATAACTACTCCATCTACAAAAAATTTAAAATGAAGTAGCCCATCATAATAAAATCCTTGAAGATTTTTAAAGCTATCAACTATTTTATCTGTATATTTACAATAACTCAACAGGTTAATCTTTCCATATTAATACATACTAATAATAATCCCTGATATTTTCTACAGTTTGTTCCTATAGCAGTTCCTACACAAAATCCATTTATGCAATTAGTAAACATCCACTCTTTTCTATACCTCTGTCATAAATAGTCCAATCTTTTTTCCAAACTTCATAAATTGACACCTCTTAATTGAATATCTAAAACCTCTTTTTCACCATAACCTCTATGAATTTTAAGCTTTTCTTATTACTTATATACTCTAATCATATATAAAAACAACTTTTCATAAAGTTATTTTCTCTATTATTTCTTGGTGCATTTTTTAATTTCCAAAATGTCATCACAATATTCTTATATTGTTCTGTCACTTTAGAACACGACTGAATTACAAGTATTTTCAAAGGCTTTTTAGCCAATCCTAGTTTATCTTTATAAGCTTCAAATACCTTATCTTAAGTATCTTTAAATGCTTTAAAATCTGCTAATAAAAAGCATTGATCTCCCTCTTCTAATAATGAATTATAAAGATCTTCAAAATCATCAGTACCTCTATCAATAAATCTAAAACTCTCTTTAAATCTTCATCTGCTTTATAGTAAACAACTTCGATATAGTTTCTAAATTTATTATTATTTTATATAAAATTTATTCATTATTTTCCACCATAAAATAAAAAACCATATCAAATTTTAAAATATTTCCTTTGATATAGTTTCCTATTAGCATAAATATATTTTAAATTATATTACTTACTTATTTCTTTACCACGCCATATTAAAAAAGCTATTTTAAAGATTACAGCTTCATTAAAATTTCTTATATCATAAGATGTATACTTTTGAATTTTATCTAATCTATAAATTAGAGTATTTCTATGTACATATAATTCTTTAGATGCATCACTTATATTAAGCCCACACTTAAAAAATGTTTCTATAGTCTTTATCATCTCTCTATCTAAATTAGAAAATCCTAACCCAAAATCTTCATACATCTTCATCTTTAAGTCTTCATCTATGGAATCAACTAAAGTTTCAAAAAGTAAATCTCTTTCTCCATAAATAACTTCATCCAAATCATATTTTATTGCAAGATTTATCTTAGACATATTTATCTCATAAGCCTCTTTTATTTTATTTATATTATTTAATTTCATATAACTTATATAACATTTTACATAAAGGTTTGAATCAATAGAGTCCTTTATACTATTAACATGATCATCAACATCTTCTAAAGCACCAATAATTACTATATTATTCTCTTTTAAAAGGCTAAATATATTTTTATTACCATAGCATTCATCAACCAGTTCTAAACCATCTTGAAGGTGTGAAGCTAAATAAACATTAATTATATAGAAATCACCTTTTAAAAAGTTAAACTCCTTATCAATAATATTTTTATCTATAGTAGCTCCATTTAAAACCTTCCTAATAAGTTTTTCCTTTTTACCTAAAGCTTCTTTAATCTTATTTTCAATTAAATATCTTAATAAAGAAGTACAGCTTTCATATTCCTTTTCAGTTATTATTTTCCCCTTTTTACCATTAACTTCAAACTCTAAACAAACTATATCACAATTATCAAAATTTGATAGTATAAATTCATTACTATCCAAAATAACCATAAAAGGTATTTTAGTATTTAAATATAACTCTTCTAAGAACTTATGAAAACTGTACATATTGATTACCCCTCTATATTAAAGCTATTGTTAATTAAACTAATTTTAATTCAGTTTCTTTATCGAATATATGAATCTTATTAGAATCAACGTAGAACTTAGCTTCTTGACCATTTTGTAACTTAGTACTTCCATTTACTCTAACTGTTATGTTTTGATCTCCAAGTTTAGTATAAATGTAACTTTCTGCTCCCATTAACTCTGTAACTTCAACTTTTGATTTTATTACTGTTGTTGGATTTGCTGCAACTAATTCTTGCTCATCATCTAAATGTTCAGGTCTTATACCTATTATAACATTTTTTCCTATATATCCTTTTTCTTTTAATAATCTAGCTTTATCCATTGGCATTTCAACTTTTTCACCTTGGAAGCAAGCAAAATATTTTCCGCCTTCTTCTTTTATAGTACCATCTATAAAGTTCATTTGTGGACTTCCTATGAATCCTGCAACGAATATATTAGCTGGGTTATTATATATTTCTTGTGGTGAGTCAACTTGTTGAACTATACCATCTTTCATAACAACTATTCTTGTACCCATTGTCATAGCCTCAACTTGGTCATGTGTAACATATATAAATGTTGTTTGTAATCTTTGATGCAATTTAGAAATTTCAGTTCTCATTTGAACTCTTAATTTAGCATCTAAGTTTGATAAAGGCTCGTCCATTAAGAATACTTTAGGTTCTCTTACTATAGCTCTTCCTAATGCAACCCTTTGTCTTTGACCTCCTGATAAAGCCTTTGGTTTTCTATCTAATAAATGCTCTATATCAAGTATTTTAGCTGCATCCTTGACCTTTTTTTCTATTTCTTCCTTTGGAACTTTTCTTAACTTAAGTCCAAATGCCATGTTATCATATACAGTCATATGTGGATATAGTGCGTAACTTTGGAAAACCATTGCTATATCTCTTTCCTTTGGTTCAACTTCGTTAACTAATCTATCTCCAATAAATAATTCACCTTTTGATATTTCTTCTAATCCAGCAATCATTCTTAAAGTAGTAGACTTACCACAACCTGATGGTCCAACAAATACGATAAACTCTTTATCAGCAATTTCTAAATTAAAGTCCTTAACTGCTGTAACATCTCCTGGATAAACTTTATAAATATGTTTAAGTGATAAATTTGCCATATTAATATTCCCCCATAAATTTTAATTATTTTCTCTAATTTCTTTTATGACTTTATTTTACATCAATTAACCGTTTTCATCCATGAACATTATTTACAAAAGAATTCATTATTTTTTGTATGATAATCTAAATAGACTGTACAAATTTTATTTTTATTGTGATATTTTCAAATAAAAAACAGGATGCATTAAACATCCTGTTTATATTTTAAATATTATTTTTTATATTTCATGTGTAATAATTCATGAGCTCTTCCATGACCTGGTTTACCCATGTAGTTTTCATACATTTTTAATAAAGCTGAGTTTTGATGTGATTTTCTTTTCTCTAAATGCTTATCTTGATTATAAAGAACAGAAGCTCTTACTTCTCTAATATCCATTTTATCACTATCTTCAGCTGATATGTGTGGTTGTCCTCCACCATTAACACATCCACCTGGACATGCCATTACTTCTATGAAATGATAATCATTTATTTTACCAGACTTAACTAGTTCAAATACATTAGCAGCTCCACTTACAACAGCTAATTTATATTTATTTCCTGCTATTTCAACTTCTGTTTCTTTTATTCCAGCTAATCCTCTAACAGCTTCATAATCTACATTATCTAAGTTAGCATTTTCCATGAAATCTTTAGCTGTTCTTAAAGCAGCTTCCATAACTCCACCAGTAGCTCCAAATATAACACCAGCTCCAGTGTACTCACCCATAGCTGGATCTACTTCACCATCTTCTAATTTAGCAAAGTCTATTTTAGCAGCTTTTATCATTCTAGCTAACTCTCTTGCTGTTATAACTGCATCTATATTTCTTATTCCTTCATTTTCCATTTCAGGCCTATCAGCTTCGAATTTTTTAGACGTACAAGGCATTACAGTTACTGTAAATACTTTTTTAGGATCTATATTAGCAACTTGTGGATAATAAGTTTTTGATGCTGCACCAAATATTTGTTGTGGTGACTTAGCTGTTGAAAGATTTACTAATAATTCAGGGAAGTAGTTTTCAACTTCTCTAACCCATGATGGACAACATGAAGTTAACATTGGGAAAGGTCCGTTATTTTTTATTCTTTCTACAAGTTCAGTAGCCTCTTCCATTATTGTCATATCAGCACCAAAGTTTATGTCAAATACTTTATCAAAACCTAATTCTCTTAAAGCAGTATATAATTTTCCAGTAACATCTTGTCCATAACCCATCTTGAATAATTCACCCATTGATGTTCTTACAGCTGGTGCCATAGCAACTATTACATGCTTTTCTGGATCATTTAATGCATCTTGTACTCTTTCAATATGTGATTTTTCTGATAATGCATCAACTGGACAAGCAGCTACACATTGTCCACATAATAAACAATTTGTATCATCGAAACATTTTAATTCTTCTGGTCCTACTAATCTTACTCCATCAATTCTATGGAATTTTATTGAGTTAGTAGCAGTTCTTGTTCTACATGCAGCAACACATCTACCACATTTAACACATTTACTTCTATCTAAAACTATTGATTTACTTCTGTCATCTACATATTCTGATTTGTCTACAACTACAAATGGTTTGTGAGCTCTTGCTTTTGTTTTAATTACAAGTTTTAAGAATTCACAATTTTCTCTTCTTTTACATGGTCCACATTTAAATTCATGCTCATCCAAAAGTTCTGCAACTCTTTCTTTTCTAGCCTCTATAACTTTTTCACTATCAGTTTTAATTACCATTCCATCTTTAGCTTTTATTGCACAAGATCTTAACAGTCTATCATTTCCTTCTTGCTCAACAAGACAAACCCCACATTGTCCCTTATTTCCACAATTTTTCAACTCACAAAGCACAGGAATGTCAAATCCATTCTCTCTTGCTAAGTCAAGTATAGTCTTGTCACCATCAAATTCTATAGTCTTATCATTGATTATTATTTTATTCATGCTGTTCCTCCAATTTTTGGTTTTAAATTAAAACTAAATCTCAACTTATATACTGTAAAAATCAGTTAATTTTAAAATCATCGTTATTATTCTAACATAATATTTATGAAATATAAATATTTCAGATTTTTATGAACACTTTTTTTAAAACAAAATTTAAGGGAGAATTACAAAATTCTTCCCTTAAGTAATCTAAATTAGAAATATTTATATATATTAATTTAATCTATTTATATATCTTTGCTTCTTCAACACCATCTAAAATTCTTATAGCTCCTTGTGCTAAAGCTAAAAGTTCATCTTCTCCACCATATACAACCATAGGTGCAATCCATTTTACTTTTTTATTTATAGCGTTAGTTACATAGTGACTATATGCAATTCCACCAGTTAATACTATAGAATCAACATCTCCATCTAAAACTACAGACATAGAGCCTATTTCTTTTGCTATTTGATATATGAAAGCATCAAATATTAATGAACCTTTTTCATCCTCCTCTTGTGATAGCTTTATTAAATCTCTTGCATCATTTGTATTAGCATAAGCAACGAAACCGCCTTTTCCAACTAATTTTTTATAAACATCTTCTTTACTATAATTTCCTGAGAAACACATTTCTACCAATTCACCTGAAGGAACTCCTCCTGCTCTTTCTGGTGAAAATGGTCCATCACCATCTAATGCATTATTTACATCTATAACTCTACCTTTTCTGTGTGCTCCTACTGAAACTCCACCACCCATATGAACAACTATTAAGTTAACATCTTCATATGAAGTATTACGTTCTTTTGAATATCTCTTCGCAACAGCCTTTTGATTTAGTGCATGGAATTTACTTTTCCTAGGTAATTCTGGAACTCCTGATAATCTTGCTACATCTTCCATTTCATCAACAACAACTGGATCTACTATAAATGCTCTCTTACCAATTCCTTTTGCTATTTCATTAGATAATATTCCACCTAAGTTCGAAGCATGTGGCCCTTGAACTCCAACTTTTAAATCTTCAACCATAGCCTCATTGACTTCATAAGTTCCACCTTCTATCGGTTTAAGCATTCCACCTCTTCCAACAACAGCATCTAACTCATTTATGTCAATTCCTTTTTCTTTTAATACATTTAAAATAACTTCTTTTCTAAAATCAAGTTGATCAAATATTGTATCATATTTTAATATTTCTTCTGATGAATGTCTTAAAGTTTCTTCTAAAACTTCTTTTTCCCCTTCATAAACACCAATTTTAGTTGATGTAGATCCTGGATTTATTATTAATAATTTATACACCATATAACTTTCCCCCAAAAATTCTCTACTTTAAATCATGAGCAACCACTGCTGCTATAGCTATTGATTTAACTTTTGTTTCAAAACTATCTGCTCTAGAAGTTAATATAACTGGAGCTGATGTACCAACTAATAACCCACCATTTTTACACTCTGACATGTAAGTTAAAGTCTTGTACATTACATTTGCAACATCTATATTTGGTAATAATAATATATCCGCTTTTCCTGAAACTTCTCCTTTTATTCCTTTATGCTCTGCTGCTTCCTCTGATATAGCATTATCCAAGGCAAATGGCCCATCAACTATACATCCCTTTATTTGTCCTCTATCATTCATCTTAGCTAATAATGCTGCATCTATTGTTGCTGGCATATTAGGATTTACAACCTCCACTGCACCTATAACAGCTACCTTAGGAACTTTAACTCCACAAGCATGTGCAACTTTAACTGAGTTATTTATCATTGATACCTTATCTTTTAACTCTGGATAAGTATTAAAAGCTGCATCTGTTAAGAAAAGTAACCTATCAATTCCTGGTATTTCGAATACAGATACATGTGACATTAATTTACCTGTTCTTAATCCAACCTCTTTATTCAATACACTTCTTAAAAAAGTAGCAGTATCAACTAGACCTTTCATTACCATATCAGTTTTTCCTATTGATGCTAGTTCTACTGCTAATAATGCTGCTTTTTTATCATCAGGTTCATTTATAATTTCAAAATCAGCTAAATTCATATCTATTTTATTAGCTATTTCTTTTATTTTTTCTTCATTACCAACTAAAATAGCATCAGCTATTCCTAATTTTTTGGCTTCTCTTAAAGCCTCTAAAACTGGTTTATCTTGAGCAACTGCAACCGAAACTTTTTTCATTCCATTCTCTCTTAGTTTTGAAAACAATTCATTAAAATTTTTAGCCATAATACTCAACCCTCTCTATCGAATTTTGTTAAATTTATAACAATTAGAAATAAAAAAAAACTGACTATATAAATTTATTAATTCAAAATCAATTCTCAATAACTATATTTTACCAAAAAATATTCTGAAAACATCAGTTTTCAGAATATTCAATTTATTATCTTTTATTTAATTGTTAAAATTTAAACACTATATTCTTTCATAATATTTTCTGCTACTTTTAGACCATCTACAGCTGCTGAAACAATTCCTCCTGCAAAACCTGCGCCTTCTCCAGCTGGATATAAACCCTCTAAAGATATACTTTGTAACTTTTCATTTCTTTCAATTCTAACTGGAGCTGATGTTCTTGTTTCTATACCAGTTAATACACTATCACTATGTCCAAAACCTTTTATCTTTCTATCAAAGTCAGTTATTCCCTCTTTTAAGCCATCTATTACATAAGAAGGTAAGCACTTTCTTAAATCTTCAAATCTATATCCATTACTTAACACACTCGGATTAACCTTTCCTAGCTTAGTTGTAACTCTATCATTCATAAAATCTCCAACTAATTGAACTGGAGTGTTATAATTTCCTCCTCCTAGTTTAAAAGCAAGTTCTTCATAATGTCTTTGGAACTTCATTCCTTCTAAAGGATGATCTCCTCCAAAATCATTTGGTCCTACAGTTACCACTAAAGCCGAGTTAGCATTTTCTTTATCTCTAGCATGATAACTCATTCCATTTACACATAATCTTTTTTCCTCTGAAGAAGCATTTACAACAACTCCCCCAGGACACATACAGAAAGAATAGATAGCTCTATCTAGAGTCTTACTTTGATATGATAATCTATATTCAGCTGCCTTTAATCTTTTATGATTAGCATATTTTTCTCCATACTGACTTAAATTTATAATTTCTTGTGGATGCTCTATCCTAACTCCGATAGCAAATGGTTTTTGCTTCATAAAGATCCCTTCATTGAATAACATTTCATATGTATCTCTAGAACTATGTCCTAAAGCTAAAACTGCTACTTCACATGGTACTTCTTCACCGTTAACTTTTATTCCTTTTAACTTGTTATCTTTTTTTATTATACCTTCAAATCTTGAATTAAAATGAACTTCTCCACCATGTCTTTTTATTTCTTCTCTAATATTTTTAACTACGTCTTTTAATATATCAGTTCCTACATGAGGTTTTCCTTTATATATTATTTCCTCTGGTGCGCCATTTCTCACAAGAGCATCAAGAACATAATCACATCTTGTATCTTTTATTCTAGTTGTAAGCTTTCCATCTGAAAAAGCTCCTGCTCCACCTTCACCAAACTGTACATTTGACTCTGGATTTAATTCTCCAGTTCTCCAAAATTCTTCTACAGTTTTAGTTCTCTTATCTACGTCTTCTCCTCTTTCAAAAACGATTGGATTAAATCCCTTCTTAGCTAATAAAAGAGCTGCAAAAAGTCCTGCTGGCCCTAATCCTATAACTATTGGTCTATGCTCAAGTTTTTTTTCCCCAAAGTTAAAATCAAAATCATAATTAACTTTATCTATCTTTACATCCTTATCATTAAGTCTAGCTACTATTTTTTCTTCATCTTCATGCTCTATATTTATACAATAATTAAATTTTATAAGATTCTTTTTCCTTGCGTCTAAAGATTCTTTTATTATTTTTATATCTCCAATTTCATCCTTGGACATCTTTAATTTCTTAGCTACTTTATTCTTTAAAAGACTTAAGTCTTCATTTATGTCTAAACTAATATTATTTATTCTAATAGTCATAAAACTGCCTCCACTTTATTTTCTTTAGTAAATTATTTTACCACAGAATACGCTTAAAGTAATCTGTGGTAAATATTTATTGTTTATTATTTGAATTTTGATTATTACTTCTATTTGAAGCATTATTATTATTATTTGAATTATCACTTGGTTTTGTAGAATTATTCTCTGCACTTTCTGCTGAATCATTATTTTTTTTAAAAGTTACCTTAACCTCCGTAGGATTTGTGCTAATAACCTTTATATTATAATAAGAGTTTGATATATTAGGCTTTACACTACCTCCATCAACTGTAAGTTTTGATATATCAATAGTACATTTAAATTTACTTAAATCAATACTATTTACTGAATCCTCAGGTCCATTAATTGTTACTTTTACAGTTTTAGTATTTAATTCAGGAGTATATCCATCTACAGTACCTTCTATAGTTACTGGTAATTCTATTTCCTTTTGAGCATCTTTACTAAAATCTAATTTAACTTTAATTTGGGCTTGGTCATTAGATGCTAAACCTACTCCCTCTGGAACTTTTAATACTGTTGATATCTCCGAATCATCTCCATACTGTGAAACATCTATAGGTACTGTCTCAATGGAGTTTATTTTACTTAAAGTATCCTCTGATCCAATTAAACTCACCTTTGCTATACTTGGTATAATTGATTTTATGGCTAATCCTTCCTTAGGAGTGCCGGTTGTAATAACACTAACTGGTACTTCCTTAGATTTTTTCACTCCAAAGGATACATCTACTTTATTAGGACTTATATTAACTTCCTTAATTTCATTGCCCTCTTCATCTACTGCCACAACTGGTAAATTCATATTAACAGCCTTGTTAACATCATTTATCTCACCTTTCACTTCTAAAGTCTTAACTTTACTTACTAATGATTGTGCTCCAGATACAGTAGCATTTTGTGGATTTATATTTATTTTATCTGCATAAGTACCATGCTCTGTATTTACCTTTATTTTGCTAACAATAGGCAGACTTTTTTCTTGGTATTTATCAAGAAGAACATTCACTCTTAGAAATCCATTATTTTTTATGTTTATATTATTAGGATAACTTTCTATTTGTACTGGTATATTATTGTCTCCATCTTTTAAAACATATTCACTTAAATTAACAACTACCTTAAATTGTTCTTTTTTCACCTTATATATTTCAGTAGATGGACCTTCTAAATCTAAATCTACAGTTAAATTTTGATTAGGAACCATTACTAAATCATATTCTTTAAGTATATCATTATTAACAACCTGAACTGGTACATTATTTAATTTAAGCTCTCTTACTGGATTTTCTACATTTATTATATATAACCAAAGAGAAAATGATAATATTAAGCATATAAATTTTACTAAGAAATTCTTTCCCTTAATTTTTTTAAGCATATTTTCACCTTCTCTCCATAAGTTTTTCCTCTCTTATCTCGTCTATTTCTCATAACTTTTAATAATATATTTTTTAATTTTTTACCATCATAATTTCTTGTTAATCGACCTTTTACAGCTAAAGATATAGCTCCTGTTTCTTCTGAAACAACAATAACTAAAGCATCTGATATTTCAGATAATCCTATAGCAGCTCTATGTCTAGTTCCAAGTTTTTTATTTATAGTATTATTATTTGTTAATGGTAATACACAACCTGCTGAAACGATTCTATCATTTCTAATTATAGTTGCCCCATCATGTAATGGAGTGTTCTTAAAGAATATATTCTCTATTAATGCAGAAGTTATTACTGCATCTAACTGAGTTCCTGTAGAAATTATTTCTGCTAATCCTGTCCCTTGCTCTATAGCTATTAGAGCACCAGTTTTAGTTTCAGCCATATTCTCTACTGCTATTATAATTTGATCAATAACTTCCTCTAACTTTTGATCATCTTGAATAACATGAAAATCATCAAAAGCAGTACTTCCTATATGTTCTAATGCTCTTCTTATTTCTGGTTGGAAAATAATAATTATTGATAAAACACCTATTGTTAATGTTTTTGTTAATATAAAGTTCAACATTTGAAGTCTCAAAACATAACTTATAGGAATTAAAATCAATAACAATATTACTCCCTTTAACAATTGCTCTGCCCTTGTTTCTTTTATTAACATATATCCTCTATAAAATATAAAAGCTACAATCAATATATCTATGATAGACCAAATAGATACATCCTTTAAACTATTTGTAAATACCGTTATTAATTCTTGCACAAAATTCACCTCCATTACAGTAACAATTAAATTATACAATAAAAATCTAAGTATAAGATACATTTTAAATGATTTCTTTTCAGTTTTACATATTCTAAGTAATGTTATTATATATTCTCTCATATATTTTAATAGAAAATTATATAAGGGGGTGCTCACTATGGACTTTAAATATAAAAAATATATTGATAATTCCTTAATATATATAATATTTGCAGTTCTGATATTAATATTTATAATAGGTTTTTTATTTTTCAGATCACACAATGAAAAATCCAAACTTGAAGACATAGGAAGAACTATTTCTGAAATTAATCTTACTTATGATTTTTCTGAGGATACAATAACATCTGAAATTTATATTAACTCAATAGAAATGAAATTAGATAAACTTAAAGAAACAAATTCTACTTTAAAATCTTTATCAGTTTCTCAAAAGCATCAAAATTTATTCTCTCCAATTAATGATGGATTAGATAAAAATATTGAATTATTCAATAAATTACTTTCTATTTTGAAAACTCCAGATGCTTTAAATCTAGCTGATGAATATGCTATTGCTTCAAAATTAAAGGAAGAATGTGAAAATTACTATTCTATGTGTAGATCTAATTTAATTCCTGTATATCTATATAAAGAAGGTAATAATTACCTCCAAGATATTTTTTATTATATAAATGAGCTAATAAAAACTAACAGAGATAAGAGATTTATTCAAAGCCAAAAAAATGATTTTGTTGTTTCTATGAAAGCACTGCTTCTTAAACTTTCTTCAATTGACGAAAAACTTTTTGAAACAGCTAACTTAATTAAAGAATCAAATAGAGATTTAAAAGTTTTGGCTACAGATATAGAAAATAAACTTTCTTTTCTTAAAGAATTAAAAAACGACTTATATTCTTTACCTATCCCAGAACAAGCTAATGATTCTTTCTTAGCACTTGAAAAAGCATTAAAATCTTATGATAAATATATTAATTACTTCTATAAAGGTCTTTTAGATGAAATTGAAAATAAAAAGACAGCAGAAGATTATTATAATGAATCTTCAAATTTATTTGATGAATTCACCTATTCATTAGAAGATGCTGAAAAATCTTTAGATAATTATAATAAAAATTAAAGTATGGTATTAATTCTATTTTTTTGGTTACAATATACAAAGTAAAATAATTACCTAAAAGGAGGTTCTTATGAAAAAGAGTATTTATACTTACTTTATCTTCGCCTTCGCCTTATTAATTATCACTACACTTAATGAGAAAGAAGTTTTAGGGCTTTCTCTTTCAAATGAGCATATAACCAAAAATAATTATATAGAATTAACAGAGATAGCTACTAATTCACCAAATCCTGAATGTGAGCAAAGCTATAATACAAATAATGATGTTGTTGCTGTATTCAAAAGTTCAGACTCTACAATTTCACTTACTAATGATGACATATATTTAATGTCTCAAGTAGTATATGCTGAAAGTAAAGGTGAACCTTTTGATGGAAAAATAGCAGTTGCATCAGTAATACTTAACAGAACAACAAATTCTCAATTTCCAGATACAATTCATGGAGTAATAACTCAAAAAAATGCTTTTTCTTGTGTTAGAAATGGCAAAATTGACGTAGTACCTGATGATGATAGTTATAATGCTGTTATAAAAGCTATAGAAGGATATGACCCAACAGGTGAAGCATTATATTTTTATAACCCTAAAATTGCTACATGCTCGTGGATGAAAGGCGTTCAAAAGACAGGAGAAAAAAGTATAGGTCAACATGTATTTTTTAATGTTACTTAAATAAATAGGCTATATCAAAATAAATTTGATATAGCCTATTTTTTATTTCTTACTGTCTAAGTATGCAACTGCACTTAAAGCAGCTACATTTCCTTCACCTGCAGCTTTTATATATTGGTATGGTCTACCAGTACAATCTCCTGCAGCAAAACAGCCTTCTATATTAGTTTTCATTAACCTATCAACTTCTATGTAATCTTCAGTTATTTTTAATCCTGGTACTAATTGCCCTGGTGATATACTATCTCTTAATAAAAATATACCATCAGTATCTATTTCACCATTCTTAGTAACTAATTTATTAACTTTATTATCCCCTTTTATTTCTAAAGGAATATCATTAATAACTTCAATTTCTGAATTTAAATTAAATTCTCCCTTATATCTAGGAATATAATAAACTTTAGCTGCTAATTCACTTACAAAATTAGCTTCTTCTTCAGCTTCTTTATTATAGCCAATTATAGTTACAGTTTTTTCTTTATATAAAGGAGCATCACAAGTTGCACAATATCCTACACCTTTACCTAAGAATTCTTCTTCACCTTTCATAGGTTTTGTGTATTCAATACCTGTTGCTAAGATTATTGAAGTAGCTTCATACATTTTTTCATTTACCATAAGAGCGAAATATTCTCCCATAGCATAAATACTATTTATTCTTTCTTCTGTTATTTGTATATCCATCTCCTTTAGATGACTCATAAACTGATTTTTAAGGTCAGCACCATTTTTTCCAACAAACCCAAGATAGTTATTTATCTTTGGAGCTTTAACAAGCTTTGTACTTAAATCATTGTTACCAAAAAGAATAAATTTTTTGTTTCTAATTTTTGCATTTAATGCAGCTGAAAGCCCAGCTGGTCCGCTTCCTATTATAGCTATATCGTATCTTTCGCTCAAAATTATTCATCTCCTTAAGAAGCTTATTAAACGTATTTTTTGATAACTTCAACTAATGCAGCTTTTGGTCTAAAACCAACTAAAGTATCAACAACTTTTCCCTCTTTAAATATTAATAAAGTTGGTATACTTTGTATTTGATACTTTCCAGCTGAACCTGGATTTTTATCAACATCAACTTTTACAAACTTAACATTTTCCATTTCATTTGATAACTCTTCTATAACTGGAGCTATCATTTTACAAGGTCCACACCAAGTTGCCCAGAAATCAACAACTACTACTTCACTTGCTTCTATTACTTCTGTATTAAAATCTTGATCATTTATATGTTTTAACATTATATACGCCTCCTGTTATACCCCTAAGGGGTACTTTATTATTTATAATTATATTATATTAAAAAAATTAAGTCAACGCTACAAATAATAATTACTATTTAATTTTTATAATTTTCTTATTCAAATGTTCCTTTTACTAATAATTTTTTATTATACATTAAAACATTCCCTCTAGATATAACAGAATTTATATCTAGATTTTTCTTATCTAATAAAACTATATCTGCATCTTTTCCTGTTGATATAAATCCTTTATTAGATAACTTTAAAATATTAGCAACATTACTAGTTATAACTTTTATTGCTTTTTCTAATGGTACTCCAAGCTTTATAGCTTCCTTCACTTCATTAAAAAGACTTTGAACGGAACAAATTCCTAATCCTTTAAGTTCTCCATTTTTATCGAATAATGGCATGCTCCCATTACCATCTGAAGAAAAAGTTATTCTTTCTATATCTACCCCAGCATCTAAAAGCTTTTTAAGTCCTTCTCCAGCTCTTAATTCTCCTTCTTCTAAATGTTGAGGATCTGAAGATGTAGTTAAATCAATTTGCCCTCCATCCTTAGCATAATTTATTCCAGCTTCAAAAAGTTCTCTACTTCTTCCCATATGAGTAGGAACTATTTGATTTGCTGGAATTTCTGTTTCTTTTATAAGTCTAGTTATATACTCAATCATTCTTTTCCCATTTCCTAAATGAACATTTACTATTCCTGCTTTTCCTGATAAAAGACCTCCAACTCTTGCTTGGGCTACTATATTAAGAAATTGCTCATATGTTGGTTGAGAACTTCTATGGTCTGATAGTGCTATTTCACCTACACCTATAACTTTATCTATTAATAATAAATCACTTTTTATGGTCTTAGTTATAGTATTTACAGGGACATCATAAGATCCAGTATAACAGTAACAAGTTACTCCCTCTTCACAAAGAGCATGAGCTTTTGCAACTAGTCCTTTCATGTCTCTGCAAATACCGTCAGTTCCTATACATCCTACTAGAGTAGTTATACCACCTTTTACTATACTACTTAATTGTAACTCTGGAGTTCTAGTTCTAAAACCACCTTCACCACCTCCACCAATTATATGGACATGACAATCTATAAAGCCTGGAACAGCTATCATGCCTTCTCCATCAATTACTTGTATGTTTATAAAATCTTTAGGAATATTCACATAATCATATAATCCTTCAATTTTATCACTTAATATAACAATATCCTTTTTTCCTAAATACTCTGGGTCATAAATCTCAATATTTTTTATTACTTTTAACAAAAATACACCTCCTTTATTTTAATTATTATTATTTTTACCTAAAACTAAATAATAAATAATTTAATTTAATAAAAACTTATTTTTTTATAAAAAAAAGGCACGAATTAATTCGTGCCAAAACTTAGGGTTTTGAGTGTTCTATATTAATATTAATTTTAATATTATTGACTATTATTCTTGTTCCATTATTATTTTCTTAGCAGTTAGGATTGATGTAGCACTCATAGAGAATTCATCTAAACCATATTCAACTAATGTTGGTATAGCTCTTTCGTCTCCTGCCATCTCTCCACACATTCCTACCCACTTACCATGTTTGTGAGCTCCATCTATTGTCATTTTAATTAATCTTAATACAGCTGGATGCATTGGATTGTAAAGGTATGATACCTTCTCACTCATTCTATCAGCAGCTAATGTATATTGGATTAAATCGTTAGTTCCTATTGAGAAGAAATCAACATGCTTAGCTAACTCATCAGCGCAAACTGCTGCAGCTGGGATTTCAACCATGATACCCCATTGAATTGAATCTGAGTATTCTATACCTTCTGCTTTTAACTCTACTTTGCACTCTTCAACAAATGCTCTAGCTTGTTGGAATTCTTCTAATCCTGAAATCATTGGGAACATTACTGCAAGATTTCCATAAACAGAAGCTCTTAATAAAGCTCTTATTTGAACTCTAAAGATATCTTTTCTGTCTAAGCATAATCTTATAGCTCTGTATCCTAAGAATGGATTCATCTCTTCTGGTAATGGTAAGTATGGAAGAGTTTTATCTCCACCGATATCTAGTGTTCTAATAACAACTTGCTTACCATCTGCTTTTTCTAAAACATATTTGTATGCTTCAAATTGTTCATCTTCAGTTGGAGCTTCATCTCTATCCATATATAAGAACTCAGTTCTAAATAGTCCAACTCCATCTCCACCATTTGCTAAAACTTGATCTATATCTTCTGGTTTGCCTATGTTTCCGCAAACCTCTATTCTTCTACCTGATTTAGTAGTTGTTTTAACATCTATTAATTTTTTTAATTCTTCTTGTTCTGCTTTAAATTTCTCTAATCTAGCTTTATATTCATTTATAGTAGCTTCATCTGGGTTTATTATAGCTACGCCCTCAATACCATCAACTATTATAGTATCCCCATTTTTAACCGAAGTTGTTATGTCACCTAGTCCAACAACAGCTGGTATTTCTAAAGTTCTAGCCATTATAGCTGAGTGAGAAGTTCTTCCTCCGATGTTAGTTAAGAAACCAACAACCTTACTTCTATCTAATTGAGCAGTATCTGAAGGTGTTAAGTCATGAGCTACAACAACAGTATTAGCTCCTACATTTTCCATTCCGTTTCCGCCCTTACCAGCTAGGTTAGCTATTATTCTCTTAGAAACATCTTTTATGTCTGCTGCTCTTTCTCTCATGTAAGGATCATCCATAGAATCAAATATCATAACGAAAGTATCTGTAACATTTTGAACAGCCTTCATAGCGTTTAATTGGTCATTTTCTATAGTCATTTCCATTTGACCAGTAAACTCTACATCATCTAATAACATTAAGTGAGCTTCAAAAACTTGAGCTTCATGTTCTCCAATTTCATTAGCTGTTTTTTCTTTTATTGCTTCTAATTGTTCTCTTGATTGAACTAAAGCTTTAGATAATTTTTCTTTTTCAGATGCTATATCTGAAACCTTCGCATCAGATATTATTATTTCCTCATGTTCTTGTATAAATACAGTTCCTATTGCATATCCTTTTGAAGCAGCAATACCTTTTTTCATTATGTAGTCCTCCTTTAAGTTCGTACTCAACTAAATACAACATAAAATATCAATCACAATTAAACTAAATTCACTGCTTATATATAACAGCAATTTACGTGCCAAGTTTTTAATTGTTAATATTTTTCAAAATATATTATACTCATAAACCCTAGTAAAAATGCCTATAAATCTTTTAAAAATATTTTATTTTTAAAAACTTACGTTAAAATAATCAGTCATATTAGTTATTTTTATTATACTAAATATGATAAAAAATATCAATCCAATTTTATTGTTGATATTTTTTATCAATTTTCTTTTAAAAACAATCTTTTTTATTAAGATGTATATTCATAAAGCCTTTAAAATAGTACTTTTTTCTGATAATATATTATTAACACTTGATAAAAAATATCAACCACATTAACTTTTTATATAAATTCATAAAAAATAAAACTCTGGACGGTGATTTATTTAATGTATTCAAGAGAATTGATTATAAAGACTCCATTAGGATTACATACTAGATACTCTGCTATGATTGTTAATAAGGCTTCTGAAATAGAGTCTAAGTATAAAGTTAAACTCTATATAAAAAAAGAATCTTATACAGATTGGCTTGGAATAAGTATGCTTGCAATACTTTCTCTTAAGGTATTGCCTAATGAAAGTATATTAATTGGATCTAAAAACGAAGGAATGATTGAAAAGTTAGCTGTTCAATCTCTTCTTGAGTTTATTGATAAAAACATAAATAATCTAATTGAATCTGAAGATAGTGAAATAGATGAAATAATAGATGCTAGCATAGTAGCTAATGAACAAGTGGTGGAAAGTTTACCAATAGGTATTGTCGTTATAGATATAGACCAAAATATAATAACAATGAATCAATACGCTTTAAGATTTATTGGATGCAATAAAAAAGATGTTAAAGGAAAAAAAATTAATGAAGTAATCCCATCATCTCAACTTCCTCATGTTATGCTTAGCAATTTAAAAAAATACGGCTCAACTCTTCATATAAATAACAGAGTTGGCTTAGTAAATAGTTCTCCTCTTTTCATAAACGATAAGATTATAGGTGCTGTAAGTGTTATTCAAGATGTATCTGATATTATAGGTATGAAAGAAATAAATGAGAAATTTACTAAAATACTTGAAAATTCACAGGATATGATTTGCTTTGTAGATGAGAATGGCATAATAAATTATTTAAATCCTGCATATACTAAAAACTTTTCTAAAGTTAGTTCTGATTTTATAGGCAAAAGTATTTTCGATGTTTCTCCTGATGGACTTAGAGCTAAAGTGTTTAAAGAAAGAACTTTATTAAAAGATGTAATTCATAAAAAAAGTGGTATAAATGTTATAAGTACTATCGACCCTTTATTTATCGATGGGCAGTTTAAAGGAGTTATTTCAACTTCTAGACCAGTTAGTTTAATTAAAGAACTTATGTCAAAACTAAATAAATCTGAACAAGAGTTGGATTATTATAAAAATGAGTTTTTAAGACAGCTATCTAAAAATTCTTCTTTTAAGAATATTATAGGATCAACTAGAACCCTAAAAGACATAATGTACATGTGTCAAAAAGCTTCAGAAACTACCTCAACTGTTCTCATTCGTGGTGAAAGTGGTACAGGGAAAGAACTTATTGCAAAAGCAATTCACAATAATAGCAATAGAAAAAATAAGCCTTTTGTAAGAGTTAACTGTGCTTCAATCCCTGAAAATCTCTTAGAAAGTGAATTATTCGGATATGAAAAAGGCGCTTTTACAGGAGCAGTTCAAAGTAAACCAGGTAAATTTGCTATTGCTGATACAGGTACTATATTCTTAGATGAAATAGGTGATATGCCTCTATCAATGCAAGTTAAACTTCTTAGAGTTTTGCAGGAAAGAGAAATTGAAAGCGTGGGAGGTATAACTCCTAAAAATATTGATGTAAGAGTTATTGCAGCAACTAATAGAAATTTAGAAGAAATGATTGATGATGCTTTATTTAGAGAGGATCTTTATTACAGACTTAATGTACTAGGTATTAATCTTCCTCCACTTAGAGAACGTAAAGAAGATATTCCTGAATTAGTAGAGCATTTTATAACTAAACTAAATAAAAAGTTAAATAAAACTGTATTAGGAATAAAACAAGATGCCCTTAATCTACTAATTGAATATTCTTGGCCTGGGAATATTCGTGAACTTGAAAATATAATGGAAAGAGCTATAAACCTTTGTGATGGTGACTATATAGATAGTTCTTATTTACCTTCATATCTAAAGCCAGTTGAATCAAAATCTTTTAATTTAAATATTGATATTGATCATATTCTTCCCTTTGAAGAATATGAGAAACAAATAATCGAAGCAGCTATGAAAAAGTACAAATCCTTCAACAAAGCTGGAAAAGCTTTAGGATTAACACATAGAACAGTTTCTTTGAAATGTAAAAAATATAATATAGATGTAAAAAAAGAATAAAAGAAAAAAGCACTTGGAGACCAGCACATCTCCAAGTGTTTTTTTATTAGTAAGAGTTTAGTAACATTCTTAAGTATAATTATGACAAGACTTTTTTAGTTTTAACTACGGGAACAGCTAATAATTAAAACTAAAATTAATATCAAACAAGTTTTACAGTATCTTTATTATTTAGAATAGAATTCAACTATTAATTGCTCTTGTATTGTTATTGGAATTTCTTCTCTCTTAGGCTTTCTAATGAAAATTCCTTTAAAGTTATCTTCTTCTTTACTTACGTAAGGAACTTCATTTCCAATGCTATCTTTAAAGTTGTTTACAAACATCTCTGTTTTTCTTGATTTTTCTCTTAAAACAACTTCATCACCTATGCTTAATCTGAAAGATGGTATATTTACTTTTTTTCCATTCACTAAGAAATGTCCATGATTAACCATTTGTCTTGCTTGTCTTATTGAACTTGCAAACCCCATTCTATATACCATATTATCAAGTCTTGACTCTAAAATCATAAGTAAAGCCTCACCAGGTTGTTCTTTACTATTGAAAGCTTTCTCTACATATCTAGTAAATTGTCTTTCCATAACACCATAGTAAGCTCTTAATCTTTGCTTTTCTAATAATTGAATACCGTAATCAGATAATTTCTTATCTGCTCTACTTGTTCCTCTATCAGCTCGTTTCATTGCTTTTGGATGTCCAACTACATTTAATCCAAGTCTTCTGCACATCTTGAAACGAGGTCCCATCATCTTAGCCATACTTAACCTCCAAATGTTTTTTGTTTTCTATAATATTATCTTAACACAAAACCCTATTTATTGAAAATGATTATCATTATTATACAATCTGTTTAGTTGAAATTATCTTATTAAATCTTAAAAATACTAACTATTTCTCAAAATTCGATTTATTTTTCATTTTAAATAGTTGCATTTTTAATTAAATATAAATAATTAAATCTAAATTAGCTTTTTTAGTATAAAAATAAAAAGCTATATCAAAATTATAACTTAGAAGAATTCATAAACTCTTATATTCATAAATTCTCTCATAAATAGTATTGATATAGCTTCCTCTATGATTTATGCAATTAAATATTAAATTCTAGTCTATAGATCATCTATTAAGGCTCCAGCTTTAGCATATGCTGTTGATTTTGCCTCAAAGAAATCTGTTTTTACTTGGTTTGCATCAGCATAATAATCTACCCACGGTGCTGGATTCTCATTATATCCTTCAAATAAAGGTTCTAAACCTATAGCTTTAACTCTTAGATTTCCTATATATTTTATATATCTTTCTATAAGGTTTTTATTTATTCCATTAACATTATCACCTATAACATAGTGACCCCATGCAATTTCATGTTCAACACCAGTTCTCACCATTTCTCTTAATTCTTCTTTTAACTCTTTAGTAAATACTTCTGGAATTTCTTCTTTTAATTCCTTTATTATACTTCTAAATAGCCATAAATGAGTATTTTCATCTCTGTTTATATATCTAATCTCTTGAGCTGAACCTGGCATTTTTCCATTTCTCTCTAAGTTATAGAAAAACATAAATCCTGAATAGAAATAAACACCCTCTAAAATATAGTTAGCCATTACTGATTTTATAAAGTTTTCCATACTTGAGTCTTCTAAAAATTTATTATATAGATCTCCTATAAATTTATTTCTTTGAAGTAATATAGCATCATCTTTCCATTGGAATAATATCTCATTTCTTTCCTCTGGTGAACAGATACTATCTAACATATAACTATAACTTTGTGAGTGAACCGCCTCTTGGAAAGCTTGTATAGTTAAACATAAGTTAACTTCTGAAGCAGTAATATAACTATTTATATTTCCTAAGTTAGCTGTTTGTATTGAATCTAAAAATATTAAGAAAGATAATATTTTGTCATATGCTGTTTTTTCTTCCTTAGTCAACTTTTTATAATCTTTTAAATCTTGAGCTAAGTTTATTTCTTCTGGTATCCAGAAATTATTCATTGCTTGTCTATACCATTCTGAAACCCAAGTATATTTCATATTATTAAAGTCATTTAAGTTAGTTGTATTACCGTTTATCATTTTCTTTTTATTAGTTTCAATATCTCCAAACTCATTAAAAAGCGGTCTTTTTTTTATTTCCATTTTAAGTCACCTTTCATCTCTTTATTTCTCTATTTATAAGTAATAGATACTCACCTAATCCTAGATGAGTATCTTTAAGTTTCTTAATTTATATTCTAAGCTGAACAGCTCTCACATTCATCAATACTTAGAGATTTGCTTCTTACATAATAAATACTTTTAACTCCATTTTTACAAGCTAGAATATAAAGATTCATTATTTGTCTCATAGTATAGTCTGTAGTTATATATAAGTTAAATGATTGTCCTTGATCTATATGTCTTTGCCTTACCCCATTAGCTATAACTGTAAATTCTTGATTTACATTATAAGCTGAAACATAGTACCAGAAATTTTCTTGACATAATCCAGGTGCCACCTTTGGAGTTATGCTTCCTTTTTTCTCTTCTAACCAGAATCTATTCATAACTGGATCTACTCCCTCTGAAGTTCCAGCTAAAGTAGCAGTTGAGCCATTTGGAGCTACTGCAAATAAGTATCCATTTCTCATACCATATTTACTAACCTCTTCTTTTAGTGCTTTCCATTGTGGTGAATTATATTCTCTTAGTTCAAAATAATCACCATTACTCCAATCTGATCCTTCAAATAATGGATAACTTCCTTTTTCCTTTGCTATGTTTAAACTAGCTTTTATAGCATAGAAGTTTATTCTCTCATAAACTTTATCTACAAAATTCAAGTGTTCCTCTGACTCCCATACAATCTTATTATTAACAAGCATATGATGGTATCCTGATGTTCCTAACCCAACAGCTCTATATTTCTTGTTTGTTATTTCAGCAAATGGAACTGAATAATAATTTAAGTCTATTACATTATCCATGGCTCTTATTTGAGTTTCAACAACATATTCTACTTCTTCATCTGATGTAACATCAACATTTCCTAATACCATTGAAGAAAGGTTACATACAACAAAATCTCCTGGCTTAGTTTTTTCAATAACTACTGTATCACCATTTTCGTCTTTAATTTCTGTTTGCTCTATTTCCATAGCACTCATATTTTGCATTATTTCAGTACAAAGATTTGATGAATATATCATTCCTTTATGTTTATTAGGATTAAATTTATTTACTGTGTCTCTGTAGAAAGCAAACGGTGTTCCTGTTTCTGCAGCACTCTTTATTATAAGTCTTACAACATCTTTAACACTCATGACTCTCTTTTCTATTCTATCATCTTCTACACACTCATAATATTTCTTTTCCCATTCTTCGCCATAGAAATCTTCTAAAGAATATCCTTTAACATTCTTTATTTCATGAGGACACATCATATACCAGTTAGCGTCTATATCATTTTCGGCTAATTTCCAAAATAAATCTGGATAACAAAGTCCTGGGAATATATCATGAGCTTTCTTTCTGTCATCTCCGTTATTTGTTCTTATTTGAAGAAACTCAGGTAAATCTTTATGCCATGCATCTAACCAAATAGCAACTGATCCGTTTCTAACTCCTAATTGGTCAACAGCTACGGCTGTATCATTGAATAATTTTATCCAAGGTATAATTCCACCTGATGCACCTTTAAAACCTCTTATAGCTGAACCTAGAGCTCTTACTTTACCAATATAGATTCCCATTCCACCACCGAACTTAGAAACCTTTGAAAAATTATCTAATGATTTATATATACCAGCTAAGCTATCATCTACAGTATCTATAAAACATGAACTTAATTGGTAGAATGGCTTTCTAGCATTTGACATAGTTGGAGTAGCCATTGTAGCCTTTATAGAACTTAACACATCATAAAATCTTTTTGCCCAATAAAGTCTTTTTTCCTTCTTCTCAGGGATAGCAAGGTGCATAGCAATCCCCATAAACATTTGTTGAGGAAGTTCTAATGGTAACCTATTAAAATCTTGAACTAAATATCTTTTTGCTAATAAATTTATTCCACTGTATGTAAATAAAAAGTCTCTTTCTATTTTTATTTCTTTTTCTAATTCTTCTATATCTTCCTTAGAGTAATTATCTAAAATATATTTTCCGTATAATCCTTTATCAATAAGTTCTTTTATAAACCCATAGAAATTATCATATGGATTTGCTCCTTCTTCTAATCCTCTATTTACTCTTACTTCTTGGTATAAATTCTTAACATATAGCTTTGCAGCAATCTCCTGCCATCTTGGTTCTACTTGAGAAGTTAACTCTAATGAAACTTGTATGAAAGATTTTATTATTTCTTTTTCTCCCATTTTTGATGTAACTATATTATCTAACGCAATCATTAACTTTTCTTCTGTATATAACCCTGTTTCATCATTTAGTTCTTCTATAGACCATCTACAATATCTCTTTAATAATGTCATCAATTAGCCCTCCACAACATATAGTAATTATTTTTAAAATTCGCACAATATCTTGACAATTTATTATAATAATTTAAAGTTATTTTGTAAAACTCAAATTTTTTGAAAAAGTTACCCTATCGCACCAATAACTCTTATTATATAAGTCATATTTTCTTTTTTTAATGTTATTTGACTAATAATTATTATTGACATTTTAAAGTTATTTCTACAATAAGAATAATAAAGCTTTTAAGTAAGGATAAATGAAAAGGCTACAGATATTTAATCTGTAGCCTTTTTACTATTTTAAATTTTGAGCCCATTCTTCTTCTTTAAATCCTATAAGGACTAAATCATCTTTTATAAGTAAAGGTCTTTTTACTAACATACCATTGCTTGATAATATTTCTAAAAGTTCATCTTCACTAGCTGTTTTTACTTTATCCTTAAGATTCATCTCCCTATAAAGTTTACCAGAAGTATTAAAGAACTTATTTAGTTTAACTCCACTCTTTTCATACCAAGCCTTTAATTCTTCTTTAGTAGGATTTTCTTCAACAATCATTCTATCTATAAAATTTATATTGTTTTCTTCTAACCATTTCTTAGCTTTTCTACAAGTACTACATTTAGGATATTCTAAAAATAAAAAACTCATTTTCTTACACCTTCTTTATAATTAATACACAATAAAAATTATTATATAATAATTATACTGTTTATAAATTTATTTTTAAATATGTTAATTACAAAATTTTATAATTTTTTATAATTATAGATTTTATAAAGTTTATTAAAATAAACTTAAATAATCACTATTAATTATTCTTTAATATTATCATCTTTATTTTTAGGAATTATTACAAAAGCTTTAAATAGGTCACCTTCACATTCAACCCTAAACTTTCCGTTATGAAGCTCCACAATAGTTTTAGCTATTGCTAATCCTAATCCCGATCCTTCTATAGTTGAATTTCTTGATTCATCTCCTCTTGCAAATCTTTCTAAAATATCCTTCTCATCAAAATCTAAAGCATATGAAGAAATATTTTTAAATGATATTTCCACATAATTTTCTAAATTTCTTATTTCTACATAGACCCTAGTTTTTTCTAAACTATATTTTAAAGCATTAGTAGTTAGATTTTGAAATACCCTAGACATCCTTTGAGGATCTATATTAACCATACACTCCTCTGGGCCATTTATCTTAAATTCAATTTCTTTTTCTGAATATATATCTTCCACCTCGGCTATACATTGGTATATAAGTTGAATTATATCTATATTATATTTAAATAATTCCACCTTTCCTGAAGACATCTTAGAAACCTCAAACAAATCATCTATAAGTTTCTTTAAAGTTTGAGATTTTTTGTCTAATATTTCTATATATTCTTTTCTTTCCTCTTCTGTTATATTATTTAACTGAAGTATATTTACATAATTTATTATGGATGTTAATGGAGTTTTTAAATCATGTGAAACATTAGATATAAGTTCTGTCTTTAATTTTTCATTTTTTATGCCTTCATCAACAAGTTCCTTATACCCTATTCTTAAATCATTAACATCATCGGCTAATTCTCTTATTTGTCTATCATCATTATCTTTTATTTCTATATCTGTATCACCTTTTTTAACTTTTTCTATTCCTTTTATTACAGTATCTAGTCCATCATATTTTCTTATAAACTTTACTATAAAATGAATAACTAAGATAATTGGAATTATCCATAAGTATCTATTATCTGTTAAAACATAATGATATTGCTTCCATACAAATTCTATATTTCTCATAAATCCATTTATAAGAATATATATTATAGTAAAGGAAATAACAAATATAACGACCTTATCTCTTAGAAATTCTTCTATAAACATCTTCTTTGTTATTAAGACATTTAAGCTATCTAAAAATCTATAAAAGTATCCATTTTTCCAGCTTTCCTTATAGGCTCTTATTCCCATATTTTTAATCATAGCTAATTTTTTTATAATCAAAAGTAACATCAAAAGTGTTGTAGTCATAGTTGCTATAAAGGCAATCTTAATTGAATTTATTTCAGAGTCATAAAGTTCTCCCCTTGAGAAATATATTTCTTCATAATTATCTGAAGAATTAATTTCTTTAAATACTACATTATCATTTTTAGATAAACTTTCTAAAACCTCCTTAGGTGTTGAAAGGTTATATGGCTTTTCATAAAACCATACTCTATTAGAATAATATTCCCCTGTTTTTTTATTTATAAGAACTACACCAGAATAACTAGTTGCTCTTTCTTGAAGCTTTGCAATAAATGTTTGTTTTTCATCTTTTGTTTTTAAGCTATCTAATTTACTTAAATAGTTGGTTTCATTGTAAAGAAAATCTGATATATCCACAGATTGTGCTAATAGCCTGCATTCTCTATATTTATGTGGACTTATCAAGGCATCTCTATACATAACTGTATTACTTATATCAGAATTTGCTTTAGAATTTAATTTTGCTATGTTATCAAAGGAATATCCTCCAAATAAAATAGTATATAAAACAGGTACAAACACTGCAAATATGATTATAAACATATTTTCTATACTTCTTACTGAAAGGCTATAGTTTTTCCACCATCTTGAAAAACTATTTGTCAATTTTATACCCAAGTCCCCACACCACCTTTATATACTCAGGTTCTTTTGAATTTATTTCTATTTTTTCTCTCATTCTTCTTATATGAACTGTTACTGTATTTTCACTTTTATAAAAAGGTTCTTCCCAAACTCTTTCATAAATCTCTTTAATTGAAAATATTCTTCCTGGATGTGATGCTAAAAGCGTTAATATTTTATACTCTGTTGCAGTTAATTTTATATTTTCTTCTCTTAAAGAAACCTGTTTGTTTACAGTATCTATAGTTAAATCTTTTATTACTATTAAATCTTGAGTATTCTCCCTATTTAAAGGATAATCATACCTTCTTAATTGAGATTTTACCCTTGCAACAAGTTCTAAATGATTAAAAGGTTTGGTAACATAATCATCTGCTCCTATGTTTAATCCTAATATTTTGTCACTATCTTCTGATTTTGCTGATAACAATATTATTGGTATATTTCTACTTTCTCTTATCTTTAAACAAGTTCTCATTCCATCTAACTTAGGCATCATTATATCTAAAACCACAAGATGTATGTCTTCTTTATCTAAAACTTCTAAGGCCTCAAATCCATCTCCAGCCTTTATTACATTTATGCCTTCTCCTCTTAAATATATATCTATTGCATCTCTTATTTCCTTTTCATCATCTACAACTAAAACATTAAACTTTTCTTTTTCCATGATAAAGCACTCCTTAAACTTACACCTCTCCTAAATAATAACGGAGGAAAATTAAAATTAATCTATTTATTTATTACGATTTTCTTAAGATACACCTTCTACTATTAATTTAATGAATTTCTTAGTATATACAATGTATTTTATCATAAAAACACATTAGTTGCTTTTTCAATGTATTTATTGGCTTTACTTTAAAAAAAAAAGCATTATAATTACCTATGAAATTATTTATTGTAAATTTAGGAGAATCCCAATGAATTACATCAAAGAAAAAAAAGAATTACTAATTGATAATATATTTATTATCATAGGTTGCTTTATTGCATCTTTAGGAGTCAACCTATTTTTATCAAATGCAAAACTTCTTAGTGGTGGAGCAACAGGTATTGCACTTATCTTTCAATACTTAATGGGAGTTAACTCAGGTATTGTTGTTTTACTTATAAATATTCCATTATTTATACTTAGTTACTTTAAACTATCAAAGCAATTTACATTTAACTCAGCTATAGGAATGCTAGCTTTATCACTTTCATTAATGATAACAGCACCAGTATCACACCTTGTTACCTTAGATGATAAATTACTATATTGCGTTTTTGGTGGCGCTATATGTGGATTTGGTTATGGTTTAGTATTTTCTAAAGGTGGATCAACCGGTGGAACAGATATTATTACTATGGTTATACGTAAAAAATATTCTAATTTTAATATAGGTTCATTAAGCTTTGCATTAAATATGTGTATCGTTGGTGTAGGAGCTATTTTCTTTGGATTAGAAACCGCTCTTTATACACTTATATCTATATTTATGCAAACAGTGCTAGTTGATAAAGTTATTAAAGGGATACATTCAAAACAATTATTGCTTATAATAACTGATAAAGAACAACAAGTTATAAATTATATAATAAAAGATCTCCATAGAGGAGTAACCTCTCTTTTAGCTGAAGGAGAATATACTCATGATAAAAAGAAAATGCTTTATTGTCTAGTTACCACAAGACAAATGATAGAATTAAAAAATTCAATACATTATATAGATCCAAATGCCTTTATAACTATAATAGATGTTTCAGAAGTTAAAGGAAAAGGCTTTAAAAATATATAAATCAAATAAAAGCTATGCTGATTAGGCATAGCTTTTTTAATGTCATAATAATTAAATAAATCAAAGTATATATAATAGTAAAATGATTTTTAGGAGCTTTTATGAATAAATTTAAATTAGTCAATTTCTTAATATGTTTTTTATTTATTATATTATTTTTCTTAATTCTAAACCTTATATTTTCATCTTATAAATTTAACTCAATTACACCTAATGATATGGAAGTAAGGTTGTCATTATTAATTTTTCTTTGAATACTATCATTTAAAATATTGATCTATAGAATTTACTAAAGTATTTGCAATTTTATTTTGATAATCCTCTTTACCTAATAGCGCACATTCTTCTGGATTAGATAAAAAGCCACATTCAACTATTACAGAAGCTCCTTCATATCCATCATTTAAAATTTTATATTCTTTTTTTGCAACTTTTGATTCTCTCTTATTACTTGGATCAACCTCTTCTTTTAATTTTTCTTGTATTATCTGACCTAATTTTTTACTTGGTTCATTATTAGCACTCCATACCTGAGCACCTTTACAACTCTTTTGAGGAAACATATTCTGATGTATGCTTATAAAAGCATCACACTTATTTTCTTTTTTTATTTTCACTCGATTTTCTAAGTCTTCTATTTTCTTCTCTCTAATCTTTTTTCCCTCAGTATATAATCCTACATCATCACTTCTAGTCATAATAACCTTATACCCTTTACTCTCTAAAGCATCTTTTGTTTTAAGTGCTATTGATAAATTTATATCTTTCTCAATTATTCCACTTTCACTCTTTGCTCCCCCATCAATTCCTCCATGTCCTGGATCAATAACTATTATCTTATTATTTTCCTCTGCATTAATCTTTAATAAGCTAATATTTAATACTAAAAAAGAAATCATCATAATTGATACTATTTTAATTATTTTCTTCATTAAGAATACCTCCTAGCTAACTCTAAATTGTTATAATTACAAATTCTAAAAAGAATATATTTAATAATAATAAATCAATAAAAATATTATCTCTTTTAGAATTATGAAACCCAATTTATTTTTTCCTATATCTAAAGAAATATTCTAATTAAAATAAAAAAGAATACCTAAAGTTAGGTATTCTCTAATATAATTAATAAACTTCCATAACACTTTCAGCTATGTTAGTAGAATGGTCACCTATTCTTTCTAAATTGCTTAATAAGTCCATAAATATTGCACCATCATAAGCACTACAAGAACCTTGACTTAATCTCTTAATATGATTTTCTCTAAATTCTTTTTGAGAAGCATCTATCTTTCTTTCTATTTCATAGATAGTTTCAGCTTCCTCTATATTTTCATTTGCATAAGAATCAATTGTTATGTCAAGTGCTTTAACTGTTTGATCATATAGATAATCTATTTCATTTAAAGCATCTTCACTATATTTTAATTTTCTTCCTGCCTTTTCTAATGTTAAATCAGCTATGTTTTCAGCATGATCTCCTATTCTCTCAATATCAGTTACGATATGGAAAGTTGATGCTACTAAATTACTCTCTTTAGCAGATAAATCACATTTAGATAATTTAACTAAGTAATCAGTTATTTCTTCTTCTAATATATTTATAAGTTTTTCATTCTCATATACTTTTTTAACTAAGCTTTCATTATTTTCTTTAAAAGCTCTCATACTCAACTCTAAATTTTCCTTAGCTTTATTAGCCATTCTTAAAGTTTCTTTTTGAACTTGACCTACAGCTATTACTGGTGTTTCTAATAATCTTTCATCAAGATATTTAGGTCCAAAAAGTTCAACTTCATCTTCACCTTTTATTAATTTGTTAACTATCATAATCATGTACTTACTTAAAGGCACAAGTATTATAGTAGCAGTTATATTAAATATTGTATGAGCATTAGCTATTTGTCTTTGAACATCTGTAGGGCTCATATCTTGAACAATATGTGCTAAAGGTTTTAAGAACGGTATAAATATAAGTGTACCTAATATATTAAACATTAAATGTATGGCAGCAGCTTTATGAGCTGTTTTATTTGCTCCAATACTTGATATTAAAGCAGTTACACATGTTCCTATATTACATCCAAATAATATTGGTAAAACTACATTTATAGTTATAGAACCTGTTGATGCTAAGGCAATTAATATACTTGTTGTAGCTGATGAACTTTGTAATATAGCTGTAAGAGCTAAACCTGTAAATATTCCTAATAACCAGTTTTCACCTATAGCCATTATAAGTTGTGAGAACATTGGTGAATGTGATAATGGTTTTAAAGCTGAACTCATTATTCCCATACCCATAAACAAGATACCAAAACCTAATATTATATCAGCAATATTTTTTCTTTTCTTTTGTTTTGCTGACATTAATAAAACAACACCTACTATAACAAATAACGGTGCAATTTCATCTAATTTAAAGGCAACAAGTTGAGCAGTAATAGTTGTACCTACGTTTGCTCCCATGATTACTCCAGCAGCTTGTGCAAGATTCATAAGACCTGCATTAACAAATCCAACTACCATTACTGTAGTAGCACTTGAACTTTGTACAATCATTGTAACAAAGGCCCCAATTAAAACTGCTGATATAGGATTTTTAGTAACTTTCTCTAATATACTTTTTAATTTATCACCTGCAGCATTCTCTAATCCTTCTCCCATTAACTTCATTCCAAAAAGGAATAGACCTAATCCACCGGCAACTTGAATTAAGGTAAAAATTGCATCTTTCAAGATACTTCTCCTCCACTTTGCTTAATTTGTAAAATACAAACTTATTTTTAATTTAAAATATCAATCCTATAACATTTTACAATATAATCACTGCTTTGTTAAGTTTTCAAGCTTCTTTTTAACCTAAACTTAATACACAATCCAAATAATTGAATTTTTTTCTAAATAATATCCAATTTATTAAGTTAAACTAAAACAAAATCTAGCTTATCCCTAGTTATAAAGCCATTTCTAATATTTATTACTAAACTATATATTTTTTAAAAATTTATTTTAAATTTGTTAACAATTATACTAATTCATCAATCATTACTAACTATAACTTAAATAAAAATAACTATTTTCATAATAATAAAAAAAAGAAGGAGAATTTCTCCTTCTTTCTGATAAAAGCAATATTATCTCTTTGAGAATTGTGGAGATCTTCTTGCTTTCTTTAAACCGTATTTCTTTCTTTCAACCATTCTTGGGTCTCTAGTTAAGAATCCAGCTTTCTTTAATTCTGGTCTTAAGTTTTCATCAGCTTTTAATAAAGCTCTTGATATACCATGTCTTATAGCTCCTGCTTGACCTGATAATCCACCACCATGAACGTTAACTAAAACGTCATATTTGTCTTTAGTTTCAGTTAAAACTAATGGTTGGTTAACTACAACTCTTAAAGTTTCTAATCCGAAATATGTTTCTATTTCTCTATTATTTACTATAACTCTACCTTCACCTGGTACAAGTCTTACTCTTGCAACTGATTTCTTTCTTCTTCCAGTTCCCATGTATTGAACTTTTGCCATTTGAACTCCTCCTCCCGAGCTTA
>NZ_JARHZJ010000107.1 GCF_029258205.1 Clostridium sp.
ACTTAGCTACTTTAGCTAAACAATTAAACTTAGATGCAATCCACGACACAGTTCATGAAATGTGTAAAGATGAAGCTAGACACGGAAAAGCTTTCGCTGGATTATTAAAAAGATACTTTAAATAAGAGTCCATCACAAATTATTTGTATTGATATATTTATAAAGAAAAACACCACTAAAACACCTAGTTTAGTGGTGTTTTTCTAGTTTGAAAGGTATTTTTTGATTTGATATACTTCCAAATGAGGAGTGATTAAAATGGGGAAAGCTTATGAAAAAGTTTATGAAGTTACTTATGGAGAAACAAATGGAAGAAAAGATTGTAGGATAACTTCAATGATGAACTTTTTTTCAGACTGTTGCTTAAGTCAAGAAGAAGAAAATTCAATGAATTATGCAGATAATAGTAGTGAAACTACCTGGGTATTTTTTGATTATGAAATAATAGTGAATAGATATCCAAGGTATAGAGAAAAAGTTAAAGTAAAGACTTATGTTGAATCTATAAGGAAGTTTTATTCTAACAGAGTATTTGAAGCTTATGATATGGATGGAACTTTAGTAGCTAGAGCAGATATATTAGCCTTTTTAATAAACAAAAAAACTAGAAGACCAGCTAGAATAGGTGATAAGGAATATGAGATTCATGGGTTAAGCAAAGAGGATTCAAAAGTATTAAGAAAAAAATTAAACTTTGAGAAATTTGATAAAGAAGATTTAAAAATGAAATTTCACATAAGATATTTAGATATAGATTTAAATATGCATGTAAGTAATATTAAGTATGTAGAGTGGATTTTAGAAACAGTACCAGTTGATATTGTTCTGAATTATAAAATGAAAAAAATAAAAATAAAATTTGAAAAAGAAATTACATATGGTCATAATGTAATTATAAAGTCAAAAATAATTAGAGGTGAAGATGAAGTAAAGGTTCTTCATAAAGTAGAAAATGAAGATGGAGAAAGTATTACTTTAGCAGAAACTTATTGGTATTAAAATTTTTTAGGAGAATTAATTATGAGTGAAAATAAATTTATAAAAAAATATGATGTATTATATTATGATTCAGATATTAATAAAAACATAAGAATGATTCAACTTATGAAAATTTTTGGTGATGTATCTGCAATACATGAAGAAGAGTTATCTTATGAAGGAATTAAGTACTTAAAGAATCATGAGTTAAGTTGGATTATTTATAGTTATTCAATAGATATAAAAAAGCCAATACTATATAAAAGCTCAATTAATGTAGAAACTTATTTAGAAGGAATAAAGAAATTCTATGCTTGTAGAGTATATAAAGTTTACAATGAAAAAAATGAACTCGTGGCTGAAGGAAAGATAATTTTCTTATTAATAGATTTAGAGAAGCGTAGAGCTGTTAGAATTCCTAAGGAGTATTGTGAGTTAATAAATATGAGTGATACTGGAGAAGTAGAGTTAAAATCAACTAAAGTGGAAAAATTAATTAGAGAAGACTTAGAATCAAATATTTCTGTAAGAAGAAGTGATATAGATTTTAATAAGCATGTTAATAATACTAAATACTTAGAGTGGACTATGGAGTCTACTCCTGAGTGCATTTTAGATGAATATAGCCTTATATCAGCTAAAATAAAGTATGAGAAGGAAGTTAGAATTGGAGATGATGTAAATATTATATGCCAATGGGATGAGATTGAAGAAGGTTATAAGTGTCTTTACAAGATTGTAAATAATAGATTAGGAGAAGTTTCGGCCGAAATAGAAACAATTTGGAAAAAAGAGTTTTAAGAGTAATAAAACCCTTGGTATAGCTAGGAATTTGTAGTCTAGTTATACCAAGGGTTTTTTATTATATAAAAATAATTTTTTGTCTATTTAAAAAATCTTATATTATAAATAGAAAATATATTACTTAAGTGTGCAAGAAAGTGCAGCATTAAATCCAGAACTCCAAGCCCATTGAAGATTAAATCCACCACAATCTCCATCTACATCTAATAACTCACCACAAAAATAAAGATTATCTACTAATTTTGATTGAAGAGTTTCAGAATCAACTTCCATTGTATTTATTCCACCAGTAGTTACCTGAGCAGCTTGGAATCCATTTGTTCCAATACATTTAAATTCCCAAGATTTCATAAGGTTTATTAAGTTCTTTTTTTCTTTCCAAGTAAGTTCGTAACATGGTTTATGTAAATTATCTATACCTGCTTCTCTTAATAATATAGGTATCATTTTTTTGTTAATAACGCCTATAAGTGAGTTTATAACTTCTCTACAAGAAAAAATAGCAAAATGTCCTTCTAAAAAATCTTCTAATTCCTTTAATGATTTATCAGGCATCATATCAATTAAGATTTTAACTTCTTTACCTTTAAAACATCCTAAGGAAGCTTCCCTAGATATTTGTAATATTGGAGGACCGGATATTCCGTAGTCTGTAAAAAGAATCTCTCCAAATTCTTTTCTAATACTTTTTCCATCACACAAAACTTCAGCATAACCATTAAATTTTATTCCTGATAAAGCTTTAAGTTTATTGTGAGATAATTTTAACTGTACGATAGCTGGATTAGGTTCAATAATAGAATGACCTAGACTTTTTGCAAGATTATATCCTGAGCCATCAGAACCTGTTTTAGGGGCAGACTTTCCGCCGCAAGCCATTATTAATTTTTTACACTTAATCACAGGTGAATCCTCATTTCCTGTGGATAAAGTGAATTTTCCCTTAGATTTGTGGATAGATTTTACTTTATAAGAATTATAAATAGGAATTTCACGTTCCTCTAAGGCAAGTTTTAAGATATCTAAAACAGAGGATGCTTGTAAAGATTGAGGATAATTTTTTCCTTTTTCAAGCTCTGTTATTGGTAGTCCTAGATTAAGAAAAAAAGCTTTTGTGTCTTCTACAGAAAATTTATTTAAAGATTTAATAAAAAATCCATCATTTGTACTATGAAAGTTTGTAAATGGAAATTTTATTAATGAATTTGTTATATTACATCTACCGTTTCCAGTAGTAAGAAGCTTTTTACCTATTCTGTCTGCTCCTTCAACTATAGCAATATCTAATCCAAAGTCTTTTGCTGTTACTGCAGCTGTCATACCAGAAGCTCCGCCTCCTATAATAACTACATCATGGTATATCATAAGTTTAATTTCTCCCTTCTAAATTTGTATATATTAATAATCAAAAATAATTTTCTGAAATTCTTATATATTTAATCATAACATTTCTAAGTTTGAATTGTATCATATTTGACTAGTAATAGATACTTAAATATAAGAAATTTTAAATTTTGAAGTTACTTAATTTATCTTATTTTAAAAGATAAATTAAGTATTAAATATATTTATTTAAATAATAAATTCTAAGTGGCTAGAGATTAAGTATTAATACATTAGAAATCATAAAGTTATATTATTATATTTTAAGAGTAATACTAAATGGTGAGGTGAGCATTATGAAATTTAGAATTACAAATGAAAATATAGATGGGTATAATACAGAATTAAAGATTAGAAGAATGAATTATGATCAAGTAGTTGTAAATTATCAAAATAATTCTGGAATAAAAACTTTTAAAATAGATGATGGGGAACTAATTTCAGAAGGAGAGGTTGATGATATAATTAAAAAATATATTGATTTATTAAAAATAAAAATAAATAGAGGAACATCAGCATTGTTTTACAAAGGTATAATTGAATCTATTGAAGAATCTATTGAGGAAGTGAAATCATTAAAAGTTTTAAATGATTTTACTAAATCAACTAGTAAAAGAGGAATTTGGGATAAAGAGATATTGATATACCTAAATGATAGATATCCAATAAAAATTGAAGCAATTGGAAGAAATTTTAGAGAAGATAGTTATAAGTTTAATATTAAGGTCTTAGAAGAAGCAGAATTCATTAAAATGTGTTATTTTAATATAGGAAAATTAAATAATCAAATAACTTGGAGAGAAAGACAATTAAATATTTATAAAAAAATAGTTGAAAAAATAGAAAAAAAGAGTAATTTTGAGTTAGATGGCGAATTATAATCATAATTTGATTTAATAACTGTAAATTAGATAAAATGGCTAAAAAAAGTGTTGACATAACTTTAGTTTTTGGGTATTATATTCCTTGTCAGGTCGCCAAGTGCGAAAGACGAAAAACAAAATAAACAAATTTAGTTTAAAGCTAAAACTGGTCAAAAATGATGTGGTTTTAAGAGTTAATGTGGCCCCTTGGTCAAGCGGTTAAGACACCACCCTTTCACGGTGGTAACAGGGGTTCGATTCCCCTAGGGGTCACCAACATGGT
>NZ_JARHZJ010000028.1 GCF_029258205.1 Clostridium sp.
CTCAAAAAGGTCAAAGTAAAAATATAGGAACAGCAGGTTTACTTTATGGTAAAACAAAAGATTATATAGTTGTTGGAGGAGGAGCTAACTTTCCAGAAGAACCAGTAGCAAAAGGAGGAGCTAAAAAGCTTTATCCTGATGTATACGTTTTAAAAAATGAGAATGGAAATTTAAAGCAAGTAGATCATACAACATTGGATTATGAAATAGGTTATGGAAGTTCAATAACTACTGAGGAGGGAATTTATTATTTAGGTGGAAGTCCTAATGAAGAAGAAGGAAATAATGTTTCTCTTATTACAACTGATGAAAAAGGAAAAGTAAGTTTAAAGCATATTGGAGATTTACCTTTTACATTTAGTGATGGGTTTGCAGTTAAAAAAGATAAAGATATTTATTTAGGGCTTGGAAAACAAAATGGAAAAGCTAGTAATAAGGTTTATAAATTTAATGTTGAAACAGGAAAAACAGAAGAATTAAAAGAAATACCAGGAGAACCTACTAGAAATCAAGCTGTTGCTCAATTATTAGGTGATGATATATATGTATTTAGCGGTGGAGATAAAATTGCTTACACAGATGGTTATAAGTATAGTATTAAAGATAATTCATGGACTAAAGTAGCTGACGTTAAGATAGGAAATGAAGAAATTTCACTTTTAGGTGCTAATTCAGTTAAATTAAATGAAGATGAAATGCTTGTTATAGGTGGATTTAATAAAGCTGTTTATGATGATGCTGTAAAAAATTTAAATACATTAAAAGATGAAAGTCTAGCTGAATTTAAGAAAGAGTATTTTGGAAGAGATCCTCAAGATTTTGCTTGGAATACAAAAGTATTAATTTATAACTCAAAGAACAATGAGTGGAAGTCAATTGGAGATGTACCATTTAATGCTCCATGTGGAGAAGCATTAATATTAGATGGAAATAATATCTTCTCAATAAATGGAGAAATTAAGCCAGGAATTAGAACAAATAAGATTTACTCAGGTGAATTAATTTATAAAAAGTAAATAAAAAAGGATTATGGTTATTGAAATAACCATAATCCTTTTTTGTTATGCAATTATAATAAGTAAAAAGCATTTTGGAGCAATTAACTAAAGATTTCTAATACATATTGTTATTTCTAAAGCAATAAATTTTATAAGGAAATCAATTAAGAACAGAATATTTTAATAATTTAAGAATACGAAGAATAGAATAAATAATATAAACTTTGTTAAGTAAGTAGGGGAAAATATGAGGATAGTGGATAGTGTTTTTTTTAGAAAAATAGAATTAAGGCATTTTTGCACATATAGATTTATTTTTGGAATGAGTTATAGTATTATGATTCCAATAATACCATTGTTTTTTGATTCTATAGGTATGGAAACAGTTATTATAGGAACAGTAATGTCATTATATGGGGTAAGCAAAACTTTAGCACAAATGCCATTTGGAATTATTTCAGATAGGATAGGGGATAAATTATCTTTAAAATTAAGTATTTTATTAATGGCATTTGTTCCAATAGGATATACGCTTACTAATAATACTTTTTTAGCAGGAACTTTGTATGTTATACAAGGAGCAGTATTGGGAATGGCAGCTCCAGCTACCTATTCTATTCTATCTAGATCATTAGATATTAGAAAAAGAGGTGAATGTACAGGTTTTGCGTCAGCAGTTTTTACCTTTAGTGGAGGAATAGGGGCAGCAATTGCCGGCTTCATTGTGACTAAGTTAAATGATTATAATTCTGTGTTTTATTTAGCTTCATTAGGTATATTTATCACATATATATACATTTCATTTAAAATTAGTAAAGTAAAAGTAAATAGAGGATGTAGTGGCAATAAAGTAGGATTAAAGTATGTATTTTATGAGTTAAGAAGATTGGAGCTTGTTCAGAAGGTATTAGTTTTAGGAGCAATAGCATTTTTAGGAGATTATATATACTCTTGTGTAGTTGCACTTTTTCATTTTTACGGACAAGATGTTTTAGGTGTATCTACCTCTTATACATCATCAATAATATCAGTTTATCTATTAGTTTTTGGGTTAGGAGCTCCTTTAGCAGGATATATTAGCGATAAGATAGGAAATAGAAATCAAATTCTATTATCTTTTATAGTAATGAATTTAACTTTATTATCTTTAATAATGATTAGAAGTGTGTCTGTATTTACAGTAGTAATAATAATATATTTTTTAGGTGCAACATTTTTAAATGCATCACTTCAAAGTTCGCTTTCAGAATTTGGAGAAAATAAAATTATTAAAGGCTTTGTATTTGGATTTGTAGGTTCTTCAGAATCTTTAGGATATGCATTAGGACCTCTTATATCATCTTATATTTATGAAATTAATAAAAATTATTTATTTTTAGGTTTATTGGTAGTTTCAGTTTTAGTTACATCTTTATATGTAATATTATTTAATCAAGTTAAAATTTAATTTTGAATAATAACTTGAACTATGAAAGATACTAAAGAAAAACTCAATATAAGGAGCTTATTATGAACATAAAAAATAATATTTTATTTAACAGAAAGAAATTATTAAATTTTTGTATTTTAAGATTCATATTTGGTATAAGCTATAGTCTTATGATACCAATAATAGCCCTTTATTTTGATTCTATTGGAATAGGAACATTGATGATAGGAATAATAATGTCATTATATGGAGTAAGTAAAGCTTTATCTCAAGTGCCTTTTGGTATGGTTTCAGATGTTATAGGAGATAAATTATTATTAACAATTTCTCTTATTTTAATGGGGTGTATTCCTTTTTCATATACTATTTTTCATACAAAAATTTTAGCAGGAATAATATATATAGTTCAGGGAGCTATTTTAGGAATGTCTGCTCCAGCTAATTATTCTATACTATCAAGATCTTTAGATGAGAAGAAAAGAGGGGAGTGTACAGGATATGCATCAGCTGTATTTACACTAGGTGGTGCTATAGGAGCTATAATAGGAGGTTTTATAGTATCAAATATAAATAATTATAATATGGTATTTTATATATCTTCTTTTGGAATAGGAATTTC
This sequence comes from Clostridium sp., assembly GCF_029258205.1. Taxonomy (GTDB): domain Bacteria; phylum Bacillota; class Clostridia; order Clostridiales; family Clostridiaceae; genus Sarcina. Next base: position 3,047 of record NZ_JARHZJ010000028.1, read on the forward strand.
TCTTATATTTACTATGTTTAAAATTAAAAAGCCAGAAAAGAAAATTGAGAAATGTAAAAAAACAAAGGAAAAGTTGAGATGCAGAATAAAAGTTATAATAGAAGATATTAAGAAGAATAAGTTAGTCTATAAAATAATTTTATTAAGTTCAATAGCTTTTTTAGGAGATTTTATATATGGATGTATAGGAGCTATATTTCCTTTTTATGGTCAAGAGGTTTTAGGAGGAACAGTACTTTATACTTCATCTATTATATCCATATACTTATTTACTTTTGGCTTATTTGCTCCTTTAGGTGGCTGGACTAGTGATAAAATAGGCGTAAAAAAACAATTATTTTTATCATTTGTAGTTATGAATCTATCATTGTTTGGTTTATCTTTTATAAGAAATATATTTTGGTTTACTATTGTTATAATTATTTATTTTTTAGGAGCAACATTTTTAAATGCTTCTCTTCAAAATTCATTGATGGAATTTGGTGAGGATAAAAATATAAAGGGAATAGTATTTGGAGTTGTTGGTGCATCAGAATCATTAGGATATGCAATAGGTCCACTAGTTTCATCTTTTATATATAAGATAAATAAAGGATGGTTATTTATTGGATTATTAGTTATTTCTCTAATAGTATTTTCAATATTTTTTGTTTTTAAAAATAAAGCTTTAAGTTATTAGGACTTCTTCTATATATAGAATAGTTTCAATTTATAAAGTGGCAAAAACTAAAAATATTGAGGTTTATAAGAAAGAGTTCTACTAAATTAATTCTTAGTTCATTACCTTAAAAAAGTTAGCTGAAGTTGTATCAAAAATAATTTCTAAGAAAAACATAAAGAATATATAATGTCATATTCTAAAAATAGAACTGAGAATCAATAAAGAGTGTTAACACTTAATCTTAATTTAAATAGGGTTAGGTGTTTTTTATTAATATTTATATGAAGAACTTTGATTAAGTAAAAGTTAAAGTTTGTAGAAATTAAAAATTTATATAGATAATTATTAAGGATTTTACTTGATAACTTTTTATATAAATATAGAAATATGCAGTGTAATTGTGTAATAATTTACATATAGAAAAAAATTATAGAGTTTGTATCAAAAATAAATTTTGCTTTTATATTTTGATAAATCATCTATGTAGAAATCAAGTGAAATACATAAGATATTAAAAGGAGAGAATAAAATGAAAAAATGTTTATATTGTGGAAAAGATTTAGAAAAAGAATCAAAAGAAAATTATGTAGAAAATAAAGTAGGATATTTTTGTAATGAAGATCATTTTGATAAATACATACTTTCTCTAACTCCTGAAGAGTACATAGAAATACAAAATTCATTTTGTGTATGTAGTGATGACTAATAAAGATAAGTCTATAATTAAAGAAATTTTGAGTTTAGAGAGAATTTAAATTAAAAAACTATTTTTTATAAGGAATGAGAAGCTAGTTAGTAGAGGTGAAGATAGTGCATTTCATACAACAGTTATAGGATGGTAATTTTTTAAAAAAGAATTAAGAGTTAAACATAGAGAAATTATTTCAAATAAATTCATAATGTTTACACATGATTTTGGTAATTTTAGGTTAAATTTTAATTGTGTTTTTAAGAGATTGAGGGGTGTAAATTTTAATGGAAAATATTAATTTCTTTATTGTTTTTATAGAGGGAATCTTATCAATTTTCTCGCCGTGTATATTACCAATACTACCTATATATTTAAGTATGTTATCTAATAGTAGTGTAGAGGATATAAGGGATTCTAATTTCAAAAGTGGTGTTTTAATAAGAAACACATTATTCTTTACTTTAGGGATATCAACTACATTTTTTATATTAGGTTCTTCAATAAGTGCTTTAAGTTCATTCTTTAATACTAATAAGAATATTATAATGATTTTAGGTGGAGTCATTATATTATTTATGGGCTTATTTTATTTAGGGGTAATAAATTTAAATATACTAAACAGAGAAAAAAGATTAAATTTTAAATATAAAAACATGTCACCAGTATCAGCCTTTGTGCTAGGATTTACATTTAGTTTTGGATGGACACCATGTATAGGGCCTATATTAGCATCAGTGCTTGTAATGGCATCAAGTTCAAAAAATTTATTAATGTCTAACTTATTAATATTAGTTTATACAATTGGTTTTATATTGCCATTTATAATAGCATCGTTATTCTATAGTAAATTATTTAAAAAGTTTGATGGAATAAAGAAACATATGGACTTAATTAAGAAGATAAGTGGGATTTTCATAATAATAGCTGGTTCAATAATGCTTATAGGTGGAATAAGAAATATGAATAATGAGATAAAAATTAATAATAATACTCAGATAAATAAGAGTGAAAGTGCAAATAAAGATAGTAAAAATGAAAGTGACAATAAGAAGCAAGAAGCGGAAAATAAAATTCCTCCAATAGATTTTACTTTATATGATCAGTATGAAAATAAACATACTCTTAGTGAATATAAAGGAAAGACTATATTCATAAATTTCTGGGCAACTTGGTGCCCTCCATGTAGAGGAGAAATGCCTTATATAGATGAGCTTTATAAAGAATATAATGAAAATAAGGATGATGTTGTAATACTTGGAATAGCTTCACCTAATTTAGGAAGAGAAGGTTCAGAAGAGCATATAAAAAATTTCTTGAAAAAAGAAAATCATGTTTTTCCAGTTGTACTTGATGAAAACGGATCTATGGTTTATCAATATGGAATAAATGCTTTTCCGTCAACGTTCATTATAAATAAGGAAGGATATATAAGCAAATATATTCCAGGAGCAATGACAAAGGAAACTATGAAAAGTTTAATTGAA
>NZ_JARHZJ010000037.1 GCF_029258205.1 Clostridium sp.
ATTTCATGAGACGTTTATTAAAAAGATCAAATACTAATTGGGATATAGACTTAACAAGAAAGATACTTAAAACATATAATTCAATTGCTCCTCTTACAGAGGATGACTTCAAATATGTTTTTTCATATCTAGCATTCCCTCAAAAATATTGGCGCTTATCAAAGGACTATTATAATAACATAAAAAAATGTAATAAATCAATGTTTGTAGAATCTCTTAAGGAAGTTGCACTAGATACTTATGCTCAGGTTAGATTTGTTGAAGAACTTAGAACATTATTAAAAAAAGATTTTCTACTTACTCTATAGGCTTATTTTTATTCAAAAATGGCGTGTATCGAAATAAATTTTACTAAAAAATTATTTTGATATACGCCTTCTTTTATTAACTATTTTTTATATCATTAACTATCAAACCATCCTCAATATTTATTATTCTATGGCATTGAGATGCTATGTTTATATCGTGAGTTACTAAAATTATAGTAGTTCCTCCTTTATTTATATCCTTAAAAATATTCATAACCTCGTTACTTGTTCTTTTATCAAGAGCCCCTGTTGGTTCATCTGCTAGAATAATTTTAGGCTCATTGATCAAAGCTCTAGCTATTGCAATTCTTTGACATTGTCCTCCTGAAAGTTCAGTAGGATATTTATTAAATTTATCTAATAAATCTAACTCTTTTAATATTCCCATTACCTTTTCTTTCTTATTCTTAATCTTTTTATCACTATATTCTAATGGGATTTTTATATTTTCATATACTGTATAATCATTTAATAACTCAAATGACTGAACTACAAATCCTAAATTAGCATTTCTAATTTTAGCAAGTTCCTTCTCACTTGTATCAGTAATTTCTCTACCTTCTAGCTCATAAGAACCAGAGTCAGCGGAATCTAAACACCCTAATATATTTAATAATGTTGTTTTTCCCGAACCTGAAGGTCCCATTATAGCTACAAACTCTCCAGATTTTATAGATAAATTTATATTTCTTAATGCATGTACAATATTTTCGCCCTTTCCATACGTTCTTACTACAGATCTTAGTTTTATTAAATCCATTTCTTATTCCCCTTTTATTAAATAATTTAACTTATATTTTTTTATATAATATATAGGAATCATTGATACTAATATTATAGCTCCAATAATTATTGATATACTTTTAGCAAAAGTTCCATATTGAAATTGAACTACGTCTGTAACAAAATTAACACTATGTAACATCAAATAAGAGTATGCTATTATTGTAGATATAAAAACTAATATAAATTGTTCGATTATAACTCTGAAGCAAATATCACTTATTGTTGCACCATGCATTATATGAATGGAAAATTCCTTTCTTCTATCTAAAACCCTATTACAAAATATAACAACAAATCCTCCAATAGCAAAAATTCCAACAATATAAATAAGTAAAAGATTTAAGTTAATATTATATTTTATCTCTTTAGTAAAAGTATCTATATTTTCATTTGGATCATAAACTGATATTTTAACTTTATTGTTCTTAGCTAAACTTTCTACCTCTTGCTTTACTTCATTAAATTCTCTAGGATCACTATTGTAAACTAAAAAGGCATTACTTACATTTGCATTAATAATATCCTTAGGCATTGGAGTAATAATAAATGTGTTAAGATTTTTAACCCTACTTAAATCATAAACTCCCTTATCTAAAAAAAACTTATTTTCTTCTATAAAGCCTACAACCTTATAGTTAAAATATTTATTTTCTATAATATCACCTATATTAAAAATTCCTTTATAAGCATTTCCTAATACTATTGGAATATATTTATTCTCCCATTCAACAGAATTTAATTGAGAAAACTTTTCAAAATCTTTTAAGTTTCCCTCTGATAAACCTATATTAAAAGTATCAAAAAAATTTGGACTACATTGAAGGGAATAAACAGACTTCATTTCTTCCCCTTGCTCTGACTCTTTAAAATCATTATCTAAAAATTTCTCTATTCCATTAAAATATGGAAGTTTTATTTCCCCTAAAACAGTTGTAACCATGTTAAAATTCTTATCAATATCTAAAGCAAAGTTAGAAAATTTATTTTCATCCTTTTGGTCTTCTAAAAACTCATCAATAGAGTCATACTTTAATGCTATTTGATAAATAGTTTTATTACCTATTATTTCATTCATAGAACTAAGTTTCTCATTTTGATAATTTTTAGATTCAATAATTCTATAAGTCAATATTATAACTAACATTAGCTGTAATATAAGTACAATCTTAAAAAACAAACTATTTTTCAACTCTCTAATAGAGTACTTTAAATTATTCATTTCAGTTTTCCCTTCATTATATTAATAGGTTTCACCTTTTTTGCCTTAAATAAAGGTATTAAAACCGCTATTAAGCCAATAAACATAAATATTATAGTTATAAAAATTATACTTTGATAGTAAACATCAAAAGTAAATTCAGGAAACATATAAATCAAAAGTCTTTTCAATAGTAAATGTAAAGAAACTCCCATTATTAAGGCAATACATATGCTTATTAAATACTGTTTTAATATATGTATTACTATTTTACCATTGCTTGCACCATAAGCTTTTCTTACCCCAATCTCCTTTATACTCTTTTTAATCCAATAATAGATAGCTATTATTAGATTTAAAATTCCTATTATAAAAACTAAAAATAAAATATCTATAAAGTCCTTATATTCATTTAAGGCTTCCTTTAAATTAAAATCTTTCTTTATATCCTCTAATGAAAAACTTGTATTCTTATTTACTGCTAATTTTTTATAATCATTTAAAATATTTTTTAACGCTTCATTATTCTCTATGTTTATTTTCCATGATGAACGAGTGTCTGAAAATTCATCGCTAGATTTTAAGTTAAATAAAAATGTATTATCATATCCAGTTTGCCTCTCACTACTTCCTAAAATACCAATCACCTTAAATTTCTCTTCTCCTATGGTAAAAAATCTCTCATTGTTTTCTTCAAAAACTTCATCTTTAAAATTTACTCCAACTAATGCCACCTTTTCTCCATTTTCTATTTCTTCTTTAGTAAAATCTCTTCCTTCTAATATGGGAAAACTTTTTTGAAAACCATTTTTAAAATATATTCCTCTTCCAAAAATAGTATCATTATTAAGATACTTAGGTAAAGGTTCATACTCTAAATAAATTTGTGAATTATTATAATTATCAACTATCTCACAGACTTCTCTAAAAGTAATATTATTAGAGTCATTAAACTTAAAATATTTTTCAGTTAAGTTTGAAATATTATTTACTTCTTCCTTGTTTTTATAACTTAAAACTAAAATGCTCAAAACAATTGAAAAAGTAAATACTATTAAAGTAAATGTCGTTATTATATATGTTAATTTTTTATATTTTTTAAAACTAATCATTTTTCACCTATTAATAGCTTGTACTATTAAATAGTACAAGCTATTTTCATAATATTATTTAGTATAAGCGTGCAAAAGTTCTTGAACTTCCAGTTGATGTACCAACACTTCCATATGCATTTCTACTTCCCTCTACCCATCCATGATATGATGTTGTTTTAGATGCTCCTGAAACAGTTGTACCCTGAGCTGCACTTACTAAAATACCCTCTGAAAGCATAACCATTGAAGCCCCTAAAATAATACTTTTTTTAATCATAAATACCAATTCCTTTCTTTTTTTATTTTCTATATTTTACATTTTTTATTATACAATAGCTTTTGTGTATGTTTTGTCGCACCATGTCTAAAAATAAAAAAAAACGACTTTTTTCTAAAATATAAATTGTACATAAACTCTTTTAATACATACAAAAAGATGAATTCAAACTAATGAATCCATCTTAACTTTAAATTTATTTTCAATATTTTTTTAATTTAAATTATTATTTATTATCTTTTATTTTTAACTTGTGCTTGTGCAGCTGCAAGTCTTGCTAATGGAACTCTATAAGGTGAACAACTTACGTAATTTAATCCTAAGTTGTGGCAGAATTCAACAGATGAAGGATCTCCACCATGTTCTCCACATATACCTAATTTAATATCAGATCTTGTTGCCTTACCTTTTTCACAAGCAATTCTCATAAGCTCTCCAACGCCTTCTTGGTCTAATTTAGCAAATGGATCTTGCTCATATATTCCTTTTTCATAGTAATCTTTTAAGAATTTAGCTGCATCATCTCTTGAGAATCCAAATGTCATTTGAGTTAAATCATTTGTTCCAAATGAGAAGAAATCAGCCTCTTCTGCTATCTTATCAGCTGTTAAAGCAGCTCTTGGAATTTCAATCATTGTTCCAACCTTATAATCTAATTGAACACCTTTCTCTTCCATTACTGTCTTAGCTGTTTCAACAACTACATTTTTAACATATTTTAATTCTTTTATTTCACCTATTAAAGGAATCATTATTTCAGAAACTATATTGTATCCTTTATTCTTTTTAACTTCTATAGCAGCCTCTATAACAGCTCTTGTTTGCATTTCAGCTATCTCTGGATAAGATACTGCTAAACGACATCCTCTATGTCCCATCATTGGGTTAAATTCATGTAATTCAGCAACTACATTCTTAACCTCAGCTGGACTTACTCCAATTTCTTTAGCTAAAGTATTTATATCCTCCTCTTCGCTTGGTAAGAATTCATGTAAAGGTGGATCTAAAAATCTAATTGTAGCTGGTCTTTCTTCTAGGGCTTCATAAATTCCTATAAAGTCTTCTCTTTGCATTGGTAGAAGTTTTTCTAACGCAACTCTTCTACTATCCTCATTCTTAGCTAAAATCATTTCTCTAACAGCTAAAATTCTATCCTCAGCAAAGAACATATGCTCAGTTCTACATAATCCAATACCTTCTGCACCAAATTCAACAGCTTGTCTAGTATCTCTTGGTGTATCAGCATTAGTTCTAACCTTTAATTTTCTTATTTCATCAGCCCATCCCATAAATGTAGCGAAATGTCCTGTAATTTCAGGAGATACTGTCTTAACTTGTTCAGCATATATGTTTCCTGTTGAACCATCTATTGAGATGTAATCATCAAATGTTAATACTTTTCCATTAACTTCTAAAGTTCTAGCCTCTTCATTAACTTTTAATTCTCCACATCCTGCTACGCAGCAAGTACCCATTCCTCTTGCTACAACTGCCGCATGAGAAGTCATTCCTCCTCTAACAGTTAAGATACCTTCTGAGGCAATCATACCTTCTATATCTTCTGGTGAAGTCTCTAATCTTACTAATACAACCTTTTCACCATTTGCTTTTCTTTCCTTAGCTTCTTCAGCTGTGAAAGCTATTTTACCACATGCAGCTCCTGGTGATGCTGGTAATCCCTTTGCAACTATTTTAGCTTCTTTTAAGCCATCAGATGCAAAGGCAGGGTGAAGTAATGTATCTAATTGTTTAGGCTCAACTTTTAATATAGCCTCTTCCTTAGTTAACATTCCTTCTTCAACTAAATCAACAGCTATTTTTAAAGCTGCTTGAGCAGTTCTCTTACCATTTCTAGTTTGAAGGAAATATAATTTTCCATCTTCTATTGTGAATTCCATGTCTTGCATATCTCTATAATGCTTTTCTAATGTATTAACTATATCTGTAAATTGCTTATATATTTCAGGATTTTGAGCTTCTAAATGACTTATTGGCTCTGGTGTTCTTATACCTGCAACAACATCCTCACCTTGAGCATTCATTAAATACTCACCATATAATTCATTATCCCCATTAGCTGGATTTCTTGAGAATGCAACTCCAGTTCCTGAAGTTTCTCCCTTATTTCCAAATACCATCTCTTGAACGTTAACTGCTGTACCCCATTCTCCTGGAATATCATTTAATCTTCTATAAACAATAGCTCTTGGATTATTCCATGATCTAAATACAGCTGTAACTGCTTCTATAAGTTGTTCTTTTGGATTACATGGGAAATCTTCTCCCTTTTCCTTCTTATAAAGCGCTTTAAATTTTACTACTAAATCTTTTAAATCCTCTGCTGTTAAATCAGTATCTATTTTATAACCCTTTTCTTCCTTAACTTCATCTAATAAATCTTCAAAAAGTCTTTTTTCAACACCCATTACAACATCAGCAAACATTTGGATAAATCTTCTATATGAATCATAAGCAAATCTTGGATTATTTGTTAATTTAGCCATAGCTTCTACTGATTCATCATTTAATCCAAGGTTCAGAATTGTATCCATCATACCTGGCATTGAAACTCTTGCTCCTGATCTAACTGATACTAATAATGGATTTTCAAGAGAACCAAACTTTTTGCCAGTTATTTTTTCTAACTCAAACATTTTATTTTCAATCTCTTCAATAATATCTTGAGAAATCTTTTTGTCATCTTCATAATACTTGTTACATGCTTCAGTTGTTACTGTAAATCCTTGTGGAACTGGTATTCCTAAAATAGTCATCTCGGATAAGTTAGCACCTTTTCCACCTAATAAATTTTTCATACTTGCGTTACCTTCATTAAAAAGATAAACATACTGCTTTTTTTCCATCTCAATACTCCTCCGTTCAATACTATAATTGAATTTTTATATACTAACAGAGTATTACCCCCGATAGTTACCCATTTAATCTTTCTTTTTAACCATAATTTTAATTTTCTCCAAGCTTAACAAATAACTTGGTTATGTTAGTCTTAGAAATTTTTCCTATGATCTCTAATCTCTCTTTTCCTTCATTTTCTTCAATTCTTTTTACAACTGGTACGGAGTCTATTTCATGTTCTATTATCTTTTTTGCTACATCAAAAGCGCAATCTTCCTCTATAGCACATACTATGTTAGGCATTCTTGTCATTATAACACCAACAGGAACTTTATAAATATCTGTTCCTCCTATAGCGACTTTTAAAAAGTCTTTTCTGGAAACAGCTCCTGTTAGAACTCCTCCATTTTCTACAAACATAGTTCCTACATCATTCAAAAATAGATGCACTATAGCATCATGAAGCATAGTTTCTTCACATACTGTAACCGGTTTAGACATTATGTCTTTAACCTTTATATTCTTTATTTTTTCATAGATGAAACTGTTCGAAGGTTTGTCTGAATACACATACCCAACCTTTGGTCTTGCATCTAATACCCCAAGCATTGTAAGTATTGCAAGATCTGGTCTTAAAGCTGCTCTTGTAACCCCTAACTTTCCTGCTAAAACTTCTGAAGTTATTGGTTGACCTTCTTTTACAAGTCTAACTATTTCTTCCTGCCTCGGTGTTAATTTCAATTTGAATGCTCCTTCCTTAAATAAACTAGGAACAAAAAGGAATTTTTATATTAAAATGACTTTTTATATATTAATTGTAACACAACTTAAATCTTTTTAGTATAGCAAATTTTCTGAAAAATCATTCAAATCTGATAACTATCACTTGAAATCATACTGTTTTTCCTTTTTATTCCATTTTCCTATATTTTGCATTTATTGCTAGTCAACATCATCAAATTTCACTGTATATGTAAAACTTGTTTCATTTTCTAACTTATTATGTTTATGAAATTTGTTTATTTTATTCTCATTTGTTTTTCCATTTTCTATTTTTTCTTTCATATCATTTGCTAAATTAAAAGCTTTTTTCTTTAACCCAGATGCTTTTCCTTTAATATCATTAGCTGCATTTTTAACTATCTTATTAACAATCTCAACACTTCCATCAGCCTTAGTTATTTCTATTGTAATCTTCGTTGCAATAGCGGCTACAACACTAATAGCTAATATACTTGGGAATATTACAGCAATAGTCCCTGCAGCTATTCCTGCATTAACTGGTATATCAGTTAATACTTTATCATCTTTAAGAATTCTTACTCTAGATACATTTCCCTTATCAATTAAATCCTTTAAGAATTTTTTTATATCTTCAAAACTTTCTGCTTTTTCTTCCATTACATTTTCTTCAAGTTTAATTTCTTCTTCTCTTTTTTTCTCAATATATATTAATGCATTAACAACATCACCGTCACAAGCTTCTAATGCCTCTTTAGCTTCTGCATAAGTAGCATATGTCCTCTCTATTACTTGATCTACTTTTTCTAATGTTATTTCACTCATGTAAATCACTCCTTTATAAACTTTAACATTTCTAAACTTTTAGGTTTTCTTGAATATACAGAAGATATTATAAAACTAGTAACATTAAAAAGCTCTGCCTTAACCTCTTCTGTTAATGTTAATCTATATACTTTATCCAAAGAAGTATTATTTAAGAATCTTAAAGCATTATATGTAGCTTTATTTATATAAAGCCCATGTTCCTTAGGACATTTATCACAAACGCCTCCAAAATATCTTAAACTAATGTAGTTTGAAACACTTAATTTATTTTTACAAAATACACAATTATCAAATCTTAATCCATACCCAGTGTATTTTAATAATTTAAGCTCAAAAGCTCTTATTAATAGTTCATAACTTATAGCCTCAGTATTTAACAAATAGAGACAGGTTATAAACTCCTTATATAAATTAAAATTTTCTTCTTCATCCTGTAGTGATATATCAATAAGCTCACATAAGTAAGATGCATAAGTAAGCTTTTCTAGGTCAGTTAAAGATGTCTGAAAAGAATTTCTTATTTTTCCTTCAGATAACCTATATAAACCCTTTCCCTTGAATAATAAATAATCGCCATAGCACAAAGGGTGCGTTAATGAAAAGAGTTTACTTTTACTCTTCTTTGCACCCTTAGCTATAACTGTTATCTTCCCCATTTTCTCGGTAAAAATCCAAAGCAATTTATCATTCTCTTTATAATCTTGAGCCTTAATGATAACTCCACCACTCTCTATAAGTGCCAGAAGCTATCCCTCCTATTTAAGTTTTTTATAACCTAATTCCTTTAATAGTGAAGTATTATCTCTCCACTCTTTTCTAACTTTTACCCATATTTTTATATTTACTTTTGCTCTTAAGAATCTTTCCAATTCATATCTAGCTGTAGAACCAATTTTCTTAAGTGTTTGACCATTTTTCCCAATTATTATTCCTTTATGAGATGCTTTTTCACATATTAAATCTACTTCTATGTTATACTTACCATTATCATCTTGTTTCATTTGTATAACATCTACAGCAATACCATGAGGAACTTCTTGACTTAAATTTTTAAGAGCTTTTTCTCTAACTATCTCTGCCACAACAAATCTTTCTTGAACATCTGTTATCATGTCATCTGGATAGTATTTAGGCCCCTCTGGTAAATATTTAATCATAATATCTAAAAGTTTATCTGTGTTTTTACCTTTCATAGCTGATATTGGAATCATTTCTGCAAAGTCATATTCTTTTGAGAATAATTCTAAAGTTCTAGCAACCTTTTCCGGTGAACTTTCATCAATTTTATTTAATACGAATATAACAGGAGCTTTTTGATTTTTAAGCTGTTCTATTATAAACTTATCACCTCTACCAATTTCATCACATGGATTACTTAAAAACAATACTAAGTCTACATCCTTTATAGAATCTGTAGCACTATTTACCATATATTCTCCTAATTTATGTTTAGGCTTATGTATTCCTGGAGTATCAACGAAAATCATTTGATAGTCATCTCCAGTTAATATTGTTTGAATGTTATTTCTTGTTGTTTGTGGTTTATTAGAAACAATTGAAAGTTTCTCTCCCATCAATAAGTTTATTAATGTTGACTTACCTACATTAGGTCTACCAACAATTGTTATAAATCCTGATTTAAACATATTTCCTCCTATTTTTCTAAGTCACTTTTAGTAAAAGATCCAGGTAAAATTTCACCTAATGTTGTCTCTATATAATCATCTTCACTTTTTACTATAAATATTTTTATATCTTTATCTTCTGCAAACTCTACTATTACTTGTCTGCATATACCACATGGGTATGTGTATGAATTTAAATCTCCTACTAAAGCCATAGCTTTTAAAACTCTTGCTCCTTCTGAAACTCCTTTAAATATAGCAGTTCTCTCAGCACAGTTTGTTGCTCCAAATGATGCATTTTCAACATTGCATCCTGTATATATTTTACCATCTTCAAATAAAGCAGCAGCACCTACCTTAAAATTTGAATATGGACAATATGCTAATTCTCTTGCCTCTAAAGCTTTTTTTATAAGTTCTTTTTTCATAATAATTCATCCTCCATCATAAAATCTAGACACTAAAAATTTATCAACTAAATATTTTAAAAATTAAAATTGTTATAAGCGTTCCTAATATTGCTCCTGCAATAACTTCCCATATACTATGGACTTCTGAATCCACTCTGCTCTGGGCCGTTATTAAAGCCATTAAATAACTAAGTATAATTATAATATGAGAATTACTCATAAGTGATATAATCGTAGCTATGGAAAAGGCTATAGCACTATGTCCCGAAGGCATTCCACCCTTCAATGGAGTTCCTTCTCCAAAATAAGCCTTTGCAGCAACCACAACTATGCATACTATAGCTAATACAATAAATATAATATAAGGCTCTGTCGCCTTTACTCTATCCATAATTCTAAAAGTTACATTGGTAAGTTCATTCCAAAATATAATATACCCTACTAAGACAGCATTTATTGCAGTTATAAGTACTGCCCCAGCCGCTGTATTCTTAGCTACTTTAGCTAAAGGATGATAGTAATTTGTACTTAAATCTATAGCGCTTTCTATGGCAGTATTAACTAATTCTGCTGCTATTACCATAGTTATTGTTATTGCCAATATTATAAACTCTATCTTGCTTATATCATAAACAAAACAAGCTGATAATATAATCAAAGCTACTATAAAATGTATTCTCATATTTCTTTGAGTTCTTAAGGCATATATTATACCATCTATTGCATAATTAAAGCTATCAATAAGTTTTCTTACCTTCATAATATTCTCCTAAAACATTCTCATACATTAGCTTTCTCTTGTTATATTTAACTTACCAAGTAACTCCTCTTCTCTTGCTCTCATTCTGGATTTTTCTTTCTCATCCATATGATCATAGCCTAAAAGGTGCAAAACTGAGTGAGTTACTAAGTAGCAAGCTTCTCTCTCAAATGAGTGATTAAACTCAATACTTTGTTCTTTAGTTCTTTCTAAAGATAAAACTATATCTCCTAAAATAAGTTCATTTCCATCAAAGTAGCATTTATCAAATTCATGCTCTAAATAAACATCTTTATAAACTTTATCCTCTGGATAATCAATCATTGGAAATGATAAAACGTCAGTCGCTCTATCTATTCCTCTAGTTTCATTGTTTATTTCTCTAATTTCTTCGTTATCTACAAAGACTAAAGAAACTTCACAATCCTCTTTAACTTTTTCTTCTTTTAGTACAAAAGAAATAACTTCTTCTAACTTCTTAATTAATTCTTCTGTAACCTGAAATTTATTCTGTCTATTGTCTATAAATATCATTTTATTTTTTCTCCTTCTTGTTATCATCTGGATATTCTATTCTTTCATGATGTATTCCATTTAATGCCTTTAGAAAACATTTTTTTATCTTACTTATGTCTCTAAGAGTAAGATCACAATTGTCTAGTTGTCCAGTTGCTAACTTATCATCAATAATATTATTGACCATTTTTTCAATTTTCTCTTCAGTTGGTTCATTGATTGATCTTACAGCTGCTTCTGTTGAATCTGCTAACATGACAATTCCTTGTTCTTTGCTCATAGGTTTTGGTCCTGGATATTTAAAATCCTCTTCCTTAACCTCATCTGGATTTTCAGAGTTATTTTTTACTGTTAAATAAAAATATTTAACTAAAGTATCTCCATGATGTGTAACTATAAAATCATGTATAGTCTTAGGCAAGTTATATTCCTTAGCTAATTCTGATCCATCTTTAACATGAGATATTATTATTTTACTACTTACTTCTGGTTTTAACCTATCATGTGGATTTTTCTTTCCAAATTGATTTTCTCTAAAGAAATATGGTCTCTTAGTTTTACCAACATCATGATAATAAGCTCCTATTCTAGCTAATAATGGATTTCCTCCAACTTGCTCAGCAGCTAACTCTGCTAAGTTTGCTACTAAAATACTATGATGATATGTTCCTGGAGCCTCCATAAGTAATTTTTTAAGTAATGGATTATTAGGATTAGATAATTCTAATAATTTAGCATTAGTTACTATATCAAATGTTGACTCAAAAAATGGTAAAACGCCTATTGTAAGTATTCCAGAAAGCACAGCCCCTGCCGCTGCAAATGTGCTATCTGCAAGTATTTCCATAAAGTTATTAGTTGTTAAAGTACCAACACTAAAAGTTAATATTGAACTTAAAACAGCAACAGTTATTGAAGAATATAATATATCATTTCTCTGTTGCATTTTTCTTAATAATGTTCCTCCTAAAACAACATTTAAAATAGCAAGTACTATTATATTAGGATTAAATCCTACTGCTCCTCCTATTAAAATTACATTTAACATACTAAATACTAGTGATATTTTGTAATTTAATAGAAGTGTTATAAGCATAGGCATACATGCCAGTGGTATTATATAATTTGACATCACACCAAAAAGTCTAGCCAATATTACTGGGAATACATTTAATATACTTATCATAACTATTTTGGAAAACTCTTTATTTATATTAGGATAATATTTATGTATGTATCCATATTGAAGATACATAACGATCATTACTAAAACTCCTAAAGCAATATAAATATATATTCCTGAAGCTGAATCACTTAATAATCCTAAAGTTCCTAAAAGCTCTAGTTGGTGTGCTGTAACTGGCTCACCTTCACTTACTACTATTTGATTTTTCTTTATCATAACTGGTGGAACTTGCTTTAATGTTTCTTTTATCAATTCATTAGTTTTTTCTTTATCATAGAAAAAGTTTGGTTCTACTACACTAACAAAATTTAATGCAATATCTTTCTCTGAATCACTTAAACCACTGGAAGATATAAAATCTGTATATTCTTTTTTTGCATCTTTTAAATCCTGATCATTTCCATCTTCAATTGGCGCCTCATACGCCTTGTTTAAAGCCTCTATACATACGCTTTCTAATTTCTTAATACTTTGCTCATTCATTGAAGCAATTTTATTTGCCTGTACATCTGTTATTTTAAATGGAACTCTAGGAATAAGTTTAGTCTTTTCTTCTTCTGACTTATCTTGAGCTAAAACTTTTTCAACTGTAGCAAAATAATCTTTTATTTTTTCTTCACTTTGCTTTTGAACATCTGTCCTTAAAGAATATTGTTTATCAACCTTTTCTTCAGCTTCCTTTTTTCTTGCTTCAGTAGCTGATTCATCAATAATTTCTCTATGTGCCTTAATGTCAGACTTAGGTATATCTCCTACTTTTAAATCGTACTTTCTGGTTATTATACCAGTCATCAAAGTACAATATAAAACTATAAAGGTTATTATATATAAGATTATTTTTTTATAATCTTTAAATATACTAAATATTTTTTCCTTTAATTTCCCCATAATTACTCATCTTCTCCTAATTAAGTCCTACTTTATCTAGTAACTTAAAGCTATATTTTGTTCTACTACAAAAAGAACCTTTAATCTAATTTTTCCTTCTCCCAAATCATCAGTTGTAATTATATTATCAACTATTTTGGATTGTTTACTTATCTCTTTGTTTATTGAGTTTTTCATCAACTCAACAGCTTTATTTATTATAGTTTCCTTATTTTCAACTATATCTTTATCTACTTTCTCATAGTATAAATTTCTATTTATGAACTTTCCTGTACTTTCTATTTTATCATACTTATCAAACTCTTTAGTAGGCTTTTTTAGATAAATTTTCTTCCTCATTATTTCTAAGTAAATATCACTGTCCAACTCTCCTGTTCTCTCCTCTTTTTTACCCTCAACTTGTAATTCTATAGTCTTTTCATAAAAAGTATTAGCCTTAACCTCTCCTTTAGCATCAACTTCATATTCACCGCCTTCTATCCCTTGCTTTGGTATTATAAGAACATCTCCCTTTTTAACAAAATCTCCTTCCTTTACAATAGCCATACCTGAAGTTGTGTATATTCTCTTTATTTCCCCATCCATAGATGCCACTATGTTCTTAAACTCTTTATTCTCATTTTCTTCTTTTATTTTTGGACTAACCTTTTCCTCAACCTTTATTTTTAAAGTTCCACCCTCTATACGAGCATTTACCCACATTATGTCTCCATGTCCATTTTCTAATTTTCTTTCTAATCCATATACATTTACACTACTTTTCTTAACTCCTGGTTTAATATCAAAGTCATTTAACATGATCCTTATTTCAAAAGGCGCTATATTTTTCTTAGTTTCTATATCTATTCGCCATATAAAACCAGAATAAACATATAATCCTGCTAAGAATATTAAAACTCCTACAAATATACTTATAGACTTTTTAGCCCTAGATAAGAAAAATATCATTCCCTTTGATGATACTATTTTAATCTTTCCATTAAGCCTTTTAACATAGCTTTTTAATTTTCTATAGTCAGAATAATCTACATTTAAAGTTATAGTTACTACATCTATTTTCTTTACATTTTCAACATTTATACCATTTCTCCATAAAACATTTAAAAGTTTATTTATATCGAAAGTTTTTATTTCAACTTTTACTTGTCCTTTTTTTAAAAACTCCAAATTCATCTTATGCCTCCTCAAAACTTAAATTCTTAAGCCTTCCTGTTAATGCAATAGTTTCAGTACCTATAAATCTTATCTCTAATCTTACTCCTTCAATTGTAATAACGCCTAAATTACTATTAATTTTAATTTCATTTTCCTTAAAAACCTCTATTCCCTTATGATTTTCTATAATAATTTCACTTTTTCCATGTACAACTATTTTAGGCTCACCAGTTATTATCTCTTTAGGTAAATCTAATTCCTCAGCAATTTTATTAGTTACCTGTCTTAATTTATCACCCACAACTATACCTCCCATAAAATATTTTCATACTAAATCTATGAAAATTTATATTTTTTTATTCTTATATAAAAAACTAAACAATATAAAAAGGCGTATAGATAGCCATTTTAGCTACCTATATGCCTTTTAAAACACTTAAAAAAGTTTTCTTTTTAAAAACTTCTAACTATTCATAATACCTTTTAAAACTAAACTTTAAATTATAAAAATAAAAGAGAGCTCTAACGAACTCTCTTACTTATTTAAATATTCTTTAACTAATTGACTTACAAGTTTACCATCAGCTCTACCAACTGTTTGAGGTCTAACCTTTGACATAACTTTTCCCATGTCTTTCATGCTATTTGCGCCCACTTCTTCAGCTGCTTGCTTTATTATATCTCTTATTTCTTCTTCACTTAACTGCTGAGGAAGGTAATCTAACAAGATTGCAATCTCACTATTGTTTTGATCAACTAAATCCTGTCTATTTCCCTTTTCGAATTCAAGCGCAGCTTCTCTTCTTTGCTTGATTTCTCTTGCTAATATTTCTATAACCTGTTCATCCTCAAGCTTAACACCATCAGTCTTTTCGACTAAAAGTATTGCTGACTTAGCAGAACTTAAAACTCCAGCCTTGAACTTCTCCTTAGCCTTTAAAGCCTGCTTCCAGTCTTCTTGAAGTCTTTCTTTAATAGTTGGCATTTGTGTACCTTCTTTCAAAAGAAATTATTCTATAAATTTAAACCAAAAACTATTTGAATTTTCTCTTTCTTGCAGCTTCTGATTTTTTCTTTCTCTTTACGCTTGGCTTTTCATAATGTTCTCTTTTTCTTACTTCTGAAAGAACTCCAGCTCTAGCGCATTGTCTCTTAAATCTTCTTAATGCTTGCTCTAATGATTCGTTTTCTTTTACTCTGATTTCTGACATTCTTTATCCCTCCCTCCGCTAGCGTAAATTATTAATGTAATTCACAGCCATGGGCTAAATAACACACGTTATATTATACAACATAATTTTCTTTAATGTCAAGAAGTTAAATCTAAATTTTAGCCTGGTGGCCAATTTAAATTTCTTCCTCCAAGAACATGGAAATGGATATGTCCTACTGTTTGCCCCCCTTGCTCTCCGCAATTAGTAACAACTCTGTATCCATCTTCTGCAATTCCTTGTTCCTTTACTAGTTTATTAATAGTCTTGAAAATATGTGCAAATACTTCTGCATTGTCTTCATTAACTTCATTTAAACTAGCTATGTGTTCTTTAGGAATAACTAAAAAATGTACTGGTGCTTCCGGACTTATATCATGAAAAGCTAAAACTTTATCATCTTCATAAATCTTTTTGCTTGGAATTTCTCCATCTACTATTTTGCAAAAAATACAATCTGACATGATTTTCACCTCCTAAGCAATAAATCTATTATCTATTATAACTCATTTTGAATATAAAAATCTTCTTTTTATAATACTATTTCTCCTTGGGCTCCTTCTCCATCAAAAGAATTAATTTTTACATTTAATATTTTACCTGAAACGTTACAATCAGCCTTAGCATTTACTTTTATATAGTTTCTTGTATATCCAGTATAAACGCCACTACCTAATTCAACTTCTTCTTCAAATAAAACATCAATAACTTTACCTATATATTTTTCAGCAAAAGCTTTTTCATTAATCCTATTTAATTCAATAAGTTTTTTACTTCTTTCATCTTTCTTATTTCCATCAACCTGATTTTCCATATTCTCTGCTCTAGTACCTTTTCTAGGACTATATTTAAATATGTGAGTTTTTGAAAGAGCTATTCTCTTTAAAAATTCATAAGTTTCTTCAAACTCTTCATCAGTTTCTCCAGGGAAACCAACAATTACGTCTGTTGTTATAGAAACATCTTCTATTTTATCTCTTAAAAGATTTACTATATCTTCATACTCTTTAGCAGTGTATCTTCTATTCATTCTTTTTAAAGTAGCATCACATCCACTTTGAAGTGATAAATGAAAATGAGGACATAGCTTCTTAAGAGCTAATATTCTTCTTACAACATCTTCTGTAAAGAATGTAGGATCTATTGAACCTATTCTAACCCTTTCTATTCCATCAATCTTTTCTATCTCTTCTAGTAAATCAACTAATGTTACTTTTTCATCTAAATCAACACCATAAGATGCTGTATGAATTCCTGATAATATTATTTCTTTAAACCCATGATCTGCTAAGCTTCTTATTTCATCTAAAACTTTCTTAGGGTCTTTCGAACAAACAGAACCTCTAGTATATGGAATTAAGCAATAAGCACAAAACCTATTACATCCATCTTGTATTTTTAAGAAAGCTCTAGTTTTATTATTATACTCTTCAATTTTTAGATCTTCAAAAACTTTATTCTTTAAAACAGCACCAACTTTAACTTGTTGCTTCCCTTCATCTCTAGCCTTATTTACATAATAAACTATTTCACCTTTATTTCTTGAACCTAAAACTACATCTACACCTTCAATTCCTGAAACCTCTGTAGGTGCTATTTGAGCATAACATCCAACAACTGCTATAATAGCCTCTGGATTTTGTCTTCTAGCCCTTCCTATTATTTGTCTTGACTTCTTATCTCCCATGTTAGTTACGCTACAAGTATTAACTACATATACATCTGCCATTTCATTAAATTCTACAACTTCATAGCCTTCTCTAACAAATTTTTCAGTCATTGCTTCTGATTCATATGTATTAACTCTACACCCTAGTGTAGCAAATGCAACTTTCATTAAATATTTCCTCCTAAATCACCAAGCTCATACTGAATAAGAGAAATACAGGTAAATCCTGCTGTTTCTGTTCTTAAAATTCTTGGTCCTAAAGTTACAATATGAGCTCCTTTTTCTTTTAGGGCTTCTATTTCACTTTCTTCAAATCCGCCTTCTGGCCCAACCATTATTCCAACATTTTTTATACTATCTTTATCCCCTATAGAGTTAACCATAGCTCTTATTCCGTATCCTGTAGCATTTTCATAAGGAATAACCATAAGGTCTAATTCATCTATCTTTTCTAAAACCGCTTTAAAATCCATTGGTTCTAATACTTGTGGTATTACCGTTCTTTTACTTTGTTTACATGCCTCTAAAGCAATTTTATTTAATCTATCTAATTTTTTAAATTCACCTTTTAATTTAACGTCTACTCTATCAGTTATTGTTGGAATTATTTCTGAAACACCAAGTTCTACACATTTTTGAACTATTAAATCCATTTTTGCAGCCTTTGGCATTCCTTGAAATAAAGTAATCTTTAAATTACTTTCATTGTTTACATCAAGCTTCTCTAAGATTTTGATAGAAACCTCTTGTTTATTAACCTCTTCTACCTCACCTAAAAACTCTTCACTTTCAAGGTTATTTACAACAACCTTCTCACCTGGTTTTACCCTTAAAACCTTATAAATATGTTTTACATCTTCCCCTGTTATTGTGGCATGAGTGTCTGAAAACATATTAGCTGGTGTAAAAAACTTATGCATAATTTTATACTCCCTTACTAAATTATTTTAACTTAGCAACAATACAGTTCCATTCTCCATCTTTGTTAACTTCCATAACGCTAAAACCTTCTTGTTCTAATTTATCTATAACCATTTGTCTTCTCTCATGTATTATACCTGAAGTTATGAAAATTCCATCTTTATTTAATGCTTTTTTAACATCATCTACTAGTATGCATATTATTTCAGCTATTATATTTGCAACAACTATGTCAGCTTTTCCATCTACAACATCTAGAAGATTTCCGTATAATACTTCTATATTATCAACTTTGTTAAATGATATATTTTCCTTAGCTGAATCTACAGCAACTGGGTCTAAATCAACTCCTATAACATGTTTTGCACCAAGTTTAGAAGCAACTAAAGCAAGTATTCCTGAACCTGTTCCAATATCAAACACAGTAGTATCAGCCTTAACATATTTATCTAAAGCTTGAACACACATTCTTGTAGTTTCATGGTCACCAGTACCAAAAGCCATACCTGGATCTAATTCTACTACCATTTCTTCTCCAGTAGGTTCATATTCTTCCCATATTGGTTTTATAACTATTTTCTCTCCAATCTTTATTGGTTTATAGTATTTCTTCCAGTTATTAGCCCAGTCTTCTTCAAACATTTTTTCTACTTCAACTGTTCCTTCACCAATATCTAAACCTGACTCTTTTAACTCTTCTACTCTTTCCTTAACATAATCTATTACATCATCAATGTTATCTTCTTCTGAAAAATAACCTTTAACAACAGCAACCTTCCCCTTATGTTCTAATATGTTTATATCTGCAAAATCCCAAGTTAAAGGTCCTTGTTCTCTTCCTAATATATCATTTGGATCCTCTATAGCAACACCCTTACAGTCTAATCCGTAAAATATTCCTGATATAGGTTCTAATGCCTCACTTTTAGTTATTACTCTAACTTCAATCCAAGTTCCTTCCATTTATGTATCAATCCTTTCTTATGCTACTTTGACTAATAATTTATTTTACACTTTAGTGTAGTATCTGTCTAGCTTATAAGTATTATTATATTTCATATGCTTTATTAAAATTTCTAAAATAAACTTATTATCATTATTTCTATTATCACACATAAAAAAAATAAAGGCTATAGTCTATTATTGACATAACCTTTAAACTTAACCTTATTTAATCTCTCTAGATATTTAATATCTCTCTCTAATAATTTCCAAAACTTCTTCCTTAGTTAATTTTATAGCTTTCATACTTTCTATAAATCCATCTAATGCATCCTCTACAAGCTCTTTTCTTATGTTTTTTAGTATTTCTTCATCTTCTGTTATAGTACTTGGTTTATTTCTTATTGTTTCTATAAGCCCCATAGTTTCCATATCTCTATATGCTCTTTGAACTGTATTTGGATTTACTTTTAACATTTCTGCAAGCTCCCTTCTTGATGGTATATTATCTCCTGGATTTAAAATTCCAATAACTAAAGATTGTTTTACATGTCTTATTATTTGGAGATAAATTGGTTCCCTATCATTTACTTCAAAAAACATTTTACTTACCTCCTATCAAGCTAATATTTCTTAACCTTCCATCATTATATTGTCCTATATAAAGTGGATTTTTGCTATTTATATCTACAACACTTATATATCCCTTATAATAAACTAATTCTTCCTCATTAAAATTAGTTAAATCTAAAAATACTTTATTTCCTTTTATAAGAATTCCACTTATATCACTAAAATTAACGCCATATCTTTCAAATCTGTATTTTTCTATAAGGTCTCTATAAAAAATAAACTCTTTAGTATTAAAATTAAAAGCTAATATTGATATATTATTTTCCTCTTTATCATAAAAAGAAAAATAAATATTCTCTCCTTGAATATATGACTGTCCTTCATGTCCATCTATACATATTTCTTTAATTTCATTATTTATTTTTTCATCTGTCTTGTATAAATTAATTTTTTTAGTATTAATATTTATTTCTAATACTCCTTTTAAAATAGTATTAGAATTTTTTTCATCTTTAAATACATCTAAATAAATATTATCAATATATTTAAAGTTATTATAATTAAATATATATGAGTTATCTATATCTAATTCTTCATTTAAACTTATAGGTTCTGAGATTTTAAACTCCTTGCTATCTATATCAATTTCTCCAAATATAATCATAGTGTCTTTGGAGCTATTTTTCATAAAAAGAATATTTATCTTACCCTGCTTATAAGAAATTCCATGTATTCTGTACTCTTGATTTAAATTTGTTTTATTTTCAACTTTAAAATCTTCATAAGTATTACTTTCCTTGTACTTAATTCTGACATTTAAATATGGATGAATTACATAATCTTTATTTGTAACATCTATCTTAATATCTTTGTCTTCATAAAAAGTTTCAGATGTAACAAATAAACCTCTAAAAAACTTTTTATCATCTAAGATATCAAATCCTGAATATATGTCATCAAATCCACTTTCAGAAAATAAAGTTTCAGATTTTATCTCTTTGCTATTAATTATAAGATCTTCCATACTTATTCCTTTATTTTTTGCTAAATTAAACTGAACATCCTCTAACTCACTTCTTTGACCATATAAATTAGAAAATTTAATATTACTTTCGTTATACTCTATAGTTATACCTGACCATATAAAAATTCCCAATAAAAATATTGTAGTTAAAATTAATGGCATTTTCTTTTTCATATACTCACCTCCTCTAAACATGAACATTATTTTTTAATAAATAATTAGAACCAAACCATCCTATAATTATATAAACTATACTTATTCCTATCATCCAAAAGAATCTTTCAACGGAATATAATTGTATAATGCTTGGAAGTATATAATAAACAAATATTAAAGAGCATCCTATTATAGCACCTAATATTCCTCCTTTTATTCCAAAACTTCTTGTCAAAAGTGAAAATAAGAAAATAACTAAAACTAATGCTATTAAGCTAATAATAAGCCAAATTATATTTAAGTAATAGTCTGGAATAATATAACTAAATTTAAATCTTGAATATATTATTAATTCTTTAAAACTTTCATATTTTAAAATTTCCTTTGGAAATCTAGCATTAAAAATAAAGTATTCTATAACAATTCCCAATATTTGAAAAAACACTAGGGTTATATAAAAGAAAAATGCTGCTAGAAGCTTATATAAAATAATAAACTTTTGAGAAATAGGTAAATTTAAAAGGGTGTATGAACTTTTATTTTCTCCTAAAAACTCATCAAACCATAAATAACAACAATATAAAGAAAAACATAATAATAATAGTAATATAAAAAATATTGACATTCTATTATGATTAATATTAAAGGATGTAAATGTACTTATTCCTTCACTTAATATTTCTTTTTGATTTTTTAAATTTTTAAAATATACTTCTAAAACCCCATTTAAAACGTGAATAAACCAAAATATATTTAAAAACATCAATCCTATAGCTGTTCCTAAGGTTATTTTAAAATCTCTTATTATCTGAGAATTTAAAAGATATGAAAATCTTTTAAAATTACTTTTTACCATCTTTATGCACCTCCCTTATTTTATCAACTAAAGATAAACCATCTTCTCTAATATCCTCCACATAGAATTCGCTTTTAACTTTTCCATCATTTAAAAATATCACCTTATCAACTACATTTTCTACTTCTTTTATTTCATGTGTAGTTAATATTATACCTATATCCTCATTCATGTATGAAACAAGTGATGCTATAAACTTTTCTCTAGTAAATATATCTATACCTGAAAAGGGTTCATCTAACAGTAAATAATCTGGATTTCTTGCAAAGCCTAAAATTATTTTGACCCTAGCTATGTTTCCTTTAGAAAGATTATTTATTCTATCTTCTTCATTAAGTTTAAAATCCTTTATCATTTTATAAGCCTTATCCATATCCCACCTTTCATACATTACACTCATATATTCAAAAGCATCTTTTATTCTCATTCCTCTATAAGTATTAATAACATCTGGTACAAAGGCTATTTTTTCATAAGTTTTATAAGTTCTCTTCTCATTATCAAAAAGAACTTCTCCGCCATCTTCTTTAATAAGACCCATAATTATCTTTAATAATGTTGATTTTCCAACCCCATTTATTCCAAGAAGAGCTGTTATTTCTCCTTTATTACAAGAAAAAGAAACATTATTTAAAACTTCTTTTCTCCTAAATTTCTTTTTTATTTCTTTAACCTCAAGCATTTTTTCACCCCATTTCACATTACTTTTTATCATAGAATCCATTTAACACAACATTATTAAATTCACCTAAATAAACTAATTCACTATTTTTTAGATTTACAACTCCAATCACTAATAAACTGCCGTTTTCTGTATATGATGCAAAATATAACTTATCATTAAAAATTCTTAAGTTTGTAAGTTCAGTTATACTACCTGTATATTCTTCTATCCTATTTTCATCTATAATATCCTTATAATAATTAACTTTAAGGTCCTTTATGTTAATAGTAGCTATTGAATACGTCTTAGGAATTTTTGATTTTATGCCATTATATTTAATAATTTCATTCTTATCTTTAGATAAATTCTCCCATTTATCTAAATCTGATATTTTTACATAAATTAAGTTTCCATCACATTCTGCTGACTCTAAATTTTTCCCAGTTAAATCAATTTTATTTTTTTCTAATATTTTTTTCACATCATAATCCTCAAATGTGTTTTCTTTTAAATTAACCTTATATATATTTAAATCCTTAATTTCTTCAATTTCTTTCTTTTCATTATAATTTCTAACTATTTTTTCAATATAAAAATCATTTCCATCTTTATATTCTAAACCTACTTTTTCACAATAAGAACCAAACTTTTCAATAGTATTAAAGCCTTTTGTCTCAAAATTATATTCCTTTATAACTAAAGAACATGATTCTTCGTCATTTTCTGGCATTAAAATTTTTATTATATCTTTCTCTGCATAAACAGATATAATATATGATCCTCCATCATTTTCAACTAACGCCTTTTTTATTTTTCCAGTTTTTTTATCCTTAAGTAAAAGTTCTAATATGTTTGTTCCATACTTAGGATTAACAACAGCTAAAAAATCTTTTCCATCATAAGAATTAGCTTGACTAATAAAAATTCCTCTTAAAGCATCTTTATTTTTATAAACATCTATTCCCTGTTCATTTTCATCTCTAAACATTGTTTTAGAAGTTATTGAATTAGCTCCAAAATTATAATTTTTCAAAAAGAAAATTCCTAAATTTTTTTTCACAGAAACATCAACATCTCCTAATTCAGATCTATTTCCATATATATTTTTAATATCTATATTTCTAAATCCATTTGTTATATTAATACCTAAAATTATAGAAAGTATAGCTAAAGCACTAATAAAAATTATATTTGAAAACCTCTTATTCATACTAATTATCCTCCTTTCTAAACATTTACCTTTTTATTTATTAAGTAATTATTTATACAAAATGTAATTCCAATATAAATTAAAATACCTATTGTATATAGTAAAAAAAATTCTATTGCAAAAAGATGCAATTTAAATACTGGTATATATAAGAATATCCATATTGAAAATGCTACATATAAAATCCAAAATATTATTCCTTTTGCTCCAAAACTTTGTTTTAAAAATACAACTAATGCTCCAACCAAACTAATTGCAAATATAATAATAAACATAACTGTTAAATTAGCCATATCCATTGAAATGAACTCATATTTAATGTTATCAAAAAGGGCCTCACTTAAATAATTAATTCCTATGTTAATACTACTTCCTAACTTAACCTTTAATATAAACCAATTTATAATTACTGATAAAAATTGCCCTAATAAAAACATTGCAAAGAAAAGCCATACAACTAAGCTTTTACTTAAAATAAAATTAAATCTTTTTACTGGTAAACTTAGAGTTCTATAACTTGTTTTATGCTCAAAATAAAATTCTCTAGCCCAGATAAAAATTGAAAATATAAGTACTAATAAAATTTCCAAAAAGAAAGTATAAGTATTTTCTCTGTTAACTCCTAAATTTCTCAATGCAATTTCATGTACAAATTCTTCCGGAGCTATTTTCCAAGTAATTCCATCTAAAAATGAGAAAATATTTCTACAATAAATAAATATAGTAAACATCATTGTAATTAAAGAATTTAAAAGTATAATACTAAAATTTCTAGAAGTCTCATACTGAAGCAAAGAAAGAAACTTGTTTTTCTTACTCATCTAAAAATACCTCCCTCATCTTATCAGTTAATGAAATATCCTCATTACATTTCATATCTTCAACATAGAAGTCTGCTTTTATAGTCCCTTCATTAATAAGTAATACTCTATCTGCAACCCCTTCTATTTCTGCAATTTCATGAGTAGTTATAAGAATTCCATTATCTTCATTTATATAATTTATTAATGACTCTAAAATATCTTCTCTAGTAAAAATATCAATTCCAGAAAAAGGTTCATCCATAAGAATATATTCTGCCTCCTGAGCAAAACCTAGTATTATTTTTACCTTTGCTAAATTTCCTTTTGATAACTTATCTAATTTATCTTCTTTATTAAGTTCAAATCCTTCAAGCATTTCATAAGCTTTTTTCTTATTCCAATTATTATAAAAGCATTCCATATACTCAAAACTTTCCCTTATTCTCATTCCTCTAAAAGTATTTTTAATATCTGGAATAAATGCTAATTTATCTAAATTAGCATAAGTTAATTCCTCACCATCAATTAAAACCTTTCCGTCATCTTGTTTAATAAGTCCCATAATAATTTTTAAAGTTGTGGATTTTCCTACTCCATTTATTCCTAATAACGCAGTAATTTCTCCTTTATTTAACGTAAAAGAAATTCCATCTAAAACATTTTTTCTTCTAAAACTTTTACTAATATCAATAACTTCTATCATATTTTCACCCCTAAAATTTTAATAATTAGTATTTAGTGTATCTATGTATTATTCAATTAATACATATAATCTTAGTGTATTATAACATTAGTACATATTCTTGTAAAGATTTAACTTATATTTATTTTTATTATTTTAAATATAAAAAAAATACTCTAGTCATTTCTAACTAGAGTATTTAAAATCAATTAATTTTTATTTCTAAATTTTGAAAAGAATCCTTCATCTTTTTCATCTGTATTATCAACTAATTCCCCAGATGCTTTCATGAATGCTTTTAACGCTTTTTCTTGTTCTTTATTTAGATGTTTTGGAACCTCTACTATCATATGAACGTATTGATTTCCTCTTCCTCCACCATTAACGTGAGGAACACCTTTTCCTTTTAATCTAAACTTAGTTCCTGGTTGAGTACCTGCTGGAACCTTGTATTTAACATTTCCGTCTACAGTTGGAACAGTTATCTCTGCTCCTAAAGCAGCCTTAGCCATACTTATCTTGTAATCATAGTAAATATCTGAACCTTCTCTTCTAAATATCTTAGATGGAGCAACATTTACTCTTATATATAAATCTCCTGCAGGACCATTATTAACACCGTGTTCTCCTTGTCCTCTTAAAGGTATTATGTTTCCAGTATCTACACCTGCTGGTATCTTAACTGTTATCTTTCTATTCTTTCTAACAGTTCCTTTTCCTTTACAATCTGGACATGGATCTTCAATTACTTTACCTGTTCCACCACATTGATCACAAGTTGTTGTAGATACAAAACTTCCTAAAGGAGTTTGTCTTTGAACTTTTATTTGACCTGAACCATTACATTTTGGACAAGTCTTAGGAGATGTACCTTCTTTAGCACCTGTACCATGGCAAGTTTCACAATTTTCAGTTCTAGTTATAGATATTTCTTTTTCACATCCAAATACAGCTTCTTCAAATGTTATATTTAATCTATATTCTAAATCAGCACCTCTTTGCGGAGCATTTTTTCTTCTAGATGATCCGCCACCAAATCCGCCACCAAAGAATGATTCAAAAATATCTCCAAATCCGCCCATTTCTGAGAAGTCGAATCCACCAGCATCAAAGCCTCCAAATCCGCCACCACCGAAGCCACCGCTTCCATCGAAAGCAGCATGACCAAATTGATCATATTTAGCTTTTTTATCAGGGTCTTTTAAAACATCATATGCTTCATTTACTTCTTTAAAATTCTCTTCCGCTTCCTTATCTCCAGGATTTCTATCCGGGTGATATTTCATAGCCATTTTTCTAAAAGCTCTTTTTATCTCATCATCTGAAGCACCTTTTTGAAGCCCAAGCACTTCATAATAATCTCTTTTAGCCACTGTTATTCACCACCTATAAATTTACTTATAAAAAGGGAAGACTATTGAGCCTTCCCTCTATTAATTCTTTTTATATTATATCAAAGCTTTAAGTCTTATGATAGTTTTAATTATTATTTATCATCTTGAACTTCGAAATCAGCATCTACAACATTATCATCGTTGTTGTTTGTAGCACCTGCTCCACCCATATTGTTTGGATCGAATCCTTGACCTTGTGCTCCACCATTTTGTTGGTATAATTTTTCTGATACTTTGTAGAATGCTTGAGTTAACTCTTCCATAGCTTTCTTGATAGCTTCTATATCGTCACCATCTTTAACTTTTTTAACTTCTTCGATTTTAGCTTCTATTTCTGATTTTTCTTCAGCTGAAACTTTATCACCAAGCTCATTTAAAGTTTTTTCTGTTTGGTAAACAGTTTGCTCAGCAGTATTTTTAACTTCTATAGCTTCTTTTCTCTTATTATCTTCTTCAGCAAATTGTTCTGCTTCTTTTACAGCCTTATCTATTTCATCCTCGCTTAAGTTAGTTGAAGCTGTGATTGTAATATTAGCTTCTTTTCCAGTAGCTTTATCAGTTGCTGAAACTTTAACTATACCGTTAGCATCTATATCGAAAGTAACTTCTATTTGAGGGATTCCTCTTGGAGCTGGAGCAATTCCTGATAGTGTAAATCTACCTAAAGTTTTGTTATCAGCTGCCATTTGTCTTTCACCTTGTACTACATGAATTTCAACTGAAGTTTGGTTATCTGCTGCAGTTGAGAATATTTGACTCTTTCTTGCAGGTATAGTTGTATTTCTTTCGATTAATGGAGTTGCAACTCCTCCTAAAGTTTCTATTCCTAATGTTAATGGAGTAACATCTAATAATAATACATCTTTAACATCACCAGTTAATACTCCAGCTTGGATAGCAGCACCCATTGCTACACACTCATCTGGGTTAACTCCTTTTGAAGGCTCTTTTCCAGTGAAGTTTTTAACAGCTTCTTGAACTGCTGGTATTCTTGTTGATCCACCAACTAAGATTACTTTATCTATATCATTTAATGAAACATTACCTGATTTTAAGGCTTCTTTCATTATGTTGATTGTTCTTTCAACTAAATCATGAGTTAATTCATTGAATTTAGCTCTTGTTAATGTCATTTCTATGTGTTTTGGACCAGTTGCATCAGCAGTTATAAATGGTAAGTTGATTAATGTTTGAGTTGATGATGATAACTCAATTTTAGCTTTTTCAGCAGCTTCTTTTAATCTTTGAAGAGCCATTTTATCTTCTCTTAAATCAATTCCATTTTTAGCTTTGAAGTCTTCAGCTATATAATCTATAATTCTTTGGTCGAAGTCATCTCCACCTAATCTAGCGTCTCCATTTGTTGATACAACTTCAAATACTCCATCTCCTAAGTCTAAGATAGATACGTCGAAAGTACCACCACCTAGATCATATACTAATATTTTGTGAGCACTATCCATTTTGTCTAATCCATAAGCTAATGCTGCAGCTGTTGGTTCGTTGATTATTCTCTTAACATCTAAACCAGCTATTTTACCAGCATCCTTAGTTGCTTGTCTTTCAGCATCATTAAAGTAAGCTGGAACTGTGATAACAGCTTCTGTTACTTTTTCTCCTAAGTAAGCTTCTGCATCTGCTTTTAATTTTTGAAGTATCATTGCTGATATTTCTTGTGGTGTATACTCTTTTCCATCTATATTAACTTTATAGTCAGTTCCCATATGTCTTTTTATTGACATTATTGTTTTGTCTGGGTTTGTTATTGCTTGTCTTTTAGCAACTTGACCTACTAATCTTTCTCCATTTGCTTGGAATGAAACTACTGATGGAGTTGTTCTAGAACCTTCTGAGTTAGTGATAACTACTGGTTCTCCACCTTCCATAACAGCTACGCATGAATTTGTTGTTCCTAAATCTATACCGATTATTTTACTCATTGTTAATTCCTCCTCTAACAATATCTATATTTAAATCTGTTAAATGCTAATTAATTAAATTATTTAGTTACAGTTACCATTGAATGTCTGATAACCTTATCTCCTCTTTTGTATCCTTTTTGGAATACTTGAGCTACTTGGTTTGGCTCTGCACCTTCTTGCTCCACAACCATCATTGCTTGATGTAATTCTGGATCAAAACCATCTTCTGTAGATATTTCTTCAACTTGAAGTTTTTCTAAAGCATCTTCAAATTGTCTTACTGTCATTTCAACACCTTTTTTAAGATCTTCAACTGTTCCATCTACAGCTAAGGCTCTTTCTAAGTTATCTAATACTGGAAGCATTTTGATTAAAACATCTTCACATGCATCAGTATATATTCTTTCTTTTTCTTTATCTGTTCTTTTTCTGTAATTTTCATACTCTGCAGATATTCTTAATAATCTATCTTTTAAGGCCTCTAATTCATTTTCCAATTTCTTTGTTTTACTTTTAAACATAGTATTTTCTTCCTTTAAAGCCTTTAATTCTTCAAAATCAATAACTTTTTCATCAGCCTTAATATCTTCTGAAACTTCTTCTACCTCTTCATCAATATTAAAATTTTCAGCTTTTATTTCATTATCTAATTCTTCTTGGATATTTTCCTTCAACTCTTCGTTAAAATCTTTATTATCCACCATAAAGCAGCTACACCTCTTCTCTTTTTTTACTTTACTTATTCTTTAAAGTTTCATTCAATTCTTTCATAACTTCAGTCATGATTGATAAGACTTTAGAATAATTTATCCTTCTAGGACCTATTAAAGCTATTGTACCTAAAGATTTATCTCCTACGTGATATCCAGCTGATATTATGGAACATTCCTTTGCTTCTGGTATAAAGATTTCATCCCCTATCTTTACAGTCATATCATCACTATCACTTATAAGTTCAGAAATACTTTTTTTATCATGTAAAAGCTCTAAAATCTCTTTAGCTTTATGAATATTATTATATTCAGGATAATTGAATATATTAATTGTACCTTCCAAGAATACCTCAGAAGTTTCATCACCTTTTAAGCTTTCATAAAGAGCAGTTAAAACTGCATTTACTATATCTTCATATCCGCTTAAAGCTCTATTGAGATTACTAATAACCTCTAAGTTTATTTGCTCAATAGTAAGGTTTTTAAGCCTTTCAGTTATTATCTTACTAATTTTAATAAGTTCTTCAGATATAGGAACACTCTTTACTTTTATGACTGTATTTCTTATTACACCATTATCAGTTACTAAAACACATAAAATACTTAAATCATCAACCTTTAAAAGCTGAATTGATTTTACAAAACTCTTATGTACTGAAGGTGCTTTAACTATACAAGTCATTTTAGTAAGTTCCGATAGAAGAGCACTAGTTTGTTTAATTATTTTATCAACTTCGTACAAGGTTCCATCTATTATTGAATCTCTAATAAGCCCTTCCTCTTCAGAGGATAATCTTTCGAATTCAATCATTCTATCAACATATAATCTATATCCTCTGCTTGATGGAATTCTTCCTGCCGAAGTGTGAGGCTGTTCTAAAAATCCCATATCCTCTAAGTCAGCCATTTCATTTCTTATAGTAGCTGAACTTACTCCAAGATTATATTTTTTAGCGATAGTTCTTGAACCAACAGGCTCTCCAGTTGATATATAGTCTTGAATTATAGCTCTTAATATTTGAAGCTTTCTATCGTCTATCACTAATCTCACCTCTTTATTAGCACTCACTCTTAACGAGTGCTAACTAGTACACTATTAATATATTACTTACCAAGTTTTTTGTCAATTTCATTTTTAATCATTTCTAATGAAAAATTTGAATTTTATCCTATTTATTCTTTAATATCTTTATTTTTCTTTTATTTACTTCAATTTATAACTTATTTTTTTAGTTTTATAATAAAAAATCAGCCATTATTACATTTGATATTTCTATGCCTTTTTCACTAAGAAAAATTCTTCTTGACTCTCTTATTAAAAGCCCTTCATCTAAATACTTATTTAGTATATCTCCATAAACGTCATTTATATTCATACTAAATCTCTTTTTAAATTCAGTTTCATCTATTCCATTAATTTTTCTAAGTCCCATAAACATAAATTCTTCCATATTATCATTTTTTGAATTATTTATTACCTCTTCTATAGCTTTTCCTTTCTCATTAATAGAATTTATATATTTCTCAATACTACTTATGTTTTTAATTCTTTTTCCATTAACATAAGAAGCTGCTGCTGACCCTACTCCTATCCAGTTATCCATATTCCAATATGCTAAATTATGTCTACATTCTTTTCCCTCTTTAGCATAATTAGAAATTTCATATTGATTAAATCCATTTTCTTCTAAAATTTCTTTTGCTAAATGGTACATTTTTCTCTCTTCTTCTTCAGTTGGTATCTTTAATTTATCATTTTCATATAAATTATAAAAAGCAGTTCCTTCTTCTATAATTAAACTATATGCTGATATATGTGCTGGTTCTAAAGATATTATCTCTCTTAAAGTCTCTTCCCATTCATTTAATGTTTGATTTGGTAACCCAAACATTAAATCAACATTTATGTTATTAAAACCAACCTTTTTAGCTAATAAAAAATTTTCTTTAAAGGTTTTGTAATTATGTATTCTTCCAAGTCCTTCAAGAAGATTATCCTGCTTAGCTTGAAGCCCAATACTAATTCTATTCACTCCATACTTCTTCATCACTTCTAACTTTTCTTCCGTTAAATTTCCTGGATTACACTCCATAGAGTACTCTACATCTTTTGCCATATTAAACTTAGCTACTTCTCTTAATAAAGATTCTAATTCATAAGCCTCTAAAACACTTGGTGTTCCTCCTCCAATAAATATAGTTTTTATTTCTAAATTATTATTTTTTTCTCTTAGATTTATTATTTCCTTATTTAAAGCCTCTATATAGTCCTTTCTTAAATGATCTTTCCTAGCAAAGGAAGGAAAGTCACAATAAAGGCATTTTTGTGCACAAAAAGGAATGTGTATATATAACGAAATTTTATCCATAATTAATTACCTCCATGTAAAACCAATAGACTTTATAACTAATATAAAAATAAATTCTATTAGTTAAGTACAAATATTATTAGTTATCATTCTTTCTTTCATATTACAACAAAAAAAGTCATGAGTGAATAAACCCATGACTTTTATATGATTCTTTCACAAATAAAAATAGTCTAAACTTTTATTTTTCTCTTAAATTTATATTTATAGCATTGTGAACTAATAAATCTCTTTGAACTTCTATAATTGAAGTTTTTATTACTTCTCCATCTAAATTTATATCCAAATCACTATGATCTCCATAATTAGTTAAAAACTTATCTAAGTCAGAAAGTTTAATACTTATAGAAATATTATCTCCATTTTTTCTATTTATAACACCAGTTGCTTTTCCATTATTTCTAATCTTTCTACACTTAATTTTAGCATCTCTCTTATTAGCTTCTAACATAAGAATACCTCTCCTACTTTCAATATATTTATAAATTTACTATAAATATATTGAGAGTATTTCTTTTTAATGACTAAATAAAAAATATTTGTTTGGTAAATTTAAATTAAGCAATAATTTAAAAATATAAATAATATTAAAATAAATATATGTATATAAAGCTTCTAAAAATATAATTAATAAAAAAAGGCAATGATGAATACTTAACAATATTCATCATTGCCTCTCTATAAAGAAAATTAGTTAGTCAACTTTTAAAACTGACATAAATGCTTCTTGAGGAACTTCAACCGTTCCTAATTGTCTCATTCTCTTCTTACCTTCTTTTTGTTTTTCAAGAAGTTTTTTCTTTCTTGAAATATCTCCTCCATAACACTTAGCTAATACGTCTTTTCTCATAGCTTTAACAGTTTCTCTAGCTATAATTTTTGAACCTATAGCTGCTTGAATTGGAACTTCAAACATGTGTCTTGGAATGATTTCTTTAAGTTTTTCAGCTATAGCTCTACCTCTTTGATAAGCCTTAACTTCTGGAACTATCATAGATAAAGCATCTACATTATCTCCATTTAATAAAATATCTAACTTAACAAGTTTTGATTGCTCATATCCTTTTAATTCATAATCTAATGAAGCATATCCTCTTGTTTTTGATTTAAGAGTATCAAAGAAATCATATACTATTTCATTTAATGGAATTTCATAATGTATAACAACTCTTGTTTCCTCTAAGTATTGCATATCTATAAATTTACCTCTTCTATCTTGGCATAATTCCATTACAGCTCCAGTATAATCAGTTGGAGTTATAATTGAAGCCTTAACAACAGGCTCTTCCATATATGCAATTTCTGTCATTGGAGGAAGGTTTGTTGGGTTTGTTAAATCAAAAGATTCTCCATTTGTCTTAGTTACTTTGTATATAACTGATGGTGCAGTTGTAATTATATCTAAGTTAAATTCTCTTTCAATTCTCTCTTGGATTATTTCCATATGCAATAATCCTAAGAATCCACATCTAAATCCAAATCCTAAAGCTACTGATGTTTCTGGTTCAAATGATAATGCAGCATCATTTATTTGAAGCTTTTCTAATGCTTCTTTTAACTCTTCATACTTAGCTCCATCAACTGGGTATATACCTGAGTAAACCATTGGTATAGCTGGTTTATATCCTGGCAATGCCTCTTCTGTTGGTCTAGTTGCCTCTGTTACAGTATCACCTACTCTGGCATCTCTAACATTCTTTATTGAAGCTGTTATGTATCCAACTTCCCCTGCACTTAATCCTTCTTTTAATGACATTAAAGCTGGTGTAAATACTCCAGTCTCAACTACTTCATAAACCTTACCTGTTGACATTAGTTTAATTTTTGTTCCTGGTTTAACCTTACCATCTTTAACTCTTATATGACATACAACTCCTTTGTAACTATCATAGTATGAGTCAAATATTAAAGCCTTAAGTGGTGCATCCTCGTCACCCTCTGGTGCTGGAATTTTTTCAACTATCTCTTCTAAAACATCTTCTATATTTAATCCTGTTTTAGCTGATACTAAAGGTGCATCCTCTGCTTCTATCCCAATAACATCTTCTATTTCTTGCTTTATTTCATCTGGTCTAGCACTAGCTAAGTCAACCTTATTTATAACAGGTACTATTTCTAAATCATTATCTAATGCTAAGTAACAGTTTGCTAAAGTTTGAGCTTGTATTCCCTGAGTAGCGTCTACTACAAGTATAGCGCCTTCACAAGCTGCTAAACTTCTTGAAACCTCATATGTAAAGTCTACATGACCTGGAGTATCTATAAGATTTAATATATATTCTTCTCCGTTCTCTCTCTTATAGATAAGTCTTGCTGCTTGAGACTTTATTGTTATTCCTCTTTCTTTTTCAAGCTCCATAGTATCTAATACTTGCTGTTCCATTTCCCTTTGAGTTAATGTTCCAGTCTTCTCCAAAAGTCTATCTGCTAATGTTGATTTACCATGATCTATATGAGCTACGATTGAAAAGTTTCTTATATACTTCTTTTTATCCATATCTAAACCTGTTCTCCAAACTATTTAAAAAGTTTTTGAACAGTTTTCACCCCCACATTGTAGAATAAGTCAAGTTACATTATATCACAACATGCCATTAAACTGTCAATATGCTTTACTTTACATTATTATATAGTTTCCTATAAATTCATTAATATCATTGATTAATTTATTTACTAAATTAAAAGTCCCAATTAATATATTACC
Source organism: Clostridium sp. (assembly GCF_029258205.1). Lineage (GTDB taxonomy): Bacteria > Bacillota > Clostridia > Clostridiales > Clostridiaceae > Sarcina. The sequence goes on from NZ_JARHZJ010000037.1 coordinate 34,442, forward strand.
AAATAACCCTTTATTTAAGTTTAAAGTATATTCTTTAAAAACTAAGTAAACCTCATCTTTATTTTTATATATTTTTACTGGGCTATTATCTTCACTAAATATAGTTAAATCCATACCAGTTTCTTCTTTTATTTTATCATAATCCACTTTTTCACTTAATTCATAATTTTGATTATTAAACGCCTCTGTATTCTCTATATTAACTCCAATAAGTCCCCAAGAAATTATAGAAAAAATCATTATGCTAAGTGTTAGTATTATCATAAATTTTTTCAAAATAAAACACCCCCATAGATTACTATCTATAAGGATGTTCAAAATTCTTATATTTTATTCACTTTTTCCGTTTAATTCTTCTGCTATTAATCTAGCTATATACTTTGCTGTAGCTTGAGATTCAGCTGAGGTATTAACTTCAGCACCAACCTCAATTAGCATTGACCTTTTACTAAAATCTTGGTTAAATGCATTTTGTCCTCTATTATACTTAAAAGTTTCCTGTCTTCTTAAAATATCTGGAAAAAGCTCATTAGCTTTATTAATAAATTTGTAAGCTAATTCTTCTGAATCATTAAAATATTTATTATTTTTAGTTGTTACAAACATAATTTTTGCAATGGATTCATTATTAACATTTGCTATCATATGTTTTCTATTATTCTCTCCAACAGAATCTCTATGAAGATCTAATATAAGCTTAAAATCATCATATTGATTTGTATATTTTTTAACTGTCTCTCTAGATTTATTGTAAGATTGCTCATATGAAGCTGAGTGATTTGTTTTATCGTGAATTACTGATATACCATAATTTTCTTCAAGTTCTTTTGTAACTAAAGACCCAACCCCAACTACGTTATGCTCTTCATTATTTGAAGTTGTCTCCTCAGCATATCCCTCTGAATTATGAGTATGATAAATAAGAACCTCTGGTTTAGACTGATCTAGTTCCTTTTTTAAACTTGGATTATAAACTTCACTATTTTTACTGGCTTCTAATTCACCATTTTCATTACGTTCTTCCTCAGAAACTATATCTATACTATCTTTATTTAAATCAAATGAAGATACTTTTTCAGCAAAAACATGATTAACTTTATCAATTGAAGCGATTTTATTTACTGAACCAAAGTAAGGTACTTCATTCATTACTAACTCTATCGGATCTAGAGGCTTTATATTTAAAGTTTCTAAGGCTAAACTTTTTAATGTAATATTACTTTCTAAATAAGCATTCTCATCGTAATATGTTCCTTTTGCAACAGGCATCCCTGCATTTAAAAGTTGTATATATGATAAATTCTCTCTCATATCTTTACTTGCCGCAATCTTCATAAATCTAAACATAAATATTACTAATAAAGATAAAAGAACAATCACTCCTATTGGTATCTCTCTTTTATTAATACCTCTCACATTATCCCCTCCCTCATATTTTCATTTATATGAGGTTAGATTAAATATTATGTTACTCTATTTAGGTAAATATTTAATTTATTCTTCTTCAAATTTACTCATAATTCTAAAAAATCTCTTAATAAGATTTTTAATTTTAAACACAGCCTTAATTTAAAAATTTATTTATATCCTCTAATATCATATTAGGTTGAAGAGCTATATTTATTCCATTTGCTATTATTTTTGAAACTGATTCTATTACATCATCTATTTCTTTTGGAGTAACCATTAAATCTCCTACATAAGGATCTAAAAGACTTTTAATCATTATTCCTTTTTCATTTTTATCTATGTTATTCAATATTTTATAAAATTCTTTTCCTACTTCTGCTTGACTTATCATTTCATCTAAAACTAAATCCATAGCATCATTAGCAATAGTAGCTGCATCCACAACAGTTGGCACTCCTAAGGCAATAACAGGAACACCTAAACTTTCTTTATTTATTTTCATTCTATTATTCCCAACTCCAGCCCCTGGTGATATGCCAGTATTACTTATTTGTATAGTCCTTGCCACTCTATCAAGTTTTCTTGAAGCTAATGCATCAATACAAACTACTAAATCTGGGTTTATTTTTTCAACTAGTGATTTTATTATCTCTCCAGTTTCAATTCCTGTTATTCCTAAAACTCCAGGAGCTATAGCACAAACTGGTCTTACTGAGTCATCTATTATATCTGGCATAACCTTCTTTAAATGTCTTGTTACCATTAACTTTCCTACAACTTTAGGTCCTATGGCATCTGGTGTAACATTCCAGTTTCCAAGACCAACTACTAAAGCAGTTCTATCCTCTGATAAATCCATAAGTTCTTCTAATGATGCTGCCACCACATGAGAAACTTCATCCATTATACCACCATCATAATGAGTGTACTCTGGAATATCTATGGTAACATATCTACCTATAGGTTTTCCCATAGCTTTAGCACCTTCCTCATTTAATATATCAACATTTGTAACTTTAATATCCTCTTCAACAGTCTTTTCTTCAAAAACTACTCCATCAACTTCTCTATTATATCTATGTTTATAAATCTCTCTACTTTCAACAGCTAAATCTGTTCTTACATTATACATTTTTCCACCTCTTTTTAATTTAAATTGATATATTATATATAATCTCCTTAAAAATGATAATTATGTCGATAAACACGAAAAAAGACTTGAACTTATATATTTATGATGTTATAATTACCTTTGTTAATAATGAACTCGTACGCAGATTCCCCAAAACTGCAGATACGCTATAAAAGTTGAAGGGGGTGAACTAGAATGGCAAATATTAAATCAGCAAAGAAAAGAATAAAAGTTACTGAAAAGAAAACTTTAAGAAATA
>NZ_JARHZJ010000054.1 GCF_029258205.1 Clostridium sp.
TCAATAAACCCATCTCTAAGATCTGGTCTTCTTAAAGCAAATTCAACTGTTGCTTCTAAAAATCCAAGTTTATCTCCCACATCATATCTTCTTCCTTCAAAGTCATAAGCATACATAGCTTCTTCTCTCATAAGCTCTAAAAGAGCATCTGTTAATTGGATTTCTCCACCTTTTCCTGGCTTTGTATTTTCTAAAATATCAAATATTCTTGGAGTTACTATATATCTTCCTAATATAGCAACATTTGAAGGCGCTTCTTGTTTTGATGGTTTTTCAACTAAACCCTTTACTTTATAAACTCTACCTTCAATGTGTTTTCCATCAACTATTCCATATTTAGAAACATTTTCTTCTGGAACAGTTTGAACACCTAATACGCTAGTTCTATATTCATTATAACAATCAATTAATTGCTTTAAGCACGGTTTTTCATCATTATAAACTACATCATCACCAAGTAATATTGCAAAAGGCTCATCTCCTACAAAAGTCTTAGCACAATGGATGGCATGTCCAAGTCCCTTTGGTTCCTTTTGTCTTATATAATGAATATCTACCATATCTGATATATCTCTAACTAAGTCTAAAAGTTCTGTTTTTCCTGATTTTTCAAGTTCCATTTCAAGTTCCACATTACGGTCAAAGTGATCTTCAATAGCCTTTTTACTTCTTCCTGTAATAACAAGTATTTCCTCTATACCTGAAGCTATAGCTTCTTCAATTATGTACTGAATAGTTGGCTTATCGACTATTGGAAGCATCTCCTTAGGCTGCGCCTTTGTTGCTGGTAAAAATCTAGTACCAAGACCTGCTGCTGGTATTATAGCTTTTCTTATTTTATTATTCATTCTCTTATCCCCTTGTAAAGCAAAATTTTAATATTAAGTTCTAATTTAAATTTCCTTTGATTTTGAAATATACCTGTAAAACCCATCTTAATATCAACTATTTGCGAAATTAAATTAGATTTAAAAGGCTATTTTAAAATCAAAACTAACTAAAAATAAATCTTAATATGAAATTTATTTAAAGTTTTTCATTCCAACACATTGCCATTTCCAAAAATCTTTACACATGTCATCTAAGTTCTTCTCTGCCTTCCATCCAAGCTCCTTTTCTGCCTTTGATGGATCTGCAAAACTTATAGCAATATCTCCTGCTCTTCTATCTACTATTTTATAAGGTATTTCCTTACCTGATGCCTTTGAAAAAGCTTTTATTATATCTAATACAGAATATCCTTGTCCAGTTCCTAAATTATATACACTAACTCCAGAACCATCTACTAATTTCTTCATAGCAGCTACATGTCCTTTCGCTAAATCAACAACATGTATATAATCCCTTACCCCAGTTCCATCTGGAGTGTTATAATCATCTCCAAATACTCTTACATAGTCTAATTCTCCATCAGCTACCTTTGAAACATAAGGCATAAGATTATTTGGTATTCCATTAGGTAATTCCCCTATTAATCCACTTTCATGAGCTCCAACTGGATTAAAGTATCTAAGAAGTACAATATCCCATGAATTATCTGATACATATATATCCCTTAAAATATCCTCTGTCATAGCCTTACATCTACCATATGGATTTGTTGCAAATCCTGCTTGAAGCCCTTCATGTACAGGCACTATTTCACTATCTCCATAGACAGTGGCTGAAGAACTAAATATAAATTTCTTAACATTATGATTTCTCATGCTTGTTAAAAGATTTAAAGTTCCAATAATATTGTTATTATAATATTCTAAAGGTTTCTCAACTGACTCTCCTACTGCCTTAAGAGAGGCAAAGTGTATAACAGCATCTATTTTTTCATTTTTAAAAACATTGTCTATATCTTCAAAATTTACTAAGTCACCTTCATAAAACTTTATATTTTTTCCTGTTATTTTTTCAACTATATCCTTAATTTCTTTTCTACTATTTACTAAATTATCAATAACAACAACAGAATTATTATCATCCCTTAATAACTCTACTATTGTATGACTTCCTATATATCCAATTCCACCAGTTAATAATATATTCATCTTAACTTATCCCTCC
>NZ_JARHZJ010000062.1 GCF_029258205.1 Clostridium sp.
TTATGAAGAAGAAGAGTTTAATAATTTTAAGTATAATAGTTTTAATATTTGTATGTATAACTCTTTATTTAACTAGAGAGCATATAATGGTTTTTTATAAATTAATTACTAATGGTGAAGTTGTAAAAGGTTATCTTGAAAGGTTTGGACCATGGGCAGCAGTAATATTTTTTGTGTTTCAAATATTACAGGTTGTTATATTCTTTATTCCAGGAGAGGTTATCCAAGCTGCTGGGGGATATATATTTGGAGCCTTAGGAGGAACTTTACTTTCTTTTTTTGGTATAGCAATTGGATCTGCTATATTATTTTATATATGTAAAAAGTTTGGAAAGAAGCTAGTACAAAGATTTGTGCCTAAGGATATGTATGATAAATTAGAAAAGATTTTAAATAGCCCTAAGTTTAAGCTTATATTGGTAATATTATTCTTTTTACCAGGGGCACCAAAAGATTCACTTATTATGGTTTGTGCATTAAGTAACATAACAATAGGACATTTTATAATATTCTCTATGATAGGAAGAATACCAGCCTTAGTTGCATCCTCTTTTATGGGAGCAAACTTAGCAGATGGGAATATTTTAGGGGTAATAATTATTGGGGCAATAGCCTTAATAGCTTGTGCTCTAGGTGTTATATTTAGAAAAGATGTCTTCAAGTACATGGAAAAACTTTAATATTTTATTTAAATGGAGATTTATAAAAATTCATATATAAGATTATAAAAATTTTATATAGTTTTTTATATAACTCCATTTTTTATTTATTATTAAATTTAAAACAGCTTGTCTCAAAAACACTAAAAGTTATTTTGAGACAAGCTGTTTTGTTTTTAATTTTCAAATTTAGTTTTTTCTATTTCATTTAGTATTTTAACAATATTATTTAAATCATATTGTATTGCTAAATTTGAAAATATATAAATATTATTATAATTTTTTTGTATGTACTTAGGATCAAAATTTGTAATTAAAAGATCATAGTTTTCTTTTTTATGTTCATTATAAACTTCAACAATAACATCAAATTTTCTTCTTAAAAATTTTCTTAAATAGTCAATGGTGGTGTTAAGAATTAAACTATCTATTCTAGATAAAATGCCTATAGTAAGGGAATGCTTTGACACCCCATTAAGATAATTTAAGGTTAATATTATACAAAGTTTAAAGTAATCTGGGTCAAATGAATATTTCATTTTATATAAAGAATTAATTTTAAATAATAAGTTATTAACAAATTTTTCTCTAGAATCACTTGTGAATTCATTTAAATAATAATTTGTAACAATTTTATTATTTGAATAAAAAATTCCCTTAAAGAAGTAACTTTTAAAGCATAAACTTAGTAAATGTAGTTTTAATTTATTATTAAAGTTACTTGGATGAGTAGTATATAAATTACTCATTTCATTAGTCATTAAAGAAAAAATCTTAAAAGGAGTATTTTTATTAACAGTAGAAAATTCTTTAATAACTTCATATGGTATTATATTAAAACTTAAAATAAAGCAAAGAGTAGAGTAAGCTAAGTATGTACTAGAGGATTTGCTTAATGAATCTTTTTCAAAGAAATTTTTAAGCTCTATAAAAATTTCAGTGTTTTCTAATATTCTTAAATTATTTTTTGTGAATTCATCAATAAAAAAGTCTTCAACAAAAAAATTTTTTCTTATCATTAAGATTTTTAGCCAAGTATATAAGGGATACTTTTCAATAATTTTTAGAGAAGTATTAAAAGTTTTTTCAATTACTTCAGTTATATTATGATTATCTGATACTACAGAAGATATATCTATTCTGTTATTCCAAAATAATAAATAATAAAAATAAGCTATTTGCAATTGAGAACCTGTAATTACATAGTTTTTAATAGATATATCAAACTCTTTTAGGATTAAATTACATTCCGATATTTTCCTATTTAAAGTGGATAAACTTATATTAAAATAATTACAAAGTTGTATTCCAGTAAATTTTTTTGTGTTTTTAATAAAGAAAAATTTTAAAAGTTTATATTTAAGAGAATTTTCTATATAACAAGTTGTTAAACAGTGAAGACTTATTCCAATATCATACTTCAAAAAAACAAAATCTTTTGAAGTATATATTTTTACTTTTGATTTATAACATTTATTTAATAAATCTTCAATTCTATTTATATGAGATTTCAGAGTTGGTAATGAAATATTTAATTCATTACATAAATTATTTTTACTTATTTTACCGTTATTTACATATACTTTTTTAAAAATTTTATATTGAATTTTCTCAGATGTTTCCAATAAATCTTCTTTAAACATATTTAAACCTTTCTATTTAAAATTTGTTTAATATATTACAAACTTTCCCAAGATGTCAAAGTATTTCGTCAATAAAATATGTAAATATTATATTTTAAAATATAACTTAAAAATACTGTTATTTCAACTAAATTGAAAAGATTAATATTAGTTAGATTTTTATTTAGTTTAAACATGATGTTTTAATAATTTATAAAATAAATTATATAAAAGTTTATATTAAATTAAAGATTATCTCTTAAATTTTAAGAAAAATAAAAAAAAATGAGATTAATTTAACAAAAAAATAAATTATTATTAATATAATAATTAGTTTCATTAAAATATTATCTGAGAGAGGACTGGTTTAAATGAAAAAGTTAAAGATAGTTTCAACAATACTAGCTATGTCATGTATTATTGGCGTAAGTCTTTTAAATACAGTTAATACTTTTGCTTCTGGGTTAAGTAGGAATGAGAATATTACAATACTAGAGAATGGTAAAAATGTTGTAAAATCAAGTGAAAAATTATCAAATACTACTAATCAAGAAAGTATTAACTCTGGAATTTTAGGTCTAAAATATAATAAGAATCAAGTTTTAGCCATAAATGGAGATACAATACAAAGCTTTGTTCCAAGAGAGGGTAAAAATGCAGGTGAAAAATTTATAGTTGTAGAGCGTAAGAAAAAATCACTTACAACATCACCAATAGATATTTCAATAATTGATTCTGTAAATGATCGTACATATCCAGGAGCATTACAACTTGCAGATGAGGCATTTGTTGATAATAGACCAACATTATTAACAGTAAAAAGAAAACCTATTAATCTTAGTATAGATTTACCAGGGTTAAAAGGGGAGAATACTGTTACAGTTGATAATCCAACTTATGGTAATGTATCTGGAGCTGTTGATGGATTAGTATCTAAATGGAATGAAAAATATTCATCTACTCATACTTTACCAGCAAGAACTCAATATTCAGAATCTATGGTTTATAGTAAATCACAAATATCAAGTGCACTTAATGTAAATTCTAAGATTCTTGAAAATTCACTTGGAATAGATTTTAATGCAGTAGCAAATAATGAGAAGAAGGTTATGGTTTTAGCATATAAGCAAATATTTTATACAGTAAGTGCAGCCTTACCTAATAATCCATCAGATCTTTTTGATGATAGTGTTACATTTAAGGAATTACAACAAAAAGGTGTAAGCAATGAAACTCCACCACTTATGGTTTCAAATGTGGCTTATGGAAGAACTATATATGTTAAGCTAGAAACAACATCTAATAGTAAAGATGTACAAGCTGCTTTTAAAGCTCTTATAAAGAACACTGATATAAAAAATAATCAACAATATAAAGATATTTATGAAAGTAGTTCATTTACAGCAGTAGTTCTAGGTGGAGATGCACAAGAACATAATAAAGTTGTGACTAAAGACTTTGATGAAATAAGAAAAGTAATCAAAGATAATGCAACTTATAGTACCAAAAACCCAGCATATCCAATATCATACACTAGTGTTTTCTTAAAGGATAATTCAGTCGCTGCTGTTCATAACAAAACAGATTATATAGAAACAACTTCTACAGAGTACTCTAAAGGAAAAATAAACTTAGATCATAGTGGGGCTTATGTTGCACAATTTGATGTATCATGGGATGAAGTTTCTTATGATGAAAAAGGAAATGAAGTTTTAACTCATAAGACATGGAATGAAAATTATAGAGATAAAACAGCTCATTTTTCTACTGAAATTCCTTTAAATGCTAATGCAAGAAATATAAGAATTAAAGCAAGAGAGTGTACAGGCCTTGCTTGGGATTGGTGGAGAACAGTTGTAAATGAGCAAAATGTGCCATTAACAAAAGATATAAAAGTTTCAATATGGGGAACTACACTATATCCTAGATCAAGTATTACTTACAATTAATCTAAAGTTAAAAACTGATTTTGGCTTATGTCAAAATCAGTTTTTTTATTAATAAGAATAAATAATATCATAGAAAGTTTAAAATGCAGTACATTTACAAAAAATCATAAATATCAGAATTTTTATTATATTAAAAATTATTTGACTTTTTTGTAAGTTAGTGTAAAATAATATCTGTAAATAAATTTAAGGTTAAAAAATTAATGGATAATAATTAAATTTTATTATAAATATACAATAAATAGTAAACGTTTAAAAGACGAGCTTTAAAAAATAGGGAGGGAAATTTATGCAAGTTTTAATCGGGGGAGGACTATTATTAATAGTTTTAGGAATGTTTACACTATTTAGTTACAAGGCACCACATGGAATGAAGGCTATGGGAGCATTGGCAGGAGCTGCCTGTGCAAGTTTTTTAGTTGAAGCATTTCATTCATCATTCTTTGGAAATGTTTTAGATATAGAATTTTTGAAGAAGGTTGGAGATGCTAATGGAAGCTTAGGAGGAGTTGCGGCTGCAATTCTTGTACCGTTAGCTTTAGGAGTTTCACCAGTTTATTCAGTTTTAATAGGACTATCATGTTCAGGATTAGGAATATTACCAGGATTTATAGCAGGTTATTTAATGTCATTTGTGGTTAAATTCTTAGAAGAGAAATTACCAAGTGGTTTAGATTTAATTGTAATAATAGTTGTGGCTACGCCTCTTACAAGAATAATAGGTGATCTTACATCACCAGTAGTTGATGCTACTTTATTAAAAATAGGACAAATTTTAATAGCTTCAGCAAATTCTAATCCAATAATAATGGGAATAATTCTTGGAGGAACTACAACTGTAGTTGCTACAGCACCTCTAAGTTCAATGGCCTTAACAGCTATGCTTGGACTAACAGGAGCACCAATGGCAATAGGAGCACTATCAGTTTTTGGATCATCTTTTTTAAACTTTGTATTATTCAAAAAAATGAAATTTGGAAGCAAGAAGGATACAATATCAGTTGCAATAGAACCATTAACGCAAGCTGATATAATAACTGCTAATCCTATTCCGATTTATGTAACTAACTTTATTGGCGGTGCTTTATGTGGAATTATTATAGTTTTAATGGGTCTTACTAATATGTCTCCAGGAACAGCTACTCCTATTGCTGGTTTCGCTGTAATGTTTGCGTACAATCCAGCTGTAAAGGTATTAATAGCTTCTCTAGGTTGTATAGCTGTAAGTATAGGTAGTGGATATATTGGTTATTTATTATTTAAAAATTACAAAATACGTACAGTAGACGAGATACGTGGAACTGCTTTAGAAGTAGAATAATTAAATATATATAATAAAAAGATGGTTATTTAAAACCATCTTTTTATTTTTATATATACTTAATAAGTTTTATCTGTATAATAAAAGTAAGTATTATATTTATCTTAATTATTACTGTATATTGTTATAAATATAAAATTAGCTTTCGTTTATTAGCTTAATATTAATTAAAAGGTATTTATTAAGCCGAGTTTAATAAAATTTTACTGGAGGAATTAAAATGAAATTAGCTGAGGCATTGATTTTAAGAGCAGATTTACAAAAAGAATTAATGAGTTTAAAAAATAGAATAAATCAAAACTTACTAGTTCAAGAAGGTGAAAAACCATCTGAGAACCCATATACACTATATGATGAGATACTATTAAAAGTAAGTGAGCTAGAGGGCTTAATTCTAAAGATTAATAAAACTAATAGCAATTACATAATGAGTAATAATGAAAGTATTTCTGATTTGATTGTAAAAAGAGATATTCTTGGAAAGAAGATAAGTATATTAAAAGAAATAGCTAATGAAGCTACAGTAAAAGTAAATAGATATTCTCAAACTGAAATAAAAATATTTTCTACAATGAAGGTGGACCAATTACAAATAGAAATAAATAAATATTCTAAGGAATATAGAGAGCTTGATACTAAACTACAGGGCTTAAATTGGACTATAGATTTAATTGATTAAATATTTAATGTTGGTAGCTTTTATTAAGGAGGTCATAAATCCTAACCTAGGAAAAAAGGTAATTATGTTATATATGTATCTAGGAGCAGATACTTATTTTATAATTTATGCTCAAACAAATTACATGGGTACTATTTAAAAATTATAATTTACAACCATATGACTATTAATAACAAGTGAGGATGGGGCAAGGGGATATAACTTAAAGAAAATAGAGCTATGATATTTTATAGAAATTATAGCTTTATTTTTTATTTTAAATTGCAATTTTATTTTCTTTAAATAAAGAAAATAAAAGATAATTAAAGTTAATACATAGCTTTTTTATATAATTTTATTCTAAAAATTCATTTCTAAATTATTTTATCTTATTAATAATTTCCTAAATTTAAGTAGAAAAAAATATTTTGCAAAGAACTTTGATCTTTAGTTATGATTAATATTTAATGAGTAAAAGTTTTAGTAATAGTTTATTCCTGTTATATTTCTAAATAAAACCTTTATAAGATAAAAAATGATACTGAATATTTTTAGTCAAAGTTGAATTTTTTATATGAAACAGGCTTGACTATTTTAAATTTTTACTGGAAATTAGACTAAAGAAATATAGCTTTTATTGTTTATAAAAATAAGAATTTATAAAAAAAGTAAGAAAAATTTGAAATATTTATACTAAATTTAGAGTTGAATTTAGTATAAATAGAACTTAAAATTAAAATTTTTTAAAAATATTATTCATTGATTATGCATGATATATTCAGTTAAAACTAATTATTAATATTAATTGCAATACGTGTATTTTACAAAAATCTCTTAATTAACCAATTTATTATATGGTATTTTTTTGAATAAAAATTAAAGTTAATATGCAATAATTTCCATGTGGTGCTCTTGTAATCGTTTTGCTAAGGGTGTATAACATAGGTGTGGGAAGGACAACGACCTATAAATATTAAGATACAGAGGAAGGAAGGGTATATTATGAGAGATGACAGAGCATTAAATGTTACTTCTGAAATCGGAAGATTAAAAACAGTTCTATTACATAGACCTGGAGAAGAAATTGAAAACTTAACACCAGATCTATTAGATAGATTATTATTTGATGACATTCCATACTTAAAAGTTGCAAGAGAAGAACATGATGCTTTTGCACAAACTTTAAGAGAAGCAGGTGTAGAGGTGCTTTATTTAGAAGTTCTTGCTGCTGAAGCAATAGGAATTAGTGATGAGGTTAAACAAAAATTTATAAGTGAATTTATTGATGAGGCTGGAGTTGAAAGCGAAAGATTAAAAGAATCATTAATAGAATACTTCAACTCATTTAGTGATAATAAATTAATGGTTGATAAGATGATGGCTGGGGTAAGAAAGGAAGAACTTAAAGATTACAATAGAGAATCATTATATGACCAAGTAAATAATGTATATCCATTTGTATGTGATCCAATGCCAAATCTTTATTTTACAAGAGATCCATTTGCAACAATTGGACATGGTATTACATTAAACCATATGAGAACAGATACAAGAAATAGAGAAACAATATTTGCTAAATATATATTTAGATATCATCCAAGATTTGAAGGAAAGGATATCCCATTCTGGTTCAACAGAGATGAAAAGACTTCTCTTGAAGGTGGAGATGAATTAATACTTTCAAAAGAAATTTTAGCAGTTGGTATATCACAAAGAACTGATTCAGCATCAGTTGAAAAATTAGCTAAAAAGCTACTTTACTATCCAGATACAAACTTTAAAACTGTATTAGCATTTAAAATACCAGTATCAAGAGCATTTATGCATTTAGATACAGTATTTACTCAAGTAGATTATGATAAATTTACAGTTCATCCTGGTATAGTAGGACCTTTAGAAGTTTATGCATTAACTAAAGATCCGGAAAATGATGGACAACTACTTGTCACAGAAGAAGTTGATACTTTAGAAAATATATTAAAGAAATACTTAAAGAGAGATATTAAATTAATAAAATGTGGTGGCGGAGATGAAATAATAGCAGCTAGAGAACAGTGGAACGATGGTTCAAATACACTTGCTATTGCTCCAGGAGAAGTTATAGTTTATTCAAGAAACTATGTAACTAATGCAATATTAGAAAAAGAAGGAATCAAATTACACGTTATACCTTCATCTGAATTATCAAGAGGTAGAGGTGGCCCTAGATGTATGTCAATGCCTCTAATAAGAGAAGATTTATAGAATAATACTTAATATATTTTAAAGAATTTAAGAAAAATAAAATTCAAATCTTTTTTAAGAAATAAATAAAAATATTGAATATTAGGAGGAATTAAACATGGCAGTTAATTTAAAAGGAAGAAGCTTTTTAACATTAAAAGACTTTACACCAGCAGAAATCAGATATTTATTAGATCTTTCTCATGACTTAAAAGCTAAAAAAAGAGCTGGAATATTAGGAGATAGCTTAAAAGGAAAAAATGTAGTTTTACTATTTGAAAAAACTTCAACTAGAACAAGATGTGCTTTTGAATGTGGAGCTGCTGAAGAAGGTGCTCATGTAACATTTTTAACTAACTCACAAATGGGTAAAAAAGAATCAATAGAAGACACTGCAAAAGTTCTTGGAAGAATGTATGATGGTATTGAATTTAGAGGATTCAAACAATCAACTGTTGAAGAATTAGCTAAACATGCAGGAGTTCCAGTTTGGAATGGATTAACTGATGCTGATCATCCAACTCAAATATTAGCAGACTTCTTAACAATAGAAGAACATGCACATAAACCATTAAGTGAAATAAAATTAGTATTTACTGGTGATACAAGAAATAACATGAGTTATGCACTAATGTATGGTGCAGCTAAGATGGGAATGCACTTTGTAGCTCTTGGACCAGATAGTTTAAAACCAGATGAAGATATTCTTAAAGAAATGCAAGAATATTCAAAAGAAACTGGAGCAACTATAGAATTTAGTTCAAATGTTGATGAAGCAGTTAAAGATGCAGATGTTATATATACTGATATTTGGGTATCAATGGGTGAAGATGAAAGCTTATATCCAGAAAGAGTTAAACTATTAACTCCATATAAAGTAACTAGAGAAATGATGAATAAAACAGGAAATAAAAATACTTTATTCATGCACTGTCTACCATCATTCCATGATGAAGATACAGAAGTATGTAAAGATATGATGGATAGATTAGGTCTTGATATAAGAGAAGTTGAAGATGAAGTATTTAGAAGTAAAAATTCAGTTGTATTTGATGAAGCTGAAAACAGAATGCATACAATCAAAGCAGTAATGGTAGCAACTGCTGGAAGATAATAAATTTTCTTAAGGGGCTGTATTTATAATATTATCTAAGGAATAATTAGCATTTAAATTATTTAATTTTAATAACTGAATTTTCCTTTCATTATATTATAAATTCTGCCCTGTTTTTAATAAGATGAAAGTTGGTGAAGTTATATGGAAGAACAACATAATGAGCCAAAAAAATTAGGGTTTGCTCAATTGGCAGCATTAATAGTTGGTTCTATGATTGGTGGTGGAGCTTTCAATCTTCCATCAGATATGGCGAGGGGAGCTGGTACTGGGGCAGTTATAATAGGATGGATTATAACTGGTATTGGTATGATAGCTTTGGCATTTGTTTATCAATCATTAGCTAATAGAAAACCTGAATTAACAGGTGGTGTTTATAGTTATGCAAAAGCTGGATTTGGAGAATATATAGGATTCAATTCAGCTTGGGGATATTGGTTAAGTGCATGGATAGGAAATGTATCTTATTCAGTACTTTTATTTGGAGCAGTAGGTTATTTTTTACCTATATTTGGAGCGGGAAATAATGTAGCATCTATTATTGGTGCATCAGTATTGCTTTGGGCATTTACACTTCTAATATTAAATGGAGTAAGTGGAGCTGCACTTATAAATCTTATAACTACTATAGCTAAGTTAGTTCCAATATTTTTATTTATAATTATCTCATTATTTATGTTTAATTTTGATAAATTTACTTTCCAATTTTGGGGTACAGGTGATTTGGGAGGAATTGTTACACAGGTAAAGAGTACTATGTTAGTAACACTATGGTGCTTCATTGGAATTGAAGGGGCTGTAGTTGTTTCTGGAAGAGCTAAGAAACAAAGTGATGTAGGTAAGGCGACAGTACTTGGTCTTATAGGAACATTAATAATATATATGTTAATAACATTAATGTCACTTGGAGTTATGGACAGAGTGAGACTTTCAGGACTTGAAAATCCATCAATGGCGTATGTTCTTGAGTTTGCAGTTGGTAAATGGGGAGCAGTTCTTATTAATTTAGGATTAATAATTTCATTATTTGGATCACTTCTTGGATGGGCATTACTTGCAGCAGAAATTCCTTATGTAGCAGCAAAGGATGGTGTATTACCTAAAGTATTTGCTAAATTAAATAAAAAAGGAACACCAAGTGGTTCATTAATAATAACTAATTTATTAGTGCAAGCATTTCTTATATTAACACTAGTAGCAAGCAGTACTTATCAAGCTTTATACTCAGTAGCTAGTACAGCTATATTGGTACCATATCTTTTAAGTGCTATGTATGGATTTAAGCTAGCACTAACAGGTGAAACTTACGATAAAGATCCTACAGGAAGAACCAGAGATAAAATTTTCGGTGGAATAGCAACAGTTTATGCTATATGGCTTTGTTATGCAGCAGGACTTAAGTATTTATTATTATGTTTCATATTATATGCAGTTGGAATTATATTCTTCTACATTGGTAAAAAACAGAATAATAAAAATGATGTTGTGTTTGTAGGAAAAGAAAAAATACTAGCAATAATTGTTTTAGTTATAGCAATTATTGCAATAGTAATGTTATTTAATGGAACAATAACTATTTAGATATAAGAATAAAATTAAAATTAAATAGATCGGGAGAAATATAAAGGAGGAAAAGACTATGAAAATTGTTTTAGCATTAGGCGGAAACGCATTACAAAAAGATTCAAAAGATAAAAGCGCAGAAGGTCAATTAGAGACATGTAGACAAACAGCTGTTTCAGTAGCTGATTTAATAGAAGATGGACATGAAGTATCAATAGTACATGGAAATGGACCACAAGTTGGACAAATATTAGCTAGCGTTGAATTAGCTCATCAAGTTGATAATGGAAACCCATTATTTCCATTTGATGTAGTTGGTGCTTTTTCAGAAGGGTATATCGGTTATCATCTTCAAAATGCTATTAGAGAAGAATTATTAAAAAGAGGGATAAAAAAATCAGTAGATACAATTACAACTCAAGTAATAGTTGATAAAAATGATCCTGGTTTTAAAAATCCGACTAAACCAATAGGCTCTTTTTATTCAAAAGATGAAGCAGAAAAGTTAGAAAAAGATAAAGGATATACTATGAAAGAAGATGCTGGTAGAGGATATAGAAGAGTAGTGGCTTCACCAAAACCGATAGATATAGTAGAAAAAGAAGCTATAAAAACTATGGTAGATAGTGGATTTATTGTAATAGCTTGCGGAGGTGGTGGAATACCTGTAGTAGAGGATGGAAATAGACTTGAAGGAGTTCCTGCAGTTATAGATAAGGATTTTGCAGCTGAAAAATTAGCTGAAATATTAGATGCAGATGCATTATTAATATTAACAGCAGTTGATAGAGTTTGTGTGAACTTTAATAAACCAGATCAAAAGGCTTTAAAAGAAATTAATTTAGAAGAAGTAGACAAATATATAAAAGAAGGTCAATTTGCACCAGGAAGCATGCTTCCAAAGGTTGAAGCTTGTAAAAAGTTTGTATTAAGTGGAGATAAAAAAGTAGCTATAATTGCATCTTTAGTTAATGCTAAATCAGCCTTAAGAGGAGAGTCAGGAACAAAAATAATTAAATAAAATTGCATATATATTAATTTTATTGTTTATATAGTATACATATAGGGTTAAAGGGTAGCAAAGGAGATACTATGAGTAATTTAGAGAAATCTTTAAGACATGAAGCAATATTAGATATAATAGAGAATAAATGTATCTGTAAACAAGAAGAATTAATAATTGAATTAAAAGAATGTGGAATAAATGTAACTCAAGCTACTTTATCAAGAGATCTTCATGAGATGAATATAATTAGAAAGAGTTTTGAAAATCATGAGCATATATATATTATTACTAAGGAAGATAAGTTTACAAAAAAGTTTAAAAGTATATTTAAGAGCTCTGTAAGAAGTATATATATGCAAGAATATTTGATATCAGTTAATACCTTAGATGGTATGGCTAGTTTGATTGGAGAATTTATAGACAGGCTTGATGACGGAAGAATAGCTGGAACAGTAGCAAAAAAAAATCATATTCTAGTTTTATGTAGAAGTATTAATGCTACTCAACAGATATTAAAAGAATTAGATTCCTTAAGATTATAATTTAAAGTAATTAATTCTATAAAGAGTTAAGAATAAATATTAATACCTTAAATGTTGAATTGTATAAAAGTCCATAGACTAAAGTATTTTATATTTTTTAAACTTAATAATATTAAGAAATATAAATATGTTTAGTTGAAAAAATTTTTTAAATAATTGCCTAAAAGATGAATCACAGTCAATTGATGTGTTTTATTTAGAAATACATCAATTGACTGTGATATTTTTTTGTTAAACTAACTGATAAAATATTTAAATTTGATTATTAGCTTATTCTAAAAGAGATGTACAATTAGGACATCTAGTAGCCTTTATGTCTATTTTAGTATAGCAATAAGGACAATCTTTTTTTGTAGATTTCACTTTAACTTCCTCTTTTTTCTTAGTGAAGTTTTTAAGCTTATTTATTTGTTTTATTACTATAAATATAGAAAATGATATTATTAAAAAGTTAATTAAGTTATTTAAAAATAGTCCGTAATTTATAGTAGCTGCACCAGTTTGTTTAGCTTCGTGTAATGAATTAAAGTGTTGTCCACTTAAATTTATGTACAAGTTAGAGAAATCAACTTTCCCAACTAATCTACCAACTATAGGCATTATAATATCATTTACTAATGAAGTTACAATTTTTCCGAAAGCTCCACCTATAACAACACCAATAGATAAATCTATTACATTTCCTTTCATGGCGAATTCCTTAAATTCTTTCCACATATTACTTCCTCCTTTTAAATTTAATATGAGTTTATAAGAACTAATTTAATAAAAATTAATTTATATATGAAAATAAAAAATTGTCAAAAGAATAAACAAATTGTAGCGGATATAGGTATTTAAATTCAATTAATAATCATTTATATTAAAATTATCCTAAAAGCGTATTTATAGAAAATACTAAATATAGATTTTATATTATGTAATAATATAGAATCTATACATTATATAAAGTTATTTATTATTATTTATTTTACATATAGTTTTTTATAATTAAGTGGAAATGTTTTAAGTTTTTTACTAAACAAATAAAAGTTATTTTACCTTTAAGATGATAAAAAAGTAAAAAGAAAAATTTAAAATTAATTCATTATGTAATACAATAAAGATGTATTTTGTTAGGAAGAAAATATATTATAAGTAAAAAAAACTTAAGAAGGTGATTAGTATGTGGTTTAACAAATTATATATAGTTACTATAGAATTGTTATCAGGTATTTTGGAAAAAGTAGCTAAATGTAATTTAGCATCTAAAATTTATAAAACAGTTTTTCAATTAGGAGTTTTTCCAAAGCCAAAGAACTTTAGTGAGATATCTAGAAATTTAATAGTAGAGAAAGATATAATTTATAAATCATCAATTTTAGATGGGAATAAGTTAGACATATATTATCCTAAAAAGCTTAATAAAAAGCTGTCTGTCTTAATGTGGATACATGGTGGTGGATACATAGCTAATAGTAAAGAGACTGTTAAAAACTATATGATGGCTTTAGCTAATAAAGGATTTCTTGTATTTAACATAGATTATGCCTTAGCTCCAAAGTATAAATATCCAAGTCAAATAATTCAATGTAATGAAGCTTTAAAATACGTCTTTGAAAATGCAGAGAAGTTTAATGGAGATAGAGAGAATATTTTTATTGGAGGAGATTCTGCTGGATCTCAGATGGCTAGTCAGTTAGCTGCAATTATAAGTAATGAAAATTTATCTAATAAAATGAATTTAAAACCAAGTATAAAAAATAAGTTTTTAAGAGGAGTAATATTATTTTGTGGATTATACAATATGGATACTCTTAGAGCAACTGAATTTCCTGGTATTAAAACTTATATGGAAGCATTAACTGGATATAGTGATTTTGAAAATTACGAAAGAATAGATGAACTAGCTACTATTAAATATATAACTCCTAATTATCCAAATACATTTATAACAGTTGGTGATATTGATCCTTTTGTTAATCAAGGAAAAGAGTTAGCGTCTTCCTTAAGAGCTTTAGGAGTTACTGTGGGTTCAAAATTTTTTGAAAATAGAGGATTATGGCATGAATACCAATTTAAATTTTCAATTCCAGAAGCGAGAGAAACATTTAAAAGTGTGATTAAATTTTTGAATGATAATAGTAAAAGTAGCGATTAAGTTTACTTTTAATTACCAGAGCTTTCATAAGAGGAAACTCATTTAAGTTATATAATATATTATACAATTATTGATAAAATAATAATATCTTAATAATTAGGAAATAATAACATTAAATAAACATAATAAATATAAATAGGAGGACATAACAATGAAAATGAATAGAAAAGATATTATAGATATTTTTAATTTTAGATTTGCTACAAAGGAATTTACAGGAGAAATAATACCTAAAGAGGATATGGAGATGATTGCTGAAACAGCTAGATTATCACCAAGTTCATTTGGATTAGAACCTTGGAAGTTTATTATTGTAGAAAATAAGGAATTAATTAAAGAAATTTCAGAGGTATCTTGGGGATTACAAAGACAAGCTTCAACAACAAGTCATATTGTAATTGCCTTAACAAAGTCAGGACGTGAAGTTAAATATGATTCAGATTATATTAGAAACCTTTGGATTAATACAAAGGGTGTTTCAGAAGAGGTTTTTCAAGGAATAAAAGATGTATTAAAAAACTTCCAAGTTGGAAAGTTAGAAGCTGATGAAACAAATGAAAAATTGCTTGAGTGGTCAAAAAGACAAACTTATATAGCATTAGGAAATATGATGACGGCAGCTGCTATGAGAGAAATAGATTCATGTGCTATTGAGGGATTTGATAAAGAAAAAGTAGAAGAGATATTAGTTAGAAAAGGTATTTTAGATAAAGATAAATATGAACTAACATATTTAATAGCCTTTGGATATAGAAAAGAAGATCCTAACAGAAAGAAATCAAGACTTCCAAAAAATGAAGTGATTCAATGGATAGAATAAGGTAGATAAATTTATTTTATAAATTAAAAGGGTTTGCATTAAAAATTATTTTGATACAAATTCTTTTTTTTATGAAATAAATTTTCTAAAATAAAAATTATAAGAATAAAAGTGGAAAAATATGAATAAAAATAACTTAAAACAGAGGTTATAGGCATATTTGAAAAAATAAGAACCATAAAATAGAAAAATATTTTCAAAAAAAGTATTGAAATTTTTTAGGAAAAGGATTACAATAAAAACATAAAGAAAATAATTTTCAGAAAAAGGTGATAAAATGTTAGAAGTGGTAAAAGGAAATTTAATAGTTTCTTGCCAAGCTTTATCAGATGAACCTTTGCATAGTTCTTTTATTATGGGAAGGATGGCAATAGCAGCTAAGCAAGGTGGAGCAGTAGCTATAAGAGCTCAAAGTGTTGATGATATCAATGAAATAAAGAAAGTTACCAATCTTCCTATTATTGGAATAATAAAAAGGGATTACGATGATTCAGAAATTTATATAACTCCAACTATGAAAGAAGTGGATGAGCTTTTAAAAACAGATTGTGAAATGATAGCCTTAGATGCTACAAATAGAAAAAGACCTAATGATGAAAATGTAAAGGATTTAGTTGATGCTATTCACGCAAAAGGAAGATTAGCAATGGCTGATATATCGACTTTAGAAGAGGGAATTGAAGCAGAAAAATTAGGATTCGATTGTATATCTACAACACTTTCAGGATATACACCATATTCTAAGCAAAGCAATGGTGTTGACTTTGAACTTTTAGAAGAATTGGTAAAAGTAGTGAAAATTCCAATTATTTGTGAAGGGAAAATAAACACTCCAGAAGAGTTAAAGAAAGCATTTGATTTAGGTGCATATTCAGCAGTTGTTGGAGGAGCTATAACAAGACCACAACAAATAACTAAGAGATTTACTGATATTTTAAAATAAAGCAAATATTTAAATGAATTTGGGAGGAGAAAGACAATGAAAGGTATTTATTCAGCATTATTAGTTTCATTTGATAAGGATGGAAACATCAATGAGAAAGGATTAAGAGAAATAATTAGACATAATATTGATGTATGTAAAGTAGATGGTCTTTATGTAGGAGGAAGTACAGGAGAAAACTTCATGCTTTCAACTGATGAAAAGAAAAGAATATTTGAAATAGCTATGGATGAAGCAAAAGGACAAGTTAAATTAATAGCTCAAGTAGGATCAATTGATTTAAAAGAAGCTGTAGAGTTAGCTAAGTTTACTACAGATTTAGGATATGATGCAATATCAGCAGTTACACCATTTTACTATAAATTCGATTTTAATGAAATAAAACATTATTATGAAACAATTATAAATTCAGTTGATAATAAACTTATAATTTACTCAATTCCTTTCTTAACAGGAGTAAATATGTCAATAGATCAATTTGCTGAACTTTTTGAAAATGATAAGATTATCGGGGTTAAATTTACAGCAGCAGATTTCTACTTATTAGAACGTATGAGAAAAGCATTCCCAGATAAATTAATATTTGCTGGATTTGATGAAATGATGCTACCAGCTACAGTTCTTGGTGTTGATGGAGCTATAGGATCAACATTTAACGTAAACGGTGTTAGAGCAAGACAAATATTTGAAGCAGCTCAAAAAGGTGATATTAAAACAGCTTTAGAAGTTCAACATGTAACTAACGATTTAATAACTGATATATTAAATAATGGCCTTTACCAAACACTTAAATTAATTCTTGAAGAGCAAGGTGTTGATGCAGGATATTGTAGACAACCTATGAAAGAAGCTACTGAAGAAATGATTATAAGAGCTAAGGAAATTAATAAAAAATATTTCTAAGAATGAAAATTTTTAAAATATAGTGAGTTTTTAAGAGAAATGAAATAGTAGGCTAACTTATAAAGGTTAGCCTACATAAAAAATTTAAGAGGGGAGAATTGGTATGCAGGGGTTTACGAAGATTGATTTAGTTGTACTAGTTGTTTACTTAGGAGCTGTGCTTTACGCAGGATTAAAGTTCTCTAAGAAGGAAATGAAAGGTAAAGAATTCTTCAGAGGTGACGGAACTATTCCTTGGTGGGTTACTTCAGTTTCTATATTTGCAACTTTATTAAGTCCAATTTCATTCTTATCGCTAGCTGGTAACTCTTATAAGGGAACTTGGATAATGTGGTTTGCTCAACTTGGTATGTTTGTAGCAGTACCTCTTACAATAAAATATTTCTTACCAGTTTATAGTAGATTAGATATAGATACAGCTTATGAATATCTAGAAATAAGATATAAAGATAAAGGACTTAGAATTCTTGGAGCTGTAATGTTTATTATTTATCAAATAGGACGTATGGCAATTATAATGTACTTACCATCAATGGTATTGGCAAATCTTACAGGAATAAATGTTTATTTACTTATAGTGGCAATGGGCGTAATAGCAATAATTTACTCATATACAGGTGGATTAAAGTCAGTTTTATGGACAGATTTTATTCAAGGTTGTGTGCTTATAGCGGGTATCGTTTTTTCATTAATATTTTTAATTTCAACAATAAATGGTGGATTTGGAGCTATTATGAGCGAATTAACTGAGGGAGGAAAATTCCTATCTTCACAAGAACCAATATTTAATGCAAACATATTTAAAACAAGTGTATTTCTATTAATTGTTGGAGGAGGATTAAATACTTTCTCATCATATATCTCAAGTCAGGATATAGTGCAAAGGTTTACTACAACAACAGACATAAAACAATTAAAGAAAATGACTTATGGTAACTTAGTATTATCATTATTTGTAGCAACTGTATTCTATTTAATAGGAACAGCTTTATATGTTTTCTATAATCAAAATCCACAGTTATTACAAACTGCTCAACAAGACCAAATTTTTGCATCATATATAGCATTCCAATTACCAGTTGGTATAACAGGTATAGTTTTAGCAGCTATATATGCAGCAGCACAATCAACACTTTCAACTGGATTAAACTCAGTTGCAACAAGCTGGACTTTAGATATCCAAAACTTTATAACAAAAGATATGTCAATGGAAAAGCAAACAAAAGTTGCTCAATATATATCTTTAGGTGTTGGTATAGCTTCAATAATTATGGCAGTAATACTTGCAAATGGTGGAGTAAACTCAGCTTACGAATGGTTTAACGGATTTATGGGACTTGTTCTTGGAGTTTTAGCAGGAATCTTCGTACTAGGAGCATTCTTCAAAAAAGCTACAAAAGCAGGTGCATACGCTGGATTTATAGCATCAGCAATAGCTGTTGTAGTATGTAAATATGGCGGATTTGATGTAAGTATCTGGTCATACTCAATCATATCAATAGGTGTTTCAGTTATAGTTGGAATGATAGTTTCACTAATGACTCAATCTCAATTAGTTGATGAGAAGACTTTAAATAAAGCAACAATATATTACAATAAAAATGAAGTTGTTAATGGTTAATATAAATAAAAAGTAATATTTAATTAGAGTAAGTGTTGATTTTCAGATAGTTTTAAAATTATTTGAAGATCAGCACTACTTTAAAATTGGATGTTTTAGAGGTGAATGAAATGATATTCGGCAATTTAATAAATTTAGAAAGTTATGATTATCTACCAAAACTTGTTAAGGAAGCTTTACTACATGCAAAAAATAATAATGTAATAGAGTTTGAATCAGGTACTCATGAAATAAAAGGTGAAGAGTTGTTCTTTAATAGAGTTAATTACACTACAAAAAATAAAGAAGATCGTTTTTGGGAAGGTCATAAGAAATATATAGATGTTCATGTGGTTTTTAGTGGAAGAGAAAGAATAGATCTTAACTTTAAAGAAAATTTAGAGTTTAAAGAGTTTATTGAAAAAGATGATTTTTTATCTTTTGATGGTAAGGAAAATTCTACGGTTGTTTTAGAGGAAGGAGATTTTCTTATCTGCTATCCAGATGATATACACATGACTTGTTTAAAGGCTGATAGTGAGCCTTCAGATGTAAAAAAAGCTATTTATAAAGTAATTTTATAGTATTTATTTTATGAGGTTGGATCAAAACTTAAAGTAATAAACCATGAAGCTAGTATTATTTAGGGTTATAATTTTATTTTAAGTTATTTTTGATGCAACCTTTATTGTTTATAATAATTTTAAAGAATATTAATTTGATAGAGGTGATATGTATGTGTTTATTTGCAGTTATAGATATAGGTGGAACTAGTATAAAATATGGAGTTATAAATGAAGAAGGAACATTATTAGAGACTAATGATAGAGATACTGAAGCACATAAAGGTGGATTAAGTATAGTAGAAAAAGTTAAAGATATAATCTATGAGATTAAGATTAATAATGATATAAGTGGAATATGTGTATCAACAGCAGGAATGGTATGCCATAAGGAAGGGAAAATTATTTATGCTGGGCCAACAATACCTAATTATACTGGTGTTGAAGTTAAAAAAATATTAGAGGAAGAGTTTAATTTATCTTGCTTTGTAGAAAATGATGTAAACTGTGCGGCTTTAGGAGAATTCTTTGGGGGAGCAGGTAAAGGAACTCATTCAATGGCTTGCTTAACCATAGGGACAGGAATTGGAGGAGCTTTAATAATAGATGGCAAAGTACTGCATGGTTTTAGTAATTCAGCTGGAGAAATTGGATATATGATGGTTAATGGAGAACATATTCAAGATATTGCATCAGCAAGTGCTTTAGTTAGAAATGTGGCATTTAGAAAAGGTATTGACTCTAGTAGTATAGATGGAAGATATGTATTAGATAACTATGAAAATGGAGATTTAATATGCAAAGAGGAAGTTGAAAAATTAGCTGATAATCTAGCTTTAGGAATTTCGAATATTGTTTATTTAATAAATCCTGAAGTAGTAGTTTTGGGTGGAGGAATAATGGCTAGAGAAGAAATTTTTAGACCTTTAATAGAAAAGAGTTTAAGAAAATACTTAATAGAATCAGTTTATAATAATACTAATATAGCCTTTGCAAAACTTAAAAATACTGCAGGAATGAAGGGTGCATATTATAATTTTAAAAAGAATTTTAATGAATAGTTGTATTTTATAATTTTATTTAAAATGATAGACAATAAGATAATTTATATAAATTATGGAGCTTATATTACAAGAATGATATACTTAAAATATTATATTTGACTTAGTTTTATAGAGTTTAAAATTATTTATAATGATTTGATATAACCATAAAATTGAGTCAAAATCTTAAAATAGCAAGAGGTATTTTATGGAAATATTAGAAAAGTTGGAAAATCCAAAATTTAAAGCGACTAAGTCAGAGAAGGCGTTAATTGAATATATAAAGTCAGATTTAGACAATATTATATATAAATCAATATCTATAATAGCTAAGGAATCAGGAGTGGGAGAAGCTACCATAACAAGGTTTACTAAGAAGTTGGGTTTTAATGGATTCCAAGACTTTAAAGTTACTTTAGCAAAAGAGATTTCAAATAAGAAAAATACAAGTATTATAAATTTGCATGTTCATAAGGATGAGAGTGTAAAAGAGACTGCAAATAAGATGTTAAAATCATCTATCAATATACTAGAGCAAACAGTTAAGCATATTGATTTAGATTTAATGAGTAAATGTAAAAACTTAATAATGAATGCAAAGAGAGTTTATTTCATAGGTATAGGTTATTCAGGAATAGCTGCTATGGATATAAATTATAAGTTCATGAGAATTGGATTTACAACAGTGCCTGTAACTGATAGTCATACGATGGTTATTATGTCATCTATAACAAATGATGATGACGTAATAGTTGCTATTTCGAATTCAGGTACTACTAAAGAGGTAATAAAAACTGTTAAACAAGCTAAAGAAAATGGTACAAAAATAATAACTTTAACAGAAGAGAGTGATAATCCATTAAGAAAGTTATCTGATTATGAGCTAACATATACATCAGCTGAAACAATCTTTGAAACTGGATCAATATCATCAAAAATACCACAAATATTCTTGTTAGACCTATTATATACAGAAGTAATTAAAGAAATGTTTAGTGAAGCTGTTGAAAAGAAAATCAAGACTACTAGTGCAATTCTTAATGATTAGACTAAAAAAATAAGTATAGTAATGAAGCAGTTGTATTCAAATATAATAAGAATATAAAAATAGGTCACAGTAATAAAACTGTGACCTATTTTATTTTGTTTTTTTAGAGAATATTATATCAAAACAAATTACTCCAAAAGCAATCCATAATGATGAATGTAACATTTTACTTAATTTTAAGTCAGGCAATGGTAGTAAGAAATTTAAAATAAAATTAAGAAGCATGATTCCTACAAAAAACTTTAGGAATTTAACTCCTTCTTTTTTAATCTCTTCAAAAGTAAAGTGTTTAACTGTAAATAGAACTCTTATTAATATGTATAAAGGAATAAGTATTGCAAATATGGCGTAAGCTGTAACGAAATTAAAAGCAGCCTTACTTGGAATATCTCTATATATTATGAAGAGTGTAACTATAGTCATAAAAATAAATAATGAGTAAATGAATCCATCTAAAGTACGTATATTTGTTTTTTTCACTGTAATCCCCCACTTTAATATCTTTCCTATAATATGATTATACACAAAATTTTAACAATTAAATAGTTTAAGTGAATGACATAGGAGTTACAAAGACATTAAATTCACATAAAATCTTACTAAAGAGAAAATAAAATTTTTATGTTAATTTAGATTAATTAATAAGAAGCAAATAAAATACATATACTATTTATTGTAAAATAATTACAATTTAGTTATAATATTAAAAATAACTTTTTGGGGGGAAGGGTTATGAATAAGAATATTAGAAAAATAATTACATCTACATTATTAGCAGCTATTACAATTAGTGTTTTACCATCAAATTTAGTTGTATTTGCAACAGATGGTATTGAGGAAAACTTTTATGAAATATATCCAAAGCCACAAGAAATAAGCTATAGTGGGGGAGAATTTCAAATAAGTGATGAAATAAATATTGTATATGATAATGGAATTGATGATTTCACTAAAAAACGTGTTGATGAGGTTTTAGAAGCGAGCAATTTAGAAACTACTGTTTCAAATGAAATAGTACCAGGAAAAACAAATTTTTTAGTAGGTATTAATGAATCAAGAGGAGTTGTTGATAATTATTTCAATAAAAATATTCCTCATGATGAGAGTTTTTTTGATGAAAAAATGGATGCTAATATAGTAAGTGTTAAGGATGGAGTAATTGGAGTAATTGGGGAGGATACAGATAGTGCTTTCTATGGAGTTACTACTTTAAAACATGTATTTAATCAGTTAAGAGATGGGAATAAAATTCAGAATTTTAGAGCTGATGACTATGCAGAAGTTGCTCATAGAGGGTTTATAGAAGGATATTATGGTAATCCATGGTCTAATGAGGATAGGGAAGAACTTATGAAATTTGGTGGAGATTATAAATTGAATCAATATGTATTTGCTCCTAAGGATGATCCTTATCATAACAGTAAGTGGAGAGAATTATATCCAGAAGAGAAGTTATCTGAAATCAAGAAATTAGCTAAAGTTGGCAATGAGACTAAAAATAGATATGTATATGCATTACATCCATTTATGAATAATCCAGTTAGATTTGATAATGAAGAAAATTATCAAAATGATTTAAGAGTAATAAAGGAGAAATTCACTCAACTTTTAGAAAATGATGTTAGACAGTTTGCTATTTTAGCTGATGACGCTTCAGCACCAGCTAAAGGAGCTAGTATGTATGTTAAGCTTCTTACAGATTTAACAAGATGGCTAGAAGAACAACAATCAACTTACAAAGACTTAAAAACAGATTTAATGTTCTGTCCAGCAGATTACTATGGAAATGGAAGTTCTGTACAATTAAAAGAGTTAAATAAAGCTGAAGATAATGTGAGTATAGTTATGACTGGAGGTAGAATTTGGGGAGAAGTAGATGAAAATTTTGCAAATAGCTTCATGAATAATATATCTACTAGTGGTAATCCTGGAAGAGCTCCTTTCTTCTGGATTAACTGGCCTTGTTCAGATAATTCTAAAAAGCATTTAATAATGGGAGGAAATGATACATTCTTACATCCAGGAGTTGATCCAAGTAAGATAGATGGTATAGTTTTAAATCCAATGCAACAAGCAGAAGCTAATAAGTCAGCTCTATTTGCTATAGCAGATTATGCTTGGAATATATGGGATAATAAAGAAGAAGCTGATAAAAACTGGAATGATTCATTTAAGTATATGGACCATGGAACTTATGAGGAAACAAACTCTTCACTTGCTTTAAAGGAAATAAGTAAGCATATGATAAACCAAAATATGGACGGAAGGGTCAGACCACTACAAGAATCTGTTGAATTAGTACCGAAATTAGATGCATTTAAGAAAAAGTACGATAGTAGTGAAAGTATTAAAGAAGATGCTTTACAATTAATAGAAGAGTTTATAAAACTTCAAAAGGCATCAGATTACTACAAAAATAATCCAGGAAATGAGAGAACAAGAGATCAAATAATCTATTGGTTAAATTGCTTTGGTGATACTATGGACGCTGCTATTGGATACTTAAAATCAGCAATTGCAGTAGAAGAAGGAGATGATGAAGCAGCTTGGGTTAATTATTCAGAAGCACAAAGTTCATTTGAAAAATCAAAAACTTATGGTTTTCATTATGTAGACCATACTGAGTATGCAGAGGTTGGAGTTCAGCATATCGTTCCATTTATAAAGAGTATAGGTCAAGATTTATCAGTTGCCATAAGTTCAATTATTGACCCAAATAGAATAATAGCAACTTATATAAGTAATAGACAGGATTCTCCAACAGGAAATCTAGATAATATTTTTGATAATAATTCCATTACGGAATTAGTTTATAAAAATCCAAATAAAATAGATGTTGGAACTTATGTAGGAGTTAAATATAGTAATCCTATAACTTTAAATAATGTTGAATTCCTAATGGGAGCAAATTCAAATCTAAATGATACAATGCAAAAAGCTAAAATTCAATATACAGTTGATGGAAGGGAATGGATTGATTTAGAAGAGGATGTTGAATATACAATGCCTGGAACTATAAAAGTAGATAATTTAGATTTAAAAGTTAGAGGAGTTCGTTTAATAGCTACAGAAGCAAGAGAGAATACTTGGCTAGGTGTTAGAGATATTAATGTAAATAAAAAAGAGGATTTAAACTCAGGTGTAGAGTTTAATCCGAGTTTAATAAGAAGTGAATCTTGGCAAGTTTATGAAGGAAATGAAGCTAATCTTTTAGATGGAGATGATAATACTGGTGTATGGTATAAAACTCTTAATGGTGATACATCTTTAGCAGGAGAATTTATAGGTCTAGATTTAGGAAAAGAAATAAAACTTGATGGAATTAGATTTGTAATAGGTAAAAATGGGGGAGGAAGTTCTGATAAGTGGAATAAGTTCAAACTAGAATATTCATTAGATAATGAAAATTGGACAACTATAAAAGAGTATGATAAAACAGGGGCTCTAGCTGGTAAAGATGTTATAGAAGAAACCTTTGAAAATCCTATTTCAGCTAAATATATAAGACTTACTAATATGGAAAATATAAATAAGTGGCTTACTTTCTCAGAATTTGCAATAGTTAGTGATGAATTAGAAAGTGCAGGAAATAAAGAGAATATATATACAAATACAGAATTAGATTTATTATCTTTGGCTAAAGAAGATGTAACTAAGTTGATACCTACAGATAATATAAGCTTAAATCATGGAGAATATATTGGTATTAAATTAAATCGCATTAAAGATTTAAGTAATATCAATCTTGAAATTTCAAATGATATAGGATTAAAACTTCAAAGCTCTATGAATGGTGTTGAGTGGACTGAGATAACAGATAAAAATACATTAGAAGACGGTAGATATGTAAGGCTAATTAATATAAGTAATGAAGCTGTTAATTTTAATTTAACTAAGTTTGAAGTTAATTCAAATGAAGTTTATGAACCATCATTAGTAAATGCTTATGTTGGAGATGATGGAGCTAAAAAAGCTGTAGATGGAGATTTAAAAACAAGAGTTAAATTCTTAGGTGCTCCTAGTACTGGGGATACTATAACTTATGACTTAGGACAAGAAATTCTTGTGGATAATTTAAAATATGTTGTATTAGATACTGAAGTTGATCATGTAAGAGATGGTAAAATTCAATTATCTTTAGATGGAAAAACATGGACAGATGCTATTACCATTGGAGATGGAGTAGAAAATGGAGTAGAAGATATGTTTTCTAAGCCATTACAAAATGGATATAAACATGGAAACCAATCAGATGGAATAGTTCCAATAGATAGTGCTTATGTTGAAGGAGATAATTTAAATCAAAAGGCTAGATATGTAAGAATATTATTTACTGCCCCATATAGACATCGTTGGACAGTTATAAATGAGCTTATGATAAATAATGGAGAGTATATCCCTAAAGTAAATGATCCAACTTATATTTCAAATCCAATTGAGGAAAGAGGATTTGTCCCAAGTAATTTAAGAGATGGAAATTTAACAACTTCATATAAGCCTAATACTAATAATGGTGAGATTTCTGAAGGAAGTATAACTTATCGCTTATCAGAAAAAACAGATGTTAGAAAGGTTACAATAGTTCAAAGTGGAAGTTCAATTTCAAATGCTAAGGTTATGGCTAGAGTTGGTGATGGAAATGAAAATATAACTGATAAATGGGTTCAATTAGGAACATTAAGTAATAGCTTAAATGAATTTATTAATCGTGATTATAGTAATATTTATGAAATAAAAATTGAATGGACAGATGTTGCACCAAATATTTATGAAATAATAACTTTAAATAAAGAGTTTGAATTCCCAGTAAATGAGTCTTTAAAGATAAAATATGATAAGCTTATAAAACTAAGTAAAGATGAATACACTTTAAGTAGCTTTTTAACTTTAAAAGAATCATTAGATGAGGCAAAGAGTATTTTAGATGATTCTAATTCATCTCAAAAGAAAATAGATAAGGCCTTAGAAAATTTAAATAAGGCAGAAGAAGGACTAGCTTTAAGGGCAACTGATTTTGAAGATTTTAATAAGATTTTGACTCTAGGAAACTCTTTAGTTGAAGGAGAATATACACCTGAATCATGGGATTTATTTAGTGAAATATTAAAAGTTGCTAATGAAGCTAATAAAAATAAAGCTGATTATACTCAAAATCAAATAAATCAAATAGTAATTGACTTAGATGCTTCAATAAAAGCTTTAGTAAAAGAAACACCTGAAGTCGATAAGACTAATTTAGGTGAATTAATAAATCAAGGTAAATCTTTACTAGAAGAAGCTGTAGAAGGATTTAATGTTGGTGAATACCATAAAGGTGCTAAGGTTGGATTAACAGTTAAAATTAATAAGGCTGAAGAGGTGTTTAACAAAGAAGATGCTATTGAAGAGGAAATAAATTCAGTTAAGGAATCTTTAGAAAGTGAAATTACAAGATTTAATTCTTTATTAATAGAAGAAAGTACAGGGGACTTTAATGGTAATGGAAAGATTGATATAGGGGACTTAGCAATGGTTTCTAAAAACTATGGAATTAATACTAACACTTCTATGGATTTAAATAAGGATGGGTCTATTGATGAATATGAGATAAACTTTATAAATCACAGAATACTAAATTAATATAATTTAATAAAAACAAATTAAAATTATAATTTTTAAGGGATCATTAAGTTAAATAAAATCAGATTTAAAATATTAATAGGTTTAAAGCTTAGTATTTTAAAATGGTTAATTTTATCTAAAATGATCCCTTTTAATTTACAGTAATGCTTATCTTAAATATTTCTTAGAATTAATTTGATTTTAAATAAATTCTAATTGAAAGTTGATCTGATAATATGAGATTAATTTAACAATTAATATTTAATAAATATATGTAGTCATAAAAGGGCAATTTTAGATGATATCGTAGATATAGCATATTTTTTAAAGAAACATATAGAGTAATTGTAAACGGAATATATATACTATATAATGTAGATGAATTATAAAATTAAATATTTAGAAATAGGTTATATAGTTAATTTTATAACTATATATTAAAAGGGAAGTTGGGTTTGAATCCCACGCGGTCCCGCCGCTGTAATAGAGGAGCTTTTTGTCTTTTAAGCCACTGAAATATAATATTTTGGGAAGGTAACAAAAAGTGATGATGCTTAAGCCAGAAGACCTGCCTATTTTTAAAACATCAAATCCTACGGGAAATAGGAGGTGTTGTGCTTTGGTAAGTTATATTTTTTTGGAATTTTTATAACCTCTAGACGCAATGTCTAGAGGATTTTTATTATAAGACTAAAGTTTTGATTTAACAAGCAATTAAAGTTATTTATATTTAGATTAAATTTATAAATGGAAATGTTTTTATTACATAATTGTTTTATTTGATAAGGAAATGGTTAAATCAAATTTTAGCTTAAAATAAGAAGATAATAAACGGGAATACAAAATAAAAATATAATTTAAGGAGTAGAATTATTATGTCAAAAAAAAATCAAGTATTTATAGGATTTTTATTAATGTTTTTATTAATACCAAGAAGTGTATCAGCTATGCATATTATGGAAGGATTTTTACAACCTAAATGGTGTATAGCATGGGGAGTTATAACTATACCATTTATAGTGTTAGGATTATTTTCTATTAAAAACAAAGTTGGAAATAATCCAAGACTAAAGATTTTGTTAGCTATGGCAGGAGCTTATGCTTTTGTTCTTTCAGCATTAAAGCTTCCATCAGTTACAGGTAGTTGCTCACATCCTACAGGAGTTGGGCTTGCAGCAATATTATTTGGACCTACAGCAGCATCGGTTTTAGGACTTATTGTACTTCTATTCCAAGCGTTACTTTTAGCTCATGGTGGTCTTACTACTCTTGGAGCTAATACTTTTTCAATGGCTATAGTTGGACCTTTAGTGTCATACGGACTTTATAAATTAGTAAAAAAACTTAATGGACCAACATGGTTAGGTGTATTTTTAGCTGCTGCTCTTGGAGATTTAGCAACATACATGGTTACTTCAGTTCAATTAGGACTAGCTTTCCCAGCAGAGGTTGGAGGAGTTATGGCATCAGTTATGAAATTTATGGGTATATTTGCAGTTACTCAAATTCCTCTAGCTATAAGTGAAGGAATATTAACAGTTGTAATCTTTAATGCAATAGAAAACTATGCAAAAGATGATTTAATAGAACTTAACATTTTTTCAAAGGGGGTAAAATAATGAAAAATAAAAGAACATTAACTAATATTATATTAATTTTATTAGTTGTATTTATTACAATAATACCTTTCTTTGTAGCTAAGAATGGTGAGTTTGGTGGATCTGATGATCAAGCGGAAGAAGCAATAACACAAATTGATGAAAATTATGAACCCTGGTTTTCACCAGTATTTGAACCAGCTAGTGGAGAAATAGAAAGTTTATTATTTGCTCTTCAAGCTGCTATTGGTGCAGGGATAATTGGATATGGATTAGGATATTTAAAGGGTAAAAAGAAAGTGAACGACGAAGTAAATGATAAACATAGATAAATACGCTTATTCATCTAAGTTAAAAAATATTAATCCAGCAGAAAAAATGTTTTTTTCATTAATTACATTGTGTGTTTGTCTTTGGGCAAATAATTTTATTGTTTCTATGCTTGTAATAAGTATTATGATTTTTTTAATAACGAAAGTAGGAAAAACAAAAATAAGCGTTTTTATAAAGTTAATGATGGTGCCAATAGCTTTTTTGATAATTGGTATTCTAACAATAGTTGTGAGTTATTCATTAAAACAAGATATGTTTTTAGTATCATTTAAGATTTTCAATGGATGGATTGGGATTTCAAAAAGTGGGTTTATTCAAGGGATTAATATGTTCTTGAAGGTAATTGGCTCTTTAAGTTGCTTATACTTTATATCATTAACTACTCCAATGATAGATGTAATATCAGTTCTATCTAAATTGAAAGTGCCGAGTTTTTTAATAGAGTTAATAAGCTTAGTGTATAGATTTATATTTATAATTTTAGAAACTTCAGAAATGATGTTTATATCACAGAATTCAAGGCTTGGATATAGAGATATAAAAACATCGTATAAATCCTTAGGTGCTCTTGCATCAACACTATTTATACGTTCATTTAAGAGAGCTAATGATTTATATACTGCTTTAGAATCCAGAGGGTATAATGGAGAACTTAAGGTTTTAGAAGAAAATGTTAAAAGAAGAAATTACATTTATATTATAACTATAATAATTAATCTTATTTTTGTAGGAATAACTATATTTATTAAGTAGAGTAGGAGGATTTTATGGAAGACTATATATTAAAAGTAGAAGAGCTTAATTATAATTATTCAGATGGAACTCATGCTCTAAAGGGTATAGATATGAATATAAAAAGGGGAGAGGTAACAGCAATATTAGGTGGAAATGGTGTTGGGAAATCAACTTTATTTCAAAACTTTAATGGTATATTAAAGCCTTCTTCAGGAAGAATACTTTTTGACAATAAGCCTATAGACTATTCAAGAAAAGGAATAATGAAACTTAGAGAATCTATAGGAATTGTTTTTCAGGATCCTGATAATCAACTTTTTTCAGCAAGTGTTTACCAAGATGTTTCTTTTGGTGCTGTTAATATGAAACTACCAGAAGATCAAATAAGAAAAAGAGTAGATAATGCACTAAGAAGAACTGGTATAGAACAATTAAAAAATAAGCCAACTCATTGTTTAAGCTTTGGTCAAAAGAAAAGAGTAGCAATTGCAGGGGTGCTAGTTATGGAGCCAAAGGTTTTAATATTGGATGAACCAACAGCTGGTTTAGATCCAATAGGTGTTTCAGAAATAATGAAATTATTAGTAGAAATGCAAAAGGAGCTTGGAATAACAATAATAATAGCAACTCACGATATAGATATTGTTCCTTTATATTGTGATAATGTTTTTGTTATGAAAGAAGGAAGAGTAATATTACATGGAAAGCCTAAAGAAGTATTTGCTAAGAAGGAAGTTATAAGAAAAGTTAATTTAAGATTACCTAGGATTGGTCATCTTATGGAGATTTTAAAAGAGAAGGATGGTTTTGAATTTGATGAGTTAGATTTAACTATTGGACAGGCTAGAAAGACAATAAATTCTTGGAAAAACAAAATTTTTAATGATTAATATTAAATTAAGTAAGAAAGACTTATATCAGATTATTTTGGTATAAGTCTTTTATATTAATTTTTAATGATATTTGGGTATAATAATTATTATATAAAAAATATTTTAAAAAAGTTTATATTAATTTTATATATATTTTAATATTATGAACAAAAAGTTTTGAAATTTTAAATTAAAAATGCAAATTATTTACATTGTTAAGTTGTTTTTTTAATTTAAAATTTTTTTTTATAATAAAAAAAAATAGGTTATATTATAAAATATATAATATAACTAAAAATATTAAAAGCTAATTTAATATTTTATTAGTAAGTTATGATTAAAAAAAAGTAAATGTTATAAATTTTCATATAAAATTAACAAATATTCATAGTCGAATTTTGTAATTTAAAAATTATTTACTAATTAGGTAAATAATTTTAGAATATAATTAAAGAATTATTTATTATTTTAAATTGTAGTTTATCTTTAAATATAAATAATTTTAATAAATTATCAAAGCAGTTAAAATTTTTATAAGAAAGAAATATGATGTTTTAATAGGAGATGATATTAAAGAGTAAAAAGGGAGAGTATGATAAGATGCTTACAAATGAGTTAAAAAATTTATTAGCTGGTTTATACCAGAAATATGGATGTACTCAAGAAGTTCTTCAACTTAGTAATATAATTGATGAAATTATAGTTAAAGAACAAAGTGAAAAATTAAAAGAATATTATAAATCAAAAAAATAATAGCTAATTTCAAAGGTGATAAATCAATATAAATATTATTAACTCTAAATAATTAAAAACTATTTTAACTATTAATATCATAATTAATTTTAAGGTGTTTAGTACTTAGATTTTATTAATACATATTATAATAAAAAAATCTATATTACTTAATGTAATATAGATTTTTTATTTTTAGTATATTTAATTTAAAGGATTTAAACTATATTTTATTAGTTACTAAAATTTTATTTAAATGAGTTTATGCTATTTAATCTATCTTGTTGCTTTTGTTCAGGAGATTTTTTGAAGTCGTATCCATAAACTGCATTTTCAAAATCACCATAAGTTGGATTTGGAAGCACTATGTATTTTGTTCCAAAAAATTGAGCTTCTTTATCTACTATTTCTCTTCTTTGTTCATTAGACTTATTATCGTATCCATCAGGGAAGTCGCCTAAGTTATCTCCACAGTAAATTGCAAGGTTATAATTATCTTTGATTTTATTCCATCTAGCATCTTTATTACTTGTATCTGTTTTTAAAAGTATATGGTCTTTATCTGAATTTACAAAACCTAATTTTTGCATATTTTTTATAGTTGCATCAAGTTCTTTTTCCTCATTTCTATTTGAAACGTAGAAAACTTCAAATCCTTTGCTTTTAGCATAATCAGTAAAATCTTTAGCACCATCTATTGCAGCTGCATCAGCCATTTGTACCCACTCACCAAAATTTTCTTTTGAGTATAATTCATTATGTTTTATTTCATATCCTGCATGTGGTGAATTATCTATTATTGTTTCATCAATATCTAAAGTAACTGCATATGGTTTAGCAGTAGGTTCCTTTGTTAATTGATCAATATATCTCTTTCCAGAGTTATATGCTTCATATCTTAAAGCTTTTGCTTCTCCTGAATTTTGTTGCCATAAAGTAGCTAAAACATTTCCTTTAATAAGTTCTTCAACTGCATTAACCTTTGTTATTTGTTCCAAATTAGATATTTGATTTGCTTCTTTATTATTTTCATAGATTAAAGTACCACCAGTTCCAACACCAATACCTATTATTGCTGATAATACAATTGCTGTGATTTTTGAGTTTTTCATAATCTTATCCTTTCATTTATTACTTAAAATATATAATTAAAATAATTATCCATCTTGTTAACGATTTCATTATATTTTATGTTTTTTATAAAATCAAGTGTTTAATTAATAATATACTTATTTAATAATTAATAATAGGATAAATTAATTTATTTATATTAAAATTTAATAAATAATTGTATAAATAAAAAAAAGATAGTCAAATGACTATCTGTGCTATTAAATATAATCCATTGGATTTACATGTTGTCCATTAATTCTTATTTCAAAGTGGGCATGGGGGCCTGTGCTATATCCTGTAGAACCAACTAAAGAAACTACTTGGCCTTGTTTTATTTTTTGACCGGCAGAAACTTTTAATTGAGATGCATGAGCGTATAGTGTACTTAATCCACCACCATGATCTATTATAACCATATTTCCATAAGCGGGGTGATATTCAGCAGTAGTTACAACACCATCTTTAGCAGCTATAAATGGAGTTCCTGTTGAAGCTGCAAAGTCTACACCAGTATGAACTTTATACTGACCAGTTACAGGGTGAACTCTTGGACCATATGAACTAGTTATTGTAGAAGAAGCAACTGGTCTTATAAATCCACTTGATGAACTATTACTTGGAAATGATGTGTTTGGGGTTTGATTAAAATATGATTGAATTTCCTTTTCAATTTCATCTTCTCTATCTGCTAATGCTTTTAGTTCAGCATTTTTTTCAGATTCTAATTTTTCTAATTCATTTAATTGAGAATTATAAGTGTCTAATTTGATTTCGTGTTCAGATTTAACTTCATTAAGAGTTTTTTCTTTAGAAAGAAGTTCTGCCTTTTTGTTATCTAATGTAGATTTAGATGCTTCAAGGTTAGATTTTCTAACTTTAAGGTCATTTTTTAAAGCTTCAATCTCTTCAATAAGTTTATTATCTGTTTTAACAAGAGTTTTTATATTTGCTATATTAGAAAATAATTCTCCAAAGTTTTTAGATTCAAGAATCATATATAGGAACTTATCACTTAAATTAGATTTATATACGTTTCTAAGTCTTTTACCTAATATCTCTTGTTTTAATTCTTGTTCTTTTTTAGCTTTTTCAATTTCGTTAGTATTTTCTTCAATTGAAATTTTTACTTTATTTATTTCTGAATCAGTTGAAGAAATTTCATTATTTAAAGTTTTTATTTTATCTTCATACTCAGTAACTTTTGCTTTAGCTGAATTAAGTTCAGCTTCTTTAGCATTAATATTATCTTTAATTTCATCTAGCTTTCCTTTTTTAATTTCTTTTTCTTCTATAATTTGTTTTTTCTCTTCTTGTAATTTATTAACTTCAGGATTTGCCTTTGCTATTGATGGTGCTGAAAAAGTACCAATTATTAAAAAGCTACTCATAAATAAAGATATAATTTTAAGTTTATTCATTTAATCACCTATTTTTAATATGTTTTTCGAGGGTTTTATATTGATTTCAACAAATTATACCTTAAAAACCTTAGTAATATCTACAAATATTTTGAAAATTTTAAGTTAACTTTTAAGTTATGGGTTAAGAAATAGTGTAAAAATAGTCTTTAATTTTTATCTTATAGATTTTTGGTGATTAAGACTAAGACTGCTTGTCAATAATTTAATTGAAATATAAAACAGGAGGAATTTCTTATGAGTAAAAAATCATCTAAAAAATTTTTGAAAGAAGCAAATGCTCAAATAATATTATTTGTTCTAGTTATGATAATAATGAGAATGGTAGTTTTGAATTTCATGAGTGAGATATCAGGAATAGAGTTAGAAGAATTATCTAAAGCTAGAATCTATAATGGAGATATTTCAATCACATTATTTTTAGAGAGTCTTATTAATTTTTTTGGTAAATTTGTTTTAGAAACATATAAAGGAATAATTTTGCTTGTAATAATAAATGTATTTGTTGCTTCTTATATATTAACTAAAAAAGATTTTACTGGTAATTTCTATTTTAATATGACCATAGCATATTTATTTTCATCTATAATAACAGTATTTTTATTGTTGGCTGGTATAATTTTATTTTTTTGTATAATGCAAGGTATGGTAGTTATAAATTCATTTAAAATAGATGTGTCTTCAGAAATATTATGGTTAGCTATATCTTTAATAGTAGGAATCGTTTTTATAAAATATTTTAGAAAAAGTGTAGTTTTTTCTTTGTTAGCATTTTTAATAATATCTTTTTACACATCATATTATACGGATATAGGTAAAAAAGCAATTAATACAGATTATGTTCAATATAGCTTAGAGGAATTTGCTAATAATTTAAACTTAGTCAGAGAATAGATATATGTAATAATAAGAAGTGGTTTTTATTTAGTACTAAAGAAATTAGATTTGACCATTTTAATTTATTATTTTAGTTCTAATTAAAAAATAAGGTGAAAATTCTATATAAATTAATATAAAAATCTATATTTATATAGAAAGTATAAGTGTAGTATATATAAAAACTAAAAATATAATGTTAAAATAACACAGTATTCTACAGAAAAGTATATTCAATGTAAAAACTATATAAGACACTATACCTAGTGTATCTATATAGGGAAAAGTAAGTATATAAAAGAAAAATATAGAAATAACAATATATTTTATTTAAAATAGAAAAATATATTAAATTAAATGTAGCTAAAATGGTAAGATAAATTTCGTCAACGAGAGACACAACAATAAAATATCAAATGAGAAATTTAAAAAAAATTGTTGACAAAGTTTCGAAGTGGTGATAAACTAAGAAAGTCGCTTGAGAGCGACAAAGAAATGGTCTTTGAAAATTAAACAGAAGATATTAACATAAACCAGCAATTCTTTTATAAGTAATATGAGTATAGATTAAACTTTTAAATTGAG
>NZ_JARHZJ010000073.1 GCF_029258205.1 Clostridium sp.
GATGCACTAAGAAAGGAGGAATATAACATGTTAATGCCTAAAAGAGTTAAACATCGTAAGGTACAACGTGGTAGAATGAAAGGTAAGGCAACTAGAGGAAACTTTCTAGCTTACGGAGATTTCGGAATCCAAGCTACAACTTGTGGATGGATCACTAGTAACCAAATAGAAGCTGCGAGAATAGCTATCAATAGATATATAAGAAGAGGCGGAAAGCTTTGGATAAAAATATTCCCAGATAAACCTGTAACTGAGAAACCAGCTGAAACAAGAATGGGTTCAGGTAAAGGTTCAGTTGAATACTGGGTAGCAGTAGTTAAACCAGGTAGAGTTTTATTCGAGTTATCTGGAGTTGATGAAGAGAAAGCAAGAGAAGCTATGAGACTTGCTTCACACAAACTTCCTGTAAAGACTAAGTTCGTTACAAGAAAAGATTTTGAGGAAATGGGTGGTGAAGAATAATGAAAGCTAGAGAGTTAAAAGAACTAAGAACAAGCAATCCTCAAGATTTAATAAAGAAATTAGGAGACCTTAAAGCTGAGTTATTCAATTTAAGATTCCAATTAGCTACAGGTCAATTAGAAAACCCAATGAGAATCAGAGAAGTAAAAAAATCAATAGCTCAAATCAAAACAATCATAAGAGAAGAAGAGTTAAAGATTGAGCAGTAATCCTGAAAGGAGGTAACCGCTGTGGAAAGAAATTTAAGAAAAAAGAGATTAGGTAGAGTTGTTTCTGATAAAATGGATAAGACTATCGTTGTTGCCGTTGAAACAAAGGTTAGACATCCACTATACGGAAAAACTGTTAACAGAACAACTAAGTTCAAAGCTCATGATGAAAATAATGAGGCTAGATTCGGAGATAGAGTTCTTATAATGGAAACTAGACCATTATCAAAAGATAAGAGATGGAGACTTGTTGAGATAGTAGAGAAAGCAAAATAGTTTTCTAAAGTCTGAAAGGAGGTTAATTTCATGATACAACAACAAACCTTACTAAAGGTTGCTGATAACTCAGGTGCAAAAGAAATAATGTGCATAAGAGTTTTAGGCGGATCTAAAAGAAAATTCGGAAATATCGGAGATGTAATAGTTGCTAGCGTTAAAAGTGCAACACCAGGCGGAGTTGTTAAAAAAGGCGAAGTAGTTAAAGCAGTTATTGTAAGATCAGTAAGAGGACTAAGAAGAGCTGACGGTTCATACATCAAATTTGATGAAAATGCAGCTGTAATAATAAAAGATGATAAGCAACCAAAAGGAACTCGTATCTTTGGACCAGTTGCAAGAGAGCTAAGAGATAATGAGTTCAATAAAATCTTATCATTAGCACCAGAAGTTCTATAATAAACGATTAGGAGGTGGCTAAGATGAAGGTACATGTTAGAAAGAACGACACAGTAGTAGTTATATCAGGTAAAGATAAAGGAAAAACTGGTGAAGTTTTAAGAGTAATTCCTAAGACTGGTAAAGTAGTAGTTAAAGGAGTTAACTTAGTTAAAAAGCATCAAAAACCTAATAGACAAAATATGCAAGGTGGAATAATAGAAATGGAAGCTGCAATAAATAGCTCAAAAGTTATGTTATTCTGTGAAAAATGCAAAAAGGCTACAAGAATAAGCCATAAGTTATTAGAAGACGGTGCAAAAGTAAGAGTATGTAAGAAGTGTGGAGAAACATTCTAAAATTTGAAAGGAGGTACTTTACGTGAATAGACTTCAAGAAAGATATGAAAAAGAAGTAGTTCCAGCTATGATGGAAAAGTTCGGATATAAAAATATAATGCAAGTTCCTAAAATAGAAAAAGTTGTTATAAACATGGGAGTAGGAGAAGCTAAAGACAATCCTAAGGTTCTAGAATCAGCTGTTAGTGATTTACAAATAATCGCTGGACAAAAGCCTGTATTAACAAGAGCTAAAAAGTCAGTTGCTAACTTTAAAATAAGAGAGAACATGGCTTTAGGATGTAAAGTTACTTTAAGAAAGACTAATATGTACGAATTCGTAGATAAATTAGTTTCAATAGCTTTACCAAGAGTAAGAGACTTTAGAGGAGTTTCAGCTAAAGCATTTGATGGAAGAGGAAACTACTCATTAGGAATTAAGGAACAATTAATATTCCCAGAAATCGAGTATGATAAAGTAGATAAAGTAAGAGGAATGGATATAATCTTCGTTACTAGTGCTAACACAGACGAAGAGGCAAGAGAATTATTAAGATTCCTTGGAATGCCATTCGCTCAATAATAAGGAGGGGATACGCATGGCTCGTAAGGCAATGATCGAAAAATGGAAAAAAGAACCTAAATACAAAACTAGAGCGTATACTAGATGTAGATTATGTGGAAGACCACATTCTGTATTAAAGAAATTCGGAATTTGCCGTATCTGCTTCAGAGAATTAGCTTACAAAGGTGAAATTCCTGGATGTAGAAAGGCAAGCTGGTAATATAACTAGTAGAATGAAAGGAGGCACAATATAATGGTTATGACAGATCCTATCGCAGACTTACTAACTCGTGTGAGAAACGCGAATTCAGTAAGACACGAAGTTGTTGAAGTACCTTCTTCAAGTGTTAAGAAGGCTATCGTAAATATATTATTACAAGAAGGTTATCTTAAAGGAGTAGAGGAGTACAACGATGGTGTAGTTCCTATGATGAGATTAACTTTAAAGTACGGAGCAAACAATGAAAGAGTTATAACTGGTTTAAAGAGAATATCAAAACCAGGTTTAAGAGTTTATTGCAAGAAAGATGAAGTTCCTAGAGTATTAAACGGATTAGGAATCGCTTTAATATCAACTTCAAAAGGATTAGTAGTTGACAGAGAAGCTAGAAAATTAGGATTAGGCGGAGAAGTTATCTGCTACGTTTGGTAATTTTTTAGAATGAGAAAATAACATAGATTTAAATAGATTGAAGCAAAGAGATAATTTAAAAAAATATAAGGACCAAATTCACAGGAGGTGCGCATTATGTCAAGAGTAGGTAAAATGCCTATAGCTATCCCTGCTGGAGTAACTGTTACTGTAACACCAGAGAACGTTGTTACAGTAAAAGGCCCTAAGGGTGAGTTAGTTAAAGCTATGCACAAGGACATTAATATAGCTGTAGAAGATGCTCAAGTAGTTGTTACTAGACCAAGTGACGTTAAAGAACACAGAGCACTTCACGGATTAACTAGAGCTTTACTTAACAACATGGTTGTTGGAGTAAGTCAAGGTTTCTCAAAAACTTTAGAGTTAAACGGAGTTGGATACAGAGCTCAATTACAAGGAAAGAAACTTGTTATGAACTTAGGATATTCACATCCAGTAGAAGTTGAAGCAGTTGATGGAGTAGACTTCAAATTAGACGGAACAACTAAAGTTATCGTTGAAGGTATCGATAAAGAGAAAGTTGGAGCAGTTGCTGCTAACATCAGATCATGGAGAAAACCTGAACCATATAAAGGTAAAGGAATCAAGTATTCTGATGAAGTTATAAGAAGAAAAGAAGGTAAAACTGGTAAATAATAAATACTAATATAGAAAGGAGTGAACCTTATGTTCAAAAAGGCAGACAGAAAAGAAGCAAGAGAAAGACGTCACCTAAGAGTTCGTAAGAAGGTATTCGGAACTCCAGAAAGACCAAGATTATCTGTATATAGAAGTGAAAAGAACATATATGCTCAAATAATAGACGACGTTAATGCTGTTACTTTAGTAGCTGCTTCAAGCTTAGATAAAGCTATCGAAGTTAAAGGAAGCAACAAAGAAGCTGCTAAATTAGTTGGAGAATTAGTTGCTAAAAGAGCTATAGAAAAAGGAATAAATGATGTAGTATTCGACAGAGGTGGATACGTATATCATGGAAGAGTTGAGGCTTTAGCTAGCGGAGCAAGAGAAGCCGGATTAAAATTCTAATCTACAAGGAGGGGAAATACATGAGAATCGATCCTAGCACACTAGACCTTAAAGAAAAGGTTGTTAGTATAAGCAGAGTTACTAAGGTTGTTAAGGGTGGTAGAAACTTCAGATTCAGTGCGTTAGTAGTTGTTGGAGACGAGAACGGACACGTTGGTGTTGGAACTGGTAAATCTATCGAAATCCCTGA
Source organism: Clostridium sp. (assembly GCF_029258205.1). Taxonomy (GTDB): domain Bacteria; phylum Bacillota; class Clostridia; order Clostridiales; family Clostridiaceae; genus Sarcina. The sequence goes on from NZ_JARHZJ010000073.1 coordinate 4,097, forward strand.
AGCAATAAGAAAAGGAATAGAAGATGCTAAGAAAAACTTAGTAGAAGTTTCAATAGTTGGAACTACTGTTCCTCATGAAATACACGGAAAATTCGGTACAGGAGATGTACTTATAATGCCAGCTACTGAAGGTACAGGAGTTATAGCTGGAGGTCCTGCAAGATCAGTTCTTGAATTAGCAGGATTAAAGGATGTTAGAGCTAAATCATTAGGTTCAAACAATCCAAGAAACATGGTAAAAGCAACTATCAATGGATTAGCTAACTTAAGAACAGCTGAAGATATAGCTAAATTAAGAGGAAAATCTGTTGAAGAGATAATAGGTTAGGAGGGATAGCGATGCTAAAGGTAACATTAGTTAAAAGCTTAATTGGTAGAAAGAAAGACCATATCGCTACTGCACATGCCCTTGGACTTAGAAAAATAGGTAAAACAGTAGAGCATGAGGGAACTCCTCAAATAAAAGGTATGATAAACAAAATAAGTTATCTACTAAAAGTTGAAGAAGCATAATTAAATAGAGCGTTAGAGGAGGTGTAATAACATATGAAACTTCATGAATTAAGACCAGCAGCTGGTAGTAAATCAGCTCCAAAAAGAGTTGGTAGAGGTACTGGTTCAGGATTAGGAAGAAATGCCGGAAAAGGTGAAAAAGGTCAAAATGCTAGATCAGGTGGTGGAGTTAGACCTGGATTCGAAGGTGGTCAAATGCCATTATACAGAAGACTTCCTAAAAGAGGATTCACTAACCCATTTACAAAACATTTTGTAACAATCAATGTTGATAGATTAAACATATTCGATAATGGAACAGAAGTTACTCCAGAATTACTATTAGAAAGAAGAGTAGTAAGTAAACTAATGGACGGAGTTAAGATTTTAGGAAATGGAAACATAGAAAAGAACTTAACTATCACAGGTTGCAAGTTATCAAAGCAAGCAGCTGAAAAAATAGTTGCAGCTGGAGGAAAAGTTGAGGTGAAATAATCGTGCTATCAACCCTACGTAATGCCTGGAAGGTTCAAGATTTAAGAAAAAAAATAATTTGGACTGTATTCTTAATAGCAATTTTCAGGATGGGAAGTTATATTCCTGTTCCTGGAATTGATACAGATAGTCTAAAAGCTTTAACACAATCAGGAAGTTTAGTAAGCTTCTATGATTTAATTTCTGGTGGTTCTTTTAGTAGATTTAGTATATTCGCTTTAGGTGTTGTACCATACATTAATGCTTCAATCATTATGCAACTTTTAACAGTTGCAGTTCCTAAATTAGAACAATTGTCTAAAGAGGGAGATGATGGAAGAAAGAAAATCCAAAAGATAACTAGATATGCTTCAATTGTTATTGGGGCAATCACTGCTTATGGAAGTTATGTTATAATTAACAATGTTGGTGCACTTAAAAGTAATTCTCCAGTTAGTATGTTTTTAATATTACTAACATTAGTAGTTGGATCTACTTTCTTAATGTGGTTAGGAGATCAAATTACAGTTAAAGGAGTAGGAAATGGTACTTCTTTGATAATATTTGCAAATATATTATCAAGCTTACCAATGACTGGTTATCAAATATATAACTTAAGTAAGATAGGTAAAATAAATATTGTGGAAGTAGCATTATTTATTTTCTTTACATTAGCTTTATTAGCTTGTGTAGTTTACTTATCACTAGCTGAAAGAAGGATTACTGTACAATATGCAGGTAAAGCCGTAGGTAATAAAATGATGAAGGGACAATCAACTCATATTCCATTAAGTATTATTGGAACAACTGTTATAGCAATAATATTTGCTATGTCTGTTATGAGTTTCCCAACAACTATAGCTCAATTCTTCCCAGAAGCTGGATGGTCACAATGGATTATAGGATCTTCTTACAGTCCTTTTAATGCAAAGACTTGGATGTATCCAGTATTATATGCATTATTGACTATATTCTTTACTTGGTTCTATACTGAAATAACATTTAAGCCAGATGAAATGGCTGAGAATATGCATAAATCATCAGGTTTCATTCCTGGAATAAGACCTGGAAAACCAACAGAGATTTATTTAGAGAAAGTATTAAATAGAATTTCAATGTTTGGTGGATGTTTTGCTGCTATTATAGCAGTAGTTCCTATTTTAGTTGCAAACTATACTCCTTTTCAAGGAATACAGTTTGGAGGAACATCACTGTTAATTCTGGTTTCTGTTTCATTAGAAGTAATGAGACAATTAGAATCTCAATTAACAATGAGACATTACCAAGGATTCTTAAAATAGAAATACAAGTTATGGAGATGATGCCCGTGAAGATAGTTTTATTAGGTCCTCCTGGAGCAGGAAAAGGAACACAGGCAAAATCAATTAGTAATAGATATTCAATTCCTCATATATCTACAGGAGATATTTTTAGAAAAAATATTTCTGAGAACACTCCTTTAGGTATTGAGGCTAAATCATACATGGATAATGGACAGTTAGTTCCAGATGAAGTAACTATAAACATGGTAAAAGATAGACTTCAACAAGATGATTGTAAAAATGGATATTTATTAGATGGTTTCCCAAGAACAGTTCACCAAGCAGAAGCTTTAGATAATTTCTTAATTGAAAGGGAAGAGTCAATAGACACAGCTCTTTTAATAGAAGTACCTAAAGAATTCATACTTGAAAGAATGACAGGAAGAAGAGTTTGTCCTTCATGTGGAGCAAGTTATCACATAAAGTTTAATCCACCAGCTAATGATGGAAAATGTGATCTTTGTGGATCAGATGTTATTCAAAGAAAAGATGACACTGAAGAAACAGTTAAGGAAAGACTTGATGTGTACGAAAATCAAACACAACCATTAATTGATTTTTATAAAAACAAAAAGCAACTTTCAGTAGTAGATGGAACACAAGCAATAAACGAGGTCTTTGAGAGTATCTGTAAAATATTAGGGAGCGACAAGTAATGATAATTCTTAAGAATGAGAATGAAATCGACCTAATGAGAAAAGCGGGAAAGATTCTTGGAGAAACACTTAACCTGCTTAAGGAGAAAGTAAGATCTGGTATTACTACTACGGAATTAGATAGAATAGCTGAAGAGTTTATAACTAAGCATGGAGCTACACCATCCTTCAAAGGATTGTATGGTTTCCCAGCTTCATTATGTATATCTGTTAATAATCAAGTAATTCATGGTTTCCCAGGAAGTTATGAATTAAAGGATGGAGACATTGTTTCTATTGATTGTGGAGTTTGTCTAAATGGATTTCACAGTGATGCTGCTAGAACTTTTGGTGTAGGTAATATATCAGAAGAAGCAGAAAAGCTTATTAGAATTACTGAAGAGTCTTTTTTTAAAGGCATAGAGAAGGCGTATGTAGACAATAGATTAACGGATATTTCTAATGAGATACAGCAATATGTTGAAGCCAATGGATTTTCTGTTGTTAGAGACTTTGTAGGACATGGAATTGGCCGAAAAGTCCATGAAGATCCTGAAGTTCCTAATTTCGGTAGACCAGGCAGAGGTCCAAAGTTAATGGCAGGAATGGTATTAGCTATTGAACCGATGGTAAACATGGGATCATATAGAGTTAAGACTTTAGATGATGGCTGGACAGTAGTAACAGCAGATGGGAAACTTTCTGCACACTATGAAAACACAGTTGCAATTTTACCTAATGGTCCTGAAATATTAACACTTGTAAAATAGTTTTAATATATATTGCTTAGTTATAAATTAACATTTGCCTATAAGGAATTTGTAGTTTATGACTAAGGTAATCTTTGAGGTGAATAAGTTGCAAAAAACTGATTTAATCGGTAGATTAGTTACTTCAAATGCTGGAAGAGATGCAGGAAAATCATATATTGTGATTGGATTGGTAGATGATGATCTACTATTGACAAATGGAGCAACTAAGACTATTGAAATGCCAAAAAAGAAAAAAATAAAACATGTAGTGCTTACAGAGATATTGGATGATGAGTTAAAATCATGTATAATATCAAAAGATAAGAATATAAATCTTAAAATAAAAAGATTTTTAAAGCTTAGTAGCACTAACAAGGAGGTTTGATTACCTTATGTCAAAAAGTGATATAATTGAAATGCAAGGTACAGTTTTAGAAGCTTTACCAAATGCAATGTTTGAAGTTGAATTAGAGAGTGGGCATAAAATATTAGCTCATATCTCAGGAAAGTTAAGAATGAACTTCATAAGAATTTTACCAGGAGATAAGGTTACTGTGGAACTTTCACCATATGATCTTACAAGAGGTAGAATTACATGGAGAGCAAAATAAGGAGGGTTAGCGATGAAAGTAAGACCATCAGTTAAGCCTATTTGCGAAAAGTGCAAAGTTATAAGAAGAAAAGGAAGAGTAATGGTAATCTGTGAAAATCCTAAGCACAAACAAAAACAAGGCTAATAGGTAAATAAAACATAATAAAAAGGTCAATTGGGAGCGAATTCTTATTGACTTTTATTTAAAAGTAAAATATGATTATATAGGCATTTAAATAATAGCAAATAAATTTTAGGTGCGGCTGTGATGGGTAAAATCATCAACCTAAAATTTTAAATATAAATAATAGAGCAATTGAATTACTTATTTAATGTAAATCAATTTCGTATTTTAATTACCAGGAGGTGTAACATTAATGGCAAGAATAGCAGGTATCGACCTACCAAGAGAAAAAAGAGTTGAAATAGGTCTAACTTATATATATGGTATAGGATTACCTACATCACAAAAAATTCTTGAAGTAACTGGAGTTAATCCTGATACAAGAGTTAAGGATCTTACTGAGGATGAAGTAAACTTAATAAGAAACTACATTAAAGATTTAACAGTTGAAGGTGACTTAAGAAGAGAAGTTGCTTTAAATATAAAGAGATTAGTTGAGATTGGTTCATATAGAGGAATCAGACATAGAAAAGGTCTTCCACTTAGAGGACAAAAAACTAAGACTAATGCTAGAACTAGAAAAGGTCCTAAGAAGACAATAGCTAATAAGAAGAAATAGTTAAGGAGGGAAGACAATGGCAGCTCAAAAAGTTAAAAAAACTAGAAGAAGAAAAGAAAGAAAAAATGTTGAGCATGGTGCAGCACACATCCAATCAACATTCAATAACTCAATAGTTACTTTAACTGATGCAAAAGGAAATGCATTAGCATGGGCAAGTGCTGGTGGACTTGGATTCAAAGGTTCAAGAAAGAGCACACCATTTGCAGCTCAAATGGCAGCTGAGACAGCAGCTAAAGCAGCTATGGAACACGGATTAAAAAGCGTTGAGGTTTACGTAAAAGGACCAGGTGCTGGAAGAGAAGCAGCTATAAGAAGCTTACAAGCAGCTGGATTAGAAGTTACTTTAATAAAAGATGTAACTCCAATCCCACACAATGGATGTAGACCACCAAAAAGAAGAAGAGTTTAGTAACGTCACGGGAGGTGTAATGAATGGCAAGATATACTGGAGCTACATGTAAGTTATGTAGAAGAGAAGGTATGAAATTATTCCTAAAAGGGGATAGATGTTATACAGATAAATGTGCTTTCGTTAGAAGAAGTTATGCACCAGGACAACATGGAGCAAGCAGAAAGAAATTATCTAACTACGGAACACAATTAAGAGAGAAGCAAAAAGCTAAGAGAATATACGGAGTTCTTGAAGGTCAGTTCAGAAACACATATGAGAGAGCTGAAAAAATGAGAGGAATCGCCGGTGAAAACTTACTTAAATTATTAGAAATGAGATTAGATAACGTTGTTTACAGATTAGGATATGGTGCTTCAAGAGCAGAAGCTAGACAATTAGTAAATCACGGTCATTTCTTAGTAAATGGTAAAAAAGTTGATATAGCATCATTCAAAGTATCAGTTAACGATGTTATAACAGTTTCTGAAAAGAGCAGAGGATCAGAAAGATTTAAAATGTTTGCTGAAAATCCAAAAGCTTTACCAAAATGGTTAGAAGCTAACGTTGAAAACTTTGAAGGTAAAGTTATTGCTGAGCCTGCAAGAGAAGATATCGACGTACCAGTTAACGAGACTTTAATCGTCGAGTTATACAGCAAATAATAATTATTGATCTTAAGAGTACTTTTACAATTGGATCAGTTGCCCTCATAAGGTTGCCATTTTAATATTAAGGAGGGTTTTTAAATGTTAGAAATAGAAAAGCCAGTAATTCAATGTGTTGAATCAAACGATAACGGAACATATGGTAAGTTTGAGATAGAACCATTAGAAAGAGGTTATGGAATAACTCTTGGTAATGCATTAAGAAGAATATTACTTTCTTCTTTACCTGGAGTGGCTCCAACTTCAGTTAAAATAGATTCAGTTCTTCATGAGTTTTCAACAATAACAGGTGTTAAAGAAGATGTTACAGAGATAATCTTAAATCTTAAAATGTTAGCACTTACTATGGAAGGTGAAGGACCAAAAACTATTTATATTGATGCTCAAGGACCAGGTGTTGTTACTGGAGCAGATATAAAAACAGATGGTGATGTAGAAGTTGTAAACAAAGATTTACATATTGCTACATTAGACAACGGTGGTAAGTTATATATGGAAATCGTAGTTAACAGAGGAAGAGGATATGTTACTCAAAACAAAAATAAAACAGAAGATCTTCCATTATCAGCTATTGCTATAGATTCTATATATACTCCTGTAAAGAGAGTTAATTTCTCTGTTCAGAATACAAGAGTTGGTCAAATTACTGACTATGATAAACTTACATTAGAAATTTGGACTAATGGAACTATAAGAATAGAAGAAGCTATTTCATTATCAGCTAAAATTCTTATAGAGCACTTTAAATTATTCATGACTTTAACTGACAACGCTAATGATGTTGAGATAATGATTGAAAAAGAAGAAGATAAAAAAGAAAAAGCTTTAGAGATGACTATAGAAGAACTTGACTTATCAGTAAGATCATACAATTGCTTAAAGAGAGCAGGTATAAATACTGTTCAAGAGCTTGCGGGCAAGAGCATGGATGATATGATGAAAGTTAGAAACTTAGGTAAGAAATCTCTAGAAGAAGTAGAAAGAAAGTTAAACGAGTTAGGCTTAAATTTAAGACTAAATGACGAGTAGGTGAGGAGGTAAAGCCATGGCAGGATATCGTAAGTTAGGTCGTCCTACTGATCAAAGAAAAGCTATGCTTAGAAATCTTGTTACAAGCTTCTTAAAGCATGGTAAAATAGAAACTACTGAAACAAGAGCTAAGGAAACTAGAAG
>NZ_JARHZJ010000082.1 GCF_029258205.1 Clostridium sp.
CATACTCTATGAGCCATTTTCATTTCATGACATTGTGGGCATTCTACGATACCTGGTAAGCTTGCCTTGAAAGTTTGAGCTCTTCTTGAATCTCTTTTTGCTCTGAACGTTTTTCTAGCTGGATTTCCCATTGTTACACCTCCTTATTACTTAAACAAGTCCATTAACTTTGCCATTCTTAAGTCAATTTCTTCATTGTCACATTGGCATGTTTCTTTATTTAAATCAATACCACACTTTTGACAAAGCCCCTTACAGTCTATGCTGCAAAGTCTTTTTATAGGTAAGGTTGAAATTACGTTTTCTACTACCGCTTCAGCAACATCTAATTCGTCACCTTCTACATAAGCAATAGAATCATCTTCTTGATTTGAATTATTTGTGAATTTCTCATCCATATCTATTGATACTTCATAAGAGAAATTAGTTAAGCATCTTGAACACTTCATCTGAAGTTCTCCAGTAATGTTACCTACTAACTCTATAAAAGACTCATTAGATATAACTTCACCAGTAAAATGTAGAGGCTTTATAACCTTCATATTTTCGCCTTCAAATTCGAAGCTTTTTAAATCCAGAACAAAATCCAAAGATTTTCTTCTTTCTCTTTTTGAGCATATTTCTGAAAAAATTAATTTCATAATCACCGTAGTTAAATAACTACTTTCACGCTCCTTAACATAAGATATGCATTGTTTACTCCTAAACAACACATATCTTATTATATTAACTAGCTATTTAAAAGTCAAGTATTTTATATTATTTACTTACAATACTTACTGTATCTTTCGCTATCATTAATTCTTCGTTAGTTGGAACTACGAAAAGTTTGATTTTTGAACCATCTTTGCTTATCTCAGCAACCTTAGCTCTTACGTTATTTCTTTCTTCATCTAACTCAATTCCTAAGAACTCTAAATCTCTACAGATAGCTCCTCTTTCTTTGATTGAGTTCTCTCCAACACCAGCAGTAAATACTATTACGTCACATCCATTCATCTCTGCAATGTATGCTCCTATGTATTTCTTAACTGAGTTTCTAAATAAATCTAAAGCTATTTGAGCTTCTTTACTTCCTTTATCAGCAGCTGCCTCAACATCTCTAAAGTCACTACTTACTCCTGAAACTCCAAATATTCCTGATTTTTTATTCATTAAAGTATTTACTTCTTTTGAAGTATATCCTAATTCATCTATTAAATATGTAACTACAGCTGGATCTATATCTCCACATCTAGTTCCCATTACTAAACCTTCAAGAGGTGTAAATCCCATAGTAGTGTCTACACATTTTCCATTTTTTATAGCTGCAATACTTGCACCATTTCCTAAGTGACAAGTTATTATTTTTAAATCTTCTATATTTTTTCCCATAACTTCTGCTATTTTAGCTGAAACATATTTGTGAGAAGTTCCATGAAAACCATATTTTCTTATATGTTCTTTTTCATATAATTCATATGGTAATGCATATACAAATGATTTTTCTGGCATTGTTTGATGGAATGCTGTATCAAATACAACAACCATGGGAACATTTGGCATTAATTCTTTGCAAGCATTTATTCCTATTATATTTGCTGGGTTATGAAGTGGAGCTAATTTAGCAAACTCTTCTAAATCTTTCATAACTTCATCTGTAACTAATGCAGATTCAGCATATTTTTCTCCACCATGAACAACTCTATGTCCTATAGCCTTTATTTCATCTAAAGATTTTATAACGCCATGATTTTCATCTATTAAAGCTTCTAACACTAATCTAATGGCATCTTGATGGTCTTTCATTGGTTTTATAATTTCAAATTTATCTTTACCTTCGCTCTTTTGAGTTAAGTTTGATCCTTCTAATCCTATTCTTTCTACTAATCCAGTTGATAAAGCCTTTTCAGTATCCATATCTATTAATTGATATTTTAATGATGAGCTTCCGCAATTTATCACTAATATGTTCATTATAAAATCCTCCTGTTAAACTTATACCCTTAATTTATTAAACTTAATTAATTTTAAGTTTATCCATATATATACAATTTTAATCAATTACTATTTAGTTGCTTGTGCTTGAACAGCAGTTATTGCAACAACGTTAACTATATCCTCTGAACTACAGCCTCTTGAAAGATCGTTTATTGGTTTAGCAAAACCTTGACAAACCGGTCCAATAGCCTCTGCATTAGCAAATCTTTGAACTAGTTTGTATCCTATATTTCCAGCTTGTAAATCTGGGAATACTAAAACATTAGCATTTCCTGCTACTTTACTATTTGGAGCTTTTTGAGATGCAACTTTTCCAACTATAGCAGCATCTAATTGTAATTCTCCATCTATATCTAAATCTGGTCTTAATTCTTTAGCTTTTTCTGTTGCTACTCTTACCTTTGTTACTAAATCATGGTCAGCACTTCCCATTGTTGAGAATGAAAGCATTGCAACTTTCGGATCCACTTTACAAAGATTTTTAGCAGTATCAGCAGTAGCTATAGCTATAGCAGCTAATTGATCAGCATTTGGATTTGGATTAACTGCACAGTCTGAGAATAATAACATTCCATTTTCACCATATTGTGAACCTGGTACCATCATTATAAAGAAACTTGATACTACAGATACTCCTGGAGCAGTTTTTATTATTTGAAGACCAGGTCTTAAAAGGTCACCAGTTGTGTGTACAGCACCTGATACCATCCCGTCTGCATCACCCATTTTAACCATCATTGTTCCAAAGTATAGAGGATCTCTTACGATTTTTCCAGCCTTTTCAACTGTCATTCCTTTAGATTTTCTTAATTCATAAAATTCATTTATATAAGTATCTAATTTATCTGAAGTTTCAGGATCAACTATGTTTACCCCTTCTAAATTCACTCCCAAAGCTTCAGCTTTTTCTCTGATTACTTGTTCTGAACCTACTAAATAAATGTCAGCAAGCCCTTCTTCTTTTATTCTTTGTGAAGCTACAAGAGTTCTCTCTTCATCACCTTCTGGAAGTACTATTTTTTTTCTATTATTTTTAGCACTTTCCCATATTTGTTTCATAAGTTCCATGTTCATTTCTCCTTTCAAGTCAAAGCAGATGTTATGTGTTACACACACAATACTAATTAATACTATACTCCTATACTAATATATTTTTCAACAGATAACAAACAAAAAAACGGTATAATAATATTGTTTTTATATTTAAAATTATCTGAATTTTCTAATAAATATATATACTTTATTATTTTTATATATTAGGTTATTATATTTTTATTAAAATAAGAAAAAGTGGTGATTTAAATGAATATAACTGGCATAATAACTGAATATAACCCTTTTCATCTAGGCCATGAACTTCACTTAAAAAGTTCAAAAGAGCTTACAAATTGCGATGGAATTATTTGTGTTATGAGTGGAAACTTTGTACAAAGAGGTTTACCTGCTTTAACAGACAAATGGACTAGAACAAAAATGGCCTTAGAAGCTGGAGTTGATTTAGTAGTAGAGCTTCCAACTCTTTTCGCAACTTCTTCAGCAGAATTTTTTGCCTTTGGTGCAGTATCTTTACTTAATTCCTTAAATGTAGTTAATAATCTTTGCTTCGGATCAGAATGTGGAGATATAAATTTAATAAAAAAACTTAGTGAAATTATTGTCAATGAACCTCTTATATTTAAAAAATATTTAAAGAATTATTTAAAGGAAGGTCTTCCCTTTCCTAAAGCCAGAAGTCAAGCTTTAATGAAATACTTAGATAATAATAATTATAAAATTGATTTTTCCTACTTAGAAAAAGTTCTCAACTCTTCTAATAATATATTAGCAATTGAATATTGTAAAAGCCTTTATAAGCTTCAAAGCTCTATAAAACCTATTACTATACAAAGATTAGGAGCAGATTACAATGATGAAGAACTTTCAAAAAATCAAATAGCCTCAGCTTCTGCCATAAGAAAAAGTATTTACACTTCAAGAATTGAAGAAAGCCTTGATTTTATGCCTGAATATAGCTACAACTTATTAAAAAATACTTCTTTTAGCGATTTAGATAAAATGTTTAACTTAGTAAAATACGCTATAGTAAGCAATCCTAATATATTAAAAGAAATACCTGAAGTTTCTGAAGGGATAGATAACAAAATAATTAAAAACATAGGAAAAGCTACTTCCTTAGATGAATTAATAAACCTATGTAAAAGTAAGCGTTATTCATATACTAGATTAAATAGAATTTTATGTCATGTACTATTATGTGTAAATAAAGATCTTCTTTCACTTAGAAAATCTTCTCCTAACTATGTAAGAATCTTAGGATTTAATAATAAAGGAAGAGAAATTTTAAAAGAGATTAAGAAAAGTTCTGAAATAAATATCGTTAATAAATTATCAAAAGCTAAATCAAATCCATTGTTAGAATTTGACATAAAAGCTACCAATATTTATAGCTTTTTAAATCCATCAGTTGAAATTAATAGTGATTATTTAATTAGTCCTATTATTTTTAGATAACAATAATAATATTATATATAATTAAATATAAATACTATATATGATTTCGTAAAAGGAGGAAACCATGTATAGTATTTTATTTTTACTTATAATAATAATTATTATTATTTTAATAAAATTATTAAAATTAAAAGGTAATGTTATTTTTTCTTTATTTTTAACCTTAACGATAATTTACTTTATAATCAACCCTAAACTTTCTATGGAAGCATCATTAGCTGGTGCAAAGTTATTTTTTAATTCTGTGCTTCCAACCATGTTTCCATTTATGGTTATATGTAACATGATAATTAATTTGGATGGAATAAAACTATACTCAAATATTTTAGGACCTATTCTATGTAAACCCTTAGGTTTAAGCTATCCTTGTAGCTTTGCTTTAGTTGCAAGTTTTCTTTGTGGATATCCACTAGGTGCAAAATATTCTACTGACTTATATAAGAAAGGCCTTATACCCCATAATGAATTTTTAAGACTTTTAAATATAGCTTCTAATATAGGACCTTTATTTTTATTAGGTGCTGTTGGAACATCAATGTTAGAAAATTCAACTCTTGGATATTTATTATTAATCCCAAGTTATCTTTCCGTTATTATTATGGGTATAATAACTAAAAATAAAAAAAGAGAGAACAAACTCCCTCTTTCTAACAAAGTCATTACTGAAAACAAATCTACTTATAACATAGGAGAAGTAATTAAAAAATCTATTGAAGATGCTTCCTTAAATATACTTGTCCTATGCGGATATATAATTATGTTTTCAGTAATAATAAGTATGATAAAAACCCTATTTATTTCAACCGGAACTTTAAAAAACTTAAGTTCCATTTTAAATATACCAGAGGATATATTTAATGGTTTACTTTTAGGAAGCATAGAAGTTACAAATGGATGTAACATAATAGCTTCTAGTAATTTATCGCTTTTTAGCAAATTACTCTTAATATCATTTTTAAGCTCCTTTGGTGGACTTTCAATAATAACGCAAACTTCATCTTTCTTTTATAAAGAAAATGTATCTATAATAAAATACTTTTTACTTAAAGTTTTACAAGGAATAATTGCTTTTGTACTTATGTTCTTCGTTTATATGATATTTAAAAATAATATTGCAGTTTTTCTTATAGAAAGTTCATTTTTAATTACACTTTCTCCGCTAATATTAATTATAGGAATAACACTTGGCTTAGCGATTTTATATAAATTAATTATCGCCTCTTAATTCCTTAATATTGCTTCTTATTTCACCAGTTGCTTTATCTAAGTCTTCGGTGAAATCAATAGCAAACTTCTCCATATTATTTTTCATATGATTAAGAAACTCTTCTCTCTTATTAGTTATTTCACTTTCTAATTGAGATAATATTTCATCAGCATATTCTCTTGAGCCTAGTCTAATAGTTTTTGCTTGTCTTTGAGCATTAGCTATTATCTCCTGGGCTCTTAATTCTGCTTCTTTTACTATATTATGATTCTCAATTCTTTTTTTCATCATTTCATAAGTTTCTTGCTTAACACTCTCATTTTCTTTTCTAGCTTCAGCTAAGATTCTTTCTTTCTCACCTAAAACCCACTGTGCTTTTTTAATCTCATCTGGAAGACAATTAATCACTTGGTCTATAAGTTCCATAACTTCTTTTTTATCAACAATAACTTTACCTGTTATAGGAACCTTAGAAGCTCCCTCAACAATATCTCTTAAGTAATCTAAAATTTCAATAACTTGTGACTCCATGTTAATAATTATCCCTTCCCTCTTAAACTAATAATCCTTTCCTCTAAATCCTCTACTATTTCTTTTGGAACAAAATTTTTTATTTCTCCATTAAAACTTGCAACCTGCTTTATTGCAGACGAGCTTATATAAGAGTAATTAGGGCTTGTAACCATAAATACAGTTTCAACCTCATTTGCTAATTCCCTGTTCATAAGTGCCATTTGGAATTCATATTCAAAATCAGTAACTGATCTTAAACCTTTTATTATTACATCTGCTTTTTCTTTTCTCACAAAATCAATCAAAAGCCCATTAAAACTTTTAACCTCAACATTATTGTATTTTGCAACGCACTTCTCTATAAGATTAACCCTTTCTTCTATAGAAAACATACCTTTTTTATTTATGTTTATAAGCACAGCAACTATGACCTTATCAAATTTACTTGAAGCTCTTTCAATAAGGTCTAGATGGCCTTTAGTAATAGGGTCAAAACTACCTGGATAAACCCCTACTCTCATTTTAGACCTCCTCTATTTTATAAAAGCAAACTGTTGTATTTCCATACTTCTTAACTTTTGTAAGCTTTATCTTTTCAGTTCCCTCAAAAATTTCTTCACTTGAATCTATTTTAGTAACTATTAACCCATCTTCTTGAAGCAAGTTTTTTTCCTCAATTATTTCTATAGCTTCTGGAATAAGATTTTTCATATATGGAGGATCTATAAAAATTAAATCAAATACTTTACCTCTTGAAGCTAAGCTTCTTAATGCAGAATAAGCATCTGTGTTTAAAGCATGACAAAAATCTCCAAAACCTAAATTTTCTATATTTTCCTTTAAAACAGGAAATGTCACTGGACTCTTATCAACTAAGTAACACTCTTTAGCTCCTCTACTTGCTGCTTCTAATCCTAAACTTCCCGTTCCTGCAAAAACATCTATAACTACAGCATCAGGTATATCCCATTGAATCATGCTAAACATTGATTCTTTTACTCTATCTAGTGTTGGTCTTGTTTCATATGTTGGTGGTGATAATAGTTTTCTTCCTCTTGCTTTTCCTGCTATTATTCTCATTTAAAATGTCCTCCTTTAATTTTCCTTAATTATTTTATCATATTACTAGTTTCTGAACAATTTACTAATTAAAACAAATATATCTACTATTTCTTTCAATTTCTCTAATTATTTCTGTACAAAGTTTTTTATTATCTTCATTTATATTATTTACTATTAATTTAGCTTCATGATTAGCACATTTTAATATATTTATATCATCAACTACATTAGCTAAAATAAATCCTTCATCTCCATGCTGTTTCATTCCAAAGACTTCTCCAGCACCTCTTAGTTTTAAATCCTCTTCTGAAATATAAAAACCATCTGAACTTTCTGTCATTATTTCCATCCTTCTTCTAGTAATATCATTTTTAGTATTAGCTATAAGAATGCAATAAGACTTATGTTCTCCTCTTCCAACTCTTCCTCTAAGTTGGTGAAGTTGTGCTAAACCAAACCTCTCTGCATTTTCTATAATCATCATTGTAGAGTTTGGTACATTAACACCTACTTCTATAACCGTTGTAGATATTATACCTTTTATTTCCCCATTTTTAAAGGTATTTATAATTTTATCCTTATCTTTTCCAGACATCTTACCATGTAAAATTTCAATTCTTACATTCTTAAAGATTCCATTTTTAAGTTCTTCATAAATTTTTTCAACAGAGTTTAAATTTAACTTTTCATTTTCCTCTATTAAAGGTGATACTATATAAAATTGTCTTCCTTTCTCTACTTCCTTTAAAGCAAAGTTATAAGCATTCATTCTTTGATTAATATCTACTAACATAGTATCTATTGGCTTTCTTCCAGGAGGCAACTCATCTATTATAGAAATATCCAAATCACTATATAAATATAAAGAAAGAGTTCTTGGAATAGGTGTAGCAGTCATTACTAAAACATCTGCCCTCTTATTTTTATTTATAAGCTTACTTCTCTGTTCTACCCCAAATCTATGTTGCTCATCTGTTACAACAAGACCTAAATTATTTAATTCAACATCATCCTGTATTACAGCATGAGTTCCTATTAACATTATTTCTTTTCCTGAAGCTATTTTCTCTTTTATTCTCTTTTTCTCTTTTTCCCTAGTACTTCCAGTTAAAAGCTCTATATCAACTCCAAATTGATCTAAATATTTTTTCGCTTCGGCATAATGTTGATTAGCTAATATCTCTGTAGGTGCCATAAGAACGGTTTGATACCCATTCATGTACACATTAAACATAGATATAAGTGCTACTAAAGTTTTTCCTGATCCAACATCTCCTTGAACTAATCTATTCATGGCAATATTTCTCTTTTGATCCATAAGTATTTCTCTAAGAGTTCTTGATTGTGCATTAGTTAAAGTATATGGAAGCGACTCTTTTAAATTTTTAAGAAGAGGACTCATTTTAAAGCTTATTCCACTATTTTCTTTCTTTATATGGGCCTTCATCATTATTATTTTTAATGAATAAGTGAACAATTCTTGAAACTTAAGCCTATTTATTGCACTTTGTAATTCTTCTCTTCCATTTGGAAAATGTATACTTCTTATAGCTTTATCTAAGGAAATAAGTTTATACTTCTTTACTATTTCATCTGGTAAATTTTCTTTTATAATCATATTCTTAAGTATTTCATTTATAAGCTTAACTAAAATTTTGTTTGTTAATCCATTTTTCAAAATATATATAGGTAAAATCTCACTTTTATTAGCTTCCTTACAAGGTATTAATGGATTAATAACCTCTAGAGTATTGCCAACCTTTTTAAATTTACCCATCAGATTATACTCATTACCTAAAATGAAATTCCTTTTTATGTAAGGCTGATTAAACCATTTTCCTATAACCTTTAAGTTATTATACATAAAGTTAATTGTAGTTAAAGTTTTGCCATTTCTAGTTCTTATTGAACTTCCATAATTTTGAACTCTACATTTTAAAATAGCTTTTTCATCACTTGTATATCCATTTAAACTTATGTTATCATTTAAAAATTCATAGTCTCTTGGAAAATATAATAGTAAATCTAAAACAGTAAATATACCAACTTTATTAAGTCTTTCTTTAAGTTTAGGTCCAACACCTTTTACTAATCCTATATCATCATATATGTTAATCCTAATCCCCTCCTTAAATAATAAAGCTAATTTAATCATCTATTAAAATTAATATACCTTAATTATATTCTTAAAATTGCAAAATTAAAGGATTATAACCATAAAACTTATAGCTATAACCCTATAATAAAATTTCTATTCAATATTAGCTTTAAAAAAACTAATATTCTACTAAAAATTATTAACTCTTAATTACTCTACTGACATTATGAAGTAATATAATGGTTGTTCTCCATTATAACATTGAATATCTAAATCTTCATATTTTCTTTCTAGTTTTTCAATCAAGGCATCAACTTTTTCCTCTTCACAGTCTATACCATAGAATATAGTGATTAACTCTGAATCTTCATCAACTAAAGAATCTATTAAATCCTCAGCTACTTTATATTGATCTTCTCCAACTTCTTTTATCTTACCTTCAACTAAACCTAAGATATTACCTTGTTTGATTTCTTTTCCATCAACTTCAGTATCTCTAACAGCATATGTTACAGATGTTGTTTTTACCATTTCCATAGCTTCATTTAATTCTTCAGTATTTTCTTCAACGTCAGCTTCTGGATTAAACATAGTTATACAAGTTATTCCTTGAGGAATTGTCTTTGTTGGTATAACCCTTATATCCTTATCTGATATTTCAGCTGCTTGATTAGCTGCCATAATTATATTTTTATTGTTAGGTAAAATAAATATATGCTCAGCATTTAACTTTTCAATAGCTTCTAACATATCTTGAGTACTTGGGTTCATAGTTTGACCACCTTCTATAACATAGTCAACACCTAAGTCTTTAAATATGTTTTTCATACCTTCACCCATTGATACTGATATAAATGCATATTTTTTAAACTCTCCAGCTGCAATACTCTCCTCTGTTTTAGCTGACTCTTCATCCATACCTTCAAGCATCTCTCTATGCTCTTCTCTCATGTTATCAATTTTAATTTTTGAAAGTTCTCCAAATTTAACTGCCTCTTCTAGAACTTTTCCGGGATTATTTGTGTGAATATGCACTTTAATTATATCCTCATATCCAACAACAACTAGAGAATCTCCCTTATCTATAACCTTTGATTTAAAGTCTTCTGCATGGTTTGAATCTCCTAATATTATAAACTCAGTACAGTATCCAAATTTAATATCTTCTTCACTCATAGTTTCGCTTCTTTGAGATTTAACTGCTGAAGATTTAACATCTTGTGGTGTACCTGTAGTTACTTTTAATCCATTTTCTAAAGCTTCTTGCATTCCTTGAAGGATTATTAATAATCCCATTCCGCCTGAATCAACAACTTTAGCTTTCTTTAATGCTGGTAACATTTCTGGTGTTTTATCAAGCATAATTTTACTTTCTCTGCATACTTCTCTCATAAGTTCAGTTATATTATCTTCTTTTAATGCTACAGCCACTTCACCAGCGGTTCTAACAATTGTAAGTATTGTTCCCTCTGTTGGTCTCATAACAGCCTTATACGCTGATTTACTTCCCTCTAAAAGTGCATTAGCAAATTCACTTGCATCAGCCTCTTCTTTTCCTTCAAGCCCTTTTGATATCCCTCTAAGAATTTGTGAAAGAATAACACCTGAGTTTCCTCTTGCACCCATAAGAGCTCCTTTAGCTAATTTCTTAGAAACTTCTCCAATGTTTTTGTTATCCATTCCCTCTATTTCTTTAACAGCAGCCTTAAATGTCATAGACATGTTTGTTCCTGTATCTCCATCCGGAACTGGGAAAACGTTAAGAGAGTTTACATATTCACTCTGTAACTCTAACTTATTTGCTGCATTACTCATCATATAATACAAGTGTTCCCCATTTACTTTATTAAAATTCATTCTATTTTACCTCCTAGACTCTAACTGCTTGAACATTTACTGTTATGCTAGATACTTTAAGACCAGTATAATTTTCAACATTATATTTAACTTTTTGAATTATATTGTTTGCTATTACAGATATTTTCGTACCATATTCTACCATAACAAATACTTCTATTGTTAACTTGTCATTTTTATCATCTATTTTTACGCCTTTTGTTAAATTTTCTTTTCTCATTAACTCCCAAAGGCCTTCTGTAGCACTCTTAGAAACCATTCCAACAACTCCGTAGCACTCCATTGTTGATAATCCAACAATCTTTGCTAAAACGTCATCAGTATAAGACACATTTCCATATTCATTTGAATATCCTATCATGGCGATTCCTCCTCAACTATTAGATATACTATATTCTATATTAAATACTTTGATTATTCAAGAACTATATACCTTTTGAAACATATTTTTAAAGAATTATTTTAATATTATACTTGCATAACAACTATATATTATGATAGAATATTATCTGTCCTATTGAAGATTTTATCTTCATTTTAAAGGAGGTGTTTTTAATGGCAAGAAGATGCGAGATTTGTAACAAAGGAGTTGTAGCTGGAGTACAATACAGTCACTCTCACAGACAATCAAAGAGAACTTGGGCTCCTAACATAAAAAAGGTTAAAGCAATCGTTAAAGGAACACCAAAAACTGTTCACGTTTGTACAAGATGCTTAAGATCTGGAAAAGTTCAAAGAGCTATATAAGAAATCTTTGGCTAAAATGCAGTTTAATAACTGCATTTTTATTTTGCATAAAAATAAGGGATAAGTAAAACTTATCCCTTAAATTTTTTCCATCTTATGTATCAGATTTCTTATTACCTTTAAACATTCTAACTATTTTAGCTAGGAACTTTGGTAATTTAATAGTCATTATTCTCATAAACTCTCTCCTACCTTTAAAATTATTTCTTATTTTATTTTATGCAGAAGAAACTCAAATTGTGTTTAATCTCTTGAATATATAACTAAAACTTCACCTTTCTCAAAAGATATATCAATATATTCATCAATAAACTCATTAGACACACATAATGAATCTCCTATTAAAAGTTTATGATTATAAAGTTCATATTTAGAACCTTTTATAGAAAAATTATTTACCGGGCAACCAAAAGCTTGAAATGATATATAATCACCAAATTCTTTTTCAAGAGTTGTCCCTTTATTCTTTAGGTAAATTTTATTATTATTATCAATAATATATGCCTCAATATTTCTTTCCAAAGCTTTTCTCAAAAGCCCTAAATTAGCCATAACATGATCTAATCTTGTTCCTGTAACCCCTAAGAATGTAATTTCTGTAGCACCTAATTCAACAGCTTTTAAAAAAGCAATGTCTGTATCAGTATTATCTTTCTCAGGATTAAATTTTTCTACTTTTATTTTATTTAATATATCCTTAAATTCTTCTCCTATAGAATCAAAATCTCCCAAAGCATAGTCTGGAGTAAATCCATTTTCTAAATAGGACTCAACCCCCCTATCAGCAGCTATTAATAAGTCACACCCTTTAATTTCACTTTTCAATAACTCACTACTAGGTTTTTCTCCTCCAGCTATTATAAGAGCTTTCATTTTATAGTGCCTCTCTTAAATCTTTAATATTTTCTTCTATTTTATCTTCTTTAAATACAGCTGATCCAGCAACTAAAACATTAGCTCCAGCTTCTACTATCTCTTTTATATTATTTGCACCTACTCCTCCATCAACTTGGATTAATAAGTCTTCCTTACCACAAGCCTTAGCCATTTCTTTTACTTCTTTTATCTTATCTAAACTATATGGTATAAAGCTTTGTCCTCCAAAACCTGGATTAACAGACATTATTAATACCATGTCTAATGAAGCTATTAAATTTTCAAGCATTGAAACTGGTGTACCTGGATTTAAAGCTATTCCAGCCTTACAACCTTTACTTTTTATGTAATTTATTGTTCTATCAATATGTCTATCAGCTTCATAATGTACAGTTATTAAATCTGCTCCTACACTTATAAATTCATCTATATATCTTCCTGGTTCCTCTATCATTAAGTGAACATCAAAAACAAGATTACTTAATCCTCTTATAGCTTTAATTATTGGAAATCCAAAGCTTATATTTGGAACAAAATGACCGTCCATTACATCTATATGTAAGAACTCTGCCCCACCATTTTCTACTCTCTTAACTTGTTCTCCTAAAATACTAAAATCTGCTGATAATATTGATGGTGCTATTTTAACCATTAATTATCCCTCCTATTTATTATATCTTCTAAAGTTTTTATATAAAATTCATATCTTAGCTTGTTTATTTTACCCTCTTCAACTGCTTCTTTAACAGCACACTTAGGTTCTTTATAATGATTACATCCATTAAATTTGCAAAGATTATTATAATCATTAAATTCTGGGAAACAATATTTTAAACTCTCTCTATCTATAAAAGTAACATCTAAAGTTGTAAAACCTGGAGTATCAACTAAATATCCATTGTCTACTTCTATAAGTTCACTATGTCTAGTAGTATGCTTACCTCTTCCTATTTTTTCACTTACACTTCCCGTTTGCATATGCTCTCTATCTATAAAAGAATTTAAAAGTGTAGATTTCCCTGCTCCAGAAGGTCCACAAAGTACTGTTATATTATCTTCTAGTCTTTCTTTTAAAGCATCAAAACCTTTTCCTTCTTTAGCATTTATGAAGAGAACCTCATAACCTATATCATTTATTAATTCCTTTAAAGTTTCTTTTTCTTCCTCTGTACACAAATCTTCTTTATTTAAACATACAACTGCATGTATATCATTATACTCACAAAGAGTTAAAAATCTATTTAATAAATCTAAATTTATGTCAGGATTTTTTATTGCAAATACAACAAAAGCTTGTGTTACGTTTGCAACAGTTGGTCTTATAAGCTCTGAGCTTCTCTCATGTATATTCTCTATTACACCTTTTCCATTCTCTACTTTTATGGTAACTCTATCTCCTACCATAGGCTTTAATGAATTATATCTAAATTTACCTCTAGCTTTACACTCAATAATTCCTTCATCTGTTTTTATATAATAGAATCCACCTATACCTTTTATTATAATTCCTTCCAT
>NZ_JARHZJ010000048.1 GCF_029258205.1 Clostridium sp.
TTTCTATAGAAATTATAAGAATCTTTATATTTAAATACAAATTAAGTTACAAAAATAGAAAGCTAAATTTATATAATATTGGAAAATAGTTTAAATATAATGTATAATTCATTACAATAAAGATATACTTAAAGCGATAGGAAGTTGATTTTATGAAAAATATAATTTTTTTACTTTTAGTAATTTTAGATTTAATAATAATTTTTTCATTGACTTATTATTTTAAAATAATAAGTCAACAGCAATGTATGATGCTTTTGATATTATCTTTTGTAATTGTACTTTTACTTAAAGATTTATTTAAAATCAAATTTTAACTAGTAAAATACTTTAATTTATGGAATATCATAGCTAGTATCTATCTTATTATGGCTTTAAATTTGCTTAATAAATTTGTTTATATATTTTAATTATTAAGGGAGTATACATCCTGATTATTATAAAAATCAATGTTCGTATAAGTTAGGTTATAAAAAATAGATAGACCTATTTGGTCTATCTATTCTTATTATATTTTTCATTGTGAGGTTAATATATTTTACACTTTTAAGCAGAAAATCTGCCTTTCATATATTAAAAATTAACCTTAGTCTATTTTCTTACAGCTTAAAACTATCTTAAATATGCTTTATAAAAATGTCTTAAACTCACCTTAATCTATTTCTTTGCAACTTAAAACCCAACAATTAAGAACTCTAGCATTCTGATATATTTTTTTTATTTCATATTTAGTTCCATCAATCATAGCAATTACAGGTGAAGTTCTTTTAATAAAATCAAAGGACAAGCCATCTTTCCCACAATACTTTGCAACCTCTAAACAAATATCCTCATCTGTTTTAGGTTCAGCATCCAAATCAATTAAAAAGCCTTTTTTAAACATAAATTCTAATCTCCCCTTAATAAAATTAATTTTTAAGTTTATTATAGTAAATAAACTAATATTCCAATTAGCTCTTATATATAATTTATAACTATTTTTCCTTTTTTTCAATATATTAGCAATAAAAAATAAAAATGAGACTTAATTTACTGCTTTGTAACTTTAAATCCAATAATTAATGAGTCTGACATTTTGATATTTCCTTGTAATTTCATAAATATTATCTTCCCCCATGATTAAAGTTTCTGTAGAACTTTGATATATTTTCAAAACAAACTTAATAATATTACTGCTTAAAATAAAAAATAGCTGACCATTTATTTCTCTGATCAGCTAAGTTTATTATTGTATAACCTTTTTCATATTACTATAAATAATCATCCTGATAAATAATTTTCTTAGTAGGTTTAAGACATACAGCAATTCCATCATCTGGATCAAGATTATCATCACAAAGCAATGCATAAGAACCGTTACGTTCAAATATTAATGTTGATGGAATAAATCTTGAATGTGCATTAGCATCAAAATTTACTAGCATATTTTGAATAATTTCACAAATATTATCTTCATCTTTCTTATATTCTATATAAGAATTTTCTTGCTCATAAGTAATTCCATCTTCTTTAAAGTATGCTTGAAGTTTTATTGTAATCTCAAAATAATTTCCAAATAATTTTATTCTAGATGTCTTTTTCCATCCAACATTGAAAACAAACTCTTTAATTATAGTATTATTCATGAGTTTTCACCAGTTCCTTTCTTAGCTTCAGATATCCCTCCACGGTGGGTTACATTATTATGAATTTCACGTGGTACCTTTTGCATAGTCTTCATATCTTTACATTCATGCCATGTATATCCATTAGCTTTTCTCCAATCTGAGACATCTTTAGGATTACAACCATGTTTTTTTGCTAATTCAATATCAGCTTTATCAAAATTATCTTCACGCTTAATAGAGAAGTTCTCTATCTCAACATTTCCTTTACTAATTTTGCTAAAGTCTGCTTCACCATCTTTAAAAACTATACCATCTATACCATGAAAAGTTAGTATTTCACTCCATGTCTTACCATCAGGATTTGATTTTTGAGGAACATAGTCAGGATTGGGAATCCACTTAGAATTACCACGTTCACACTCCCATCTACCACCTTCAATAGGACAATTTTTTACATTTTCATATGCTTTTACTAAAGATTTATCATATTCACTTATAAGACAATTAAACTTTTTACCTTCAAGTTCTTTTCCAAGTTGACATTCAGAAAATCTATTTTTAATATTTTCTGAAACATCCTTAAATGAAGTTATATTCACATTTTCACACCCCTTTTACGGACAAAATCAACCCATTGCATATACAATTTTTCACGAGTTTCTGATTCTTCTTGTTGAGAGCTCATATCCTTCATTAGACACTGACTAAGTGTAATAATTCTCTCCTCTGATACATCTGATAAATTTTGACTAATAATTTTTTCAAGCATATCAGATAATTCATTATTATCCTTTGCACTAATAACACAGTTTTCAACACGACTACGAACTCCTAGTATATCAGTAATACGTCTAGAAAGTTTTCTAAAATTTTCATCTTTCCAAATTTCCAAAACTCCCTCTGATTTATATTCTGAAATTTGTTCTTCTATAAACTCAATATTAAAAGAAGATAGACCTAGAAAATCTAATGAACTCTCAATTTCTTTAATATCAAATTCTAATTTTTCATTAACTCTACCTTGAATCATAAAGTTTATAATTTGAGAACGTATATTTATTAAATCTATTATTTTTTCTTGTTCCTTAAAATCAAATATAGATTCAGATATATCACATTTATTCACTTGAACTAAAACTGGCTCAACCCAATCATTTTGATATACAGCAGCAACCCCACACTTAAGTTTTGAAAGTTCATCAAGCTGCTCCTTATCTAAACTTGCTGCATATCCTACAAGTTCACGATCACTTTTCTCTGGTAATCTTAAAATGATTTTTGTGTTTGTATTTCTTATAACTGACATATCTAAAAGCCCTGGAGACTGATCTGCAATAATAAACCCTTCTCCATAAGTACGCATTTCAGCAATTGAATTAGCTAAAAGTTCTACTGATTTTCCAACAAGATTAGAACTTTCTGAAGATTGTTCTGTTGAAGTACGCTTTAAAAGGTTATGAGCTTCTTCTAAAACAGTTATATGAGTTAATGGACTATTTATTTTACCACAATCCATACGATATTCATTAAGTTTCATTACAAGTAATCCCATAATTAAAGATTTTGTTTCAGTTGAACCAACACGACTTAAATCAACAATTACATTTTTATCAAATAAATCTGAGTCATTTAAATCATCATTGCAGAATATTAGCCCATTTAAACCATTAGTTAGAGATCTTACACGAGTAAGTAATGCTCCTGAATAATCACCTTTACTATCTGCTGAATATTTTGAATCATTTATTACATATTCAATTTGCTCAAGTAAATCAGTAAAATTAGGGAATTTATCCCCTTTTGGATTTTCAGATGTACTTAAATTCCATCCTGCTACAATATATGCCTTTTCTATTGCTTCTTTTAATATTGCTGGCATTGCTGCATACATTGGCCAACAAACATTAAAAATTTCTACAAGTCTATCAAGATGTTCTAAAACATGAACATCTTTTGGAAAACGAAATGGATTTATTTTTAAAAGCTTAGACTTCTTAGGATTTGTACCATAAACAGTTACGTCAGAAAACTGTCCAAATACATTTTTATATTCTCCCTTTGCAGGCTCCACAACTAAAAATGGAATTCCATAAATATTATGTAATTGATTAAGAATTTCATATACAGTATTACTTTTCCCCGAACCTGTAGAACCAGTTACAAATGTATGCATTGTAAGTGAATTGCAATCAAGATTTACATTTGTATTAGTTTCTTTTCCCATGCTAAATACTTTTCCCAAAGAAAACTCTTTAGCATTACTACTCTGATTATACCTAACTACTTCTTTTCCAAAATCCGCATGTTCTATTACTGGAAAACCACATATAGATTTACGAGGAAGCCCCATTTGAATAGCTAATTCATTGCTACTTACTAAAGAAGATGCAGTAACTGGAATAATATTCTTTTCAGAACGATATTCAAAAACAGGATGTATAAAGTTAGTAATATATTCATGTATCATAGGAAGTTGTTTGCTATTTTGACGTCCCCAATAATTAATTGAAGAAGTTTCAACACCAGACATTTCTCCCTTCATTAACGCCTTATATGTTCCTGCTGCCATTTCTGTAGTTTCTTGAGTATCTGCTAAAAAATATGCTGCACATTCCCACATGCCAATACTTTCACATTCAGCAATACGCTTTAACTGTAAGTCAATCTTTTCAAGAGTATCAATTAAAGTTTTATTTTGCATAGTAAGTTGCATATTGTTAGAAGACCCTGATGTAGCTCCTTTTGTCTTAGTAAAACTTTCACTTTGGCTATTTGTTTCACCATATGTTTCACCATATGTTTTAGAAGTACTTTCAGAATAATTCTCTGATGTTGAAGTGCCATCTGTATTTGTTTTAATATTCATAGCATTAATGCCAATTTGTCCTACTGTTATAGCTGCTGCTGCAGCTATACTTGCACCACCAGTTAATGGCGCAGTTACTATACTTGCAACACCAAGTGCTACACTACCAACACTTTTTGCAATTGTACCAATGGTATCTGCCTTTGAAACAGAATTACTCTTTGAATAACCTTTAGAATAAGAGCTTCCTTCTTGCATAGATGTATTATTTGAATAAGAATTCCCTGTTGTTGTGCCATGAGACAGAGCATCTGAAACACTTAATGCAATATTAGTGCCATAAGATAATTGCATATTAGCAAAAGGAGATAGCTGTGTATATATTGTTTCGTATGATTGACGCGTTTCTTCCAATTGCTGTACTGGAGTACTCTTAGCTAAAACTATAGCAGTATATTTTTGTCCTTGCATAGCAAGTACAAACTTTTCAAGTCCTTGAATAAAAGTTTCATTATCTTTAAATTCTTTATCTTTATTGTTTGCTACACAGGAAACAGTAGCAATATTTTTTTTAGAAATATTAGATAAAAACTCCTCTGCAACTGGATCTAATAAGTCGTGAGTTTTAACCCCAGGAAATTGTCCATTTAAAGCATTACGTAGTGTATCTTTTAGTGACTTAGTTGTACGTTTATTATCAAGAGAACGAACCCCCATATAAAAGTCAGTTTTTTTGCCGTCGCTATCTGCAATAATAAATACACCACAATTAAGATTCTGAACAGCATTAAAAACTGATGCAAATTTATAAGTTGAATATTCTTTATTTTGATACACCATTTCAGTAATTTTGAAAAGACGAATATCACTGATTTTTTTTAAACTATCATCAAGAGGAATAACCTCTAAATCTGTCAATTTATGAAGATATTTTTTTAAAACAATATCATCAACTAAATTGCTAGCTTCTTTAAGTTTTAAATCAAGAGAATCATAACTTGGAACATTGTTATTTGGAGGTTCCAAAATGGAAACCTCCTTTTTTTTATTTATTGATTTTAAAGAATTTTTTCCTAAAATTACAGTATCACTCATATTTTTTACTCCTTATTTGTAACAATTGCAACAACTGTTCCTCCAACCACTGCACCTGCAACTGCTCCTCCAACTACAGTTAAACTAGCTACAGATGCTGCTGTTCCTCCAACCACTGCACCTACTAAAACACCTGTAGCAATTTTAGCTCCTCTATAAGTTCCATTCTTTTTATCAAGCTCTTTTTGTTCTTGATAGCTTATTTTTTTCTTTTGAATATTGGTATTATAAGTATTAGTATTAGGTTTTGTTTTATAATTATTTAATTCTTTAGAATTTTTAATTTCTTCTTTATTTTGATTGCTTGAGTTTAAATAACTAACAACGTCCTTAAGATGATTTACTCTCTCATGTGAAAAATTACTAACTACTTGAACCATCAACTTATTCATATAATCTTTATTCCACGTACTTTTATCTAAATTAAACTCTCTTCCATCATGTTCCGCATATAGACCTTGCATTCTACTAGCAGATCTATCCATTTCTTTAAATAGATTAAATTCAGGATCAACTAAAAGACTATCTTTCATCATAATACGAACACGACGTAAATTATTTGAATTTACAGCTTCATAAAAAGTCTCTGTTAATGCCATAAAAAATACCTCCTTAAATTTCTAAAATAGATTCAACCTTTTCTTTAATATCCTCAAGCCATTTCAATTTACGCTCAGATTCTAAAATACGTTCTTCTACGCTTTCTTTATCATTAGCATATTCTTCAAGTTCTGTTAATTTATCTTTTAAAATATTATCAAGTTTCTTAAATTCACTATTAAATAAATCACTAATTTTTTTAGATTGTCTTAATGCATGTTTTTGTGCATTTTCACCATTGTCCCAAATAAAATCTTGAATAGGCGCTAAGAATTCTTGAGCTATTTTATCACCATTTACATAATTAACATCTTTGTACTTGGTGCGATAATATCCACTTTCTCGTAACCATGTCCAAGGCTTGTACCACTTCTTAGAAGTATTAGCAACCCATTCTTCTCCATCTTCAACCTTTTTTGTCTGTATAAATCTATCTAATACAAATTCATCTGAAGATTTTATTGTACCACTCATAAGCTTAAGAGGATCAATATTAATTCCAGAAAATATTTGTGAATCAAATTCCTCAGTCAAAGAAGCAAGCTTTTTCTTATATTCATCTAATAATGCAATAGCAACATTAATCAAATTCTCTCTAATAAGTTCATCTAAATCAGTTTCAAAATCAGGAAATAATTTTTTAGCAAATCTTTCTAGACGATCTACTTCATCTCTTGCCTCTTCAACAGTTAATTCTTCTCCTTTAAGAGAATTAATTCTTTCTTCAATTCTCTTTTGAAATTTTTCAATTATGCTTTCTACAACATCTCTTGAGTCATCATTAA
Source organism: Clostridium sp. (assembly GCF_029258205.1). Taxonomy (GTDB): domain Bacteria; phylum Bacillota; class Clostridia; order Clostridiales; family Clostridiaceae; genus Sarcina. The sequence continues at coordinate 6,894 of NZ_JARHZJ010000048.1, forward strand.
TTCTAATAACAGCTTCATCAACTGATTCTTTAAATCTTCCAACAACTTTTGTATCCTCTATCTTTTTACGAATGATTTCAATTTGTTTTAAAATCTTTTCACCCTCATCACGATTTTTATCAATTTCACGTTTAGTTTCTTCAAAGCAACCAACTTCATCAAGTTTATGCATAAAGGTATCTACTATATTTTTTATTTTTGCAGTCTTAGCATATTTCTGAACATATTGACGAATAGCAGCTTCAACAGAAGGCACTCCAGTATGAATTAATGCTTGTTCTTCAGGACTATCTGCATCTTTTGCTTCAGCAAGTTTTTTATTAATATCCGCTCTAATACTAGCAGGAAGAGAGGCATAAGACTCAAAATGAAAACTTTCATTACGATTCAATTTCCTTACCTTTAGCCAAGTTTCATCTAAAGTGTCGTCATCTAGCTCAACACCATTTTCCATAAGTCTAATGTTAAGTGCTGGAAGAGCTGCTGTTGGAAAAATATTAGGATTTATTATTCCATGACTTTTAAGATATGCACGAACACGATTTAATGTTTGCTCTGTATCTCCATCTTCCTTTCTTCTGTCATCCATTTTATTTATAACAAATATGAATCTATCCTTTGACTGTTTTCCACCTATAGTCATACTATCAGCAACACGTTTCAAAAGAGCATTGTCATCATCTGAACCAAATGTACCTTCCATAATGTATAAAACTAAAGACTTAGAAGACTTACTAAGAAATTCACTTTGTACTTTTTTATGCTCTGGATCTCTTGAATTATTAGGTCCTGGAGTATCAACTAAAACAAGAGAAATATCTTCTGAAGTAACAAATGGAATATCACCATTTACTTTAATAAGAGAAACATTACTATCAGAATTTAAACGTTCCATAGCTTCATAATTTAATTCTTTATGTGTTTCAATAAGATGATTGTCCTTACTATATACTTCAGCTTCCCATGATTTGTTATCATTGTCTTTAATACGAGTGATAATAGCTGTACAAGCCTCCTGTTTTGAAGGCATTAACTTATCACCTATCATAGAGTTAATTAAAGTTGATTTTCCTGCACTCATTGTAGCAACAACACATACTTCAAAATCACTACTTTTTGCATGATTAAAAGCACTTAATATTTCTTTATCTCTAAGTTCTTCAAAAGGACCTTCTTGAATTTCTTTAAAAACTTCATCAATAAGACCTTCTTTATCTTTAGTTTCTTTTGCAGGCTTTCTATCAAGTTTAGCAGTAAGTTCACCTCTCTCATAAGCTAAAGTGAATACTTCTGTTAAATCTTCAAAATCTAATAATGTTCCATGAAAAGTAACATCAAAATCAGTGTCATTATATTCATCAATTAAAATGCTAGGAAGTTCCTCAACCCATTCTTGCAAACGAGAGCCAGTCATAATCTTCTCTCTTAATTTACTGTTTTGAGCCAACTTCTTTCCATCAACCATTAATTCAGTTTCAAGTTTATACGGATTGTATTTAATAAATATTTTCTTCATATTATTCCTCCAAAAGTATTTTTTCTAAACCATATAGTCCACATTTTTTGCTCATGGCAATATATTCATTATCCTTTGTATCACTTTGTATACCATCATAATATTTTGAAAGATTATACTCAGGTTTACTAAACTTTTTAGTATATAATATATATTCATCTTCTTCATCTTCTGTCAGTAATTCACCACTATGCTTTAACTTTGTAAGAAGTGCAAAGTAAGCTGACAAAGGATATATTTTAGAATTTTTATAACCAATTTCTAATAGGTCATTACGAACTCCTTCAATACTTGCTTGTATGCTATCATCTACACACTTAAAATTATCAATTTTATTTATAACAAAAATAATTTTATCAACTGGAACCTTTTGAAAAATCCATTTTAAATGACTAATTTCCTCATCAGTTCCTAATTTATTTGCATTAAGAACATAAATTAGCTTGTCATACTTTTCATTTATCAAGGCTTCATAAGTTATTTTTCCATGATTTCTATTTAAAGCAGAATTTACGCCTGGCGTATCAATAATACAAACTCTATTTTTACTCTCACTAAAAAATCTAAAGTAAGATGCAATATTAGTTTTTGTTTCCCATTCAAAATTGGTTATATCTGACATTGTTGCATTCATATTAAGTTTTGAATTTTCTAAACTAATACAGTCATCTTCAAAAGGTTTATTATATATGTAACATATATTCCCAGTACAAACTTCCTGAGATGTACGGGCAATAGGCTTTCCAATTAAGGCATTTATCAAAGTTGATTTTCCAGCACTCATATTTGCAGTTACAATAAATCGTAATTCTTTTTTTTTGAAAAACTCATAATTTTTACGATACTGTTTAATAAGATTATCTGCAAAATCAATTGTAACCTTTTCATTTCTAAACGCTAAAAGCAATCTATCAATATTAGCTTTTCTTCTTTGAGTTAGATATGCTTTTACCAAATCAGCAGCCTTTTGTATATCTATTTCATCAATTAGAATTAATGCAATATCACACATAATCCAATATCTATATTTTCTCCCCAAAGGCTTTAGATTACTATTAAGAAGAGAACTAATTAAACTATCAAGTTTAGACTTAGTAAAATTAGGCTTTTTTGTATTTTCAATAAGAAAATCTTGATATTGTCTTAATCTAAAATCAGTATATTCTGTCATTTCAAATTGTTTTATGAAATATTCAAGCACAATATAATATTGTAACTTTCGTTTTCTACTTGCAAATTTCATTGGATGATTATCTAATACCAATGAAGATGTAAAATATACATTAGTATTCATCATATTTATTTTCCTCTGTATCCTATAGTAATTTAAAGGGCTATTTAGCTCTTCTATTATGACAAAAGAAGTTAAATTAGTTTATTGCTATTTATGAATATATACCTTAAAAATAAATGAGATACCATAAAAAATTTTCACTTCAATCAAATTACTCATAAAAATTAATAAACCAACTTAAATTTTTTTATCTATATAATTATTATAATAATTTAAAGGGACAAAATTTGTCCTTTTAAAGATTTTCATTACATTTTTTCATATATATACTAGTATTAATTTTTAAATAGAGCTATAAAACTATCTTAACAAGCATTTAGTATTAAATTATATATGCAAAAATAATATCTTTAAGAAATCTTTTCTGTATTTAATTTTCTTCTTTAAATTCATATAAAGTAATAGCATTAATAGTCTCTGTCTTAACCTTAACTATTAAATTTTTATCATATATTTAATTTAAATTACAGTTATAAATATCATATATCTTTTTTGCTTCTAGAGCCATTTCATCTACAAAACTCTTTGGAGAAAGAACTTTTATTCCACTTCCTTGACTTAATAACCACATCTTTATTCCTTTTCCATAAACCTCAGCTTCTATAATATGTTTGTCTTCATGACTTTCTAATATTCTTGAAGTTGGAAGCTTGTCCAATACGGCTTCTAAAGAAGATCCTGTAAACTCAAATTTAACCCTCATAAGTTCTCCTGAATACATAAATTGAATTCTTTTTCTAAACTCTCCATCTTGAAATCTTTCTGATTCACATACTCTAAACTTCTCTTTTAAGCTTTTATAATTTATTATTCTATCAACTCTATAAACTATAGGCATTCTTGTTTTTGAATTATTAAAGTAAACTATTAAATAAAAATAATATTCTGAGAAAATTATTGATACTGGCCTAACTTTTCGTTTCACTATTTCTCCCTCAGTCTTTTTATACTTTATTTCTATAACCTCTTTATTATGTATAAACTTACTTAAATCCCATATTCTATCTATTAACTTTTCTTTATGTTCAAGAGGCGTAAATTTTAAAAGTTCATTTCCTATTATTTTCTTTATAAACTTTTTATCTTTATAAGAAACTTTGTAAAGTACTGAGTTTATTATACGATCCATCTCTTCACAACAAAAAGCTCTACTTTCTAATAATATTTTGCATATAGCTAATATATCTTTTTTATCTGAAGTTAAATCCTCACTTCCAGTTAAAAAGTATGCCTTCTCACTTCTCTTGTAAACTATTGATAAATTATTATAATTTCTATCAGCTATGTATAATCTAATATCATTTATGTCTCTTTTTATAGTCTTTTCATTTACGCCAAACTCTTGAGCTACTTTTTGTGCATTTATACCTTCTCTATCTTTTAATTTCTCAAATATAGTTAAAATTCTGTTTACCTTTGCATATCTTAGTTCTTCCATGACTACTCCTCGTTTATATAAATAATATTGCTAATTTAAACATAACATAGCTGACCATTTATTCTATGAACAGCTATTTTTAATGACTCAAAAACTTCTTTTAGCGGTGTCCCGCTTACAGCTGCTTCGTAAATATATCTAACTTTAGATTTTTTTAAAGCTTTCTTCATAGGTTTATATCCAGTATTAAAGTGATGAATTATAATTATAATATATTTTGCAATAGGTGTAATTTACTAACATTATTAGCAAATATCTACGGATACTTTTTTCACTTCTTACTAATCCTAAGTAAGTTTTACAATCTCGAAAAAAGGATCAATAGCCCAATGGGCAGTATATTGAGTTAAAGTTTCTAATTGGTTTTATGATTTATCTAAAGAAATAAAAATTTAAAACATTTACAAAATCAGGATTACATTCTTTTTTATACCCATTATAATATTGATGAAAATATAATCAAATATTCTTAATTGTTAAAAAATCACTTATATTAATAGTAAATTTGTAAATAAAATACTCTCCATAAATTATTATAAAATATTAGTTACTCTAATTCTTCAATATACTTTTATTGTACTTTTTGTATTTATTTTAGTATTATTCTAAAAATATTATATCATTAAAAAACAATTTTTAACAAAATTTTTAATGATATAAGAATAATTTAGTAAATTTACACCTTAACAAAAAAAATTTATGATAACTCCTTGCTACAATTGAGTTTTCACACATCAATTAAAGCAAGAAGTTATATATTTAGTAAAATATAGCTAAAACTTTATTTAACCTTTACCGCTTTTTAAGGTGTCTACAAAGCTTATCTATTATCTTTTTCTTTTTATATCTAACAGCATTAAATGTAATTTCGTTCTTATGTTCCTCATAATACTTTTGCATATTTCCTCTCTCTTCATTAATATAGAGAATAAATTCTCTCTCCTCATCCTCCAAAGTTCTAAGAGCATTTAAGAGAGCCTCCATTTCTTCTCTATGCTCAAAGTCATTTTCCATGGAGAAGGAGTCTTCTAAGATATCTTTAATTGTTATATCATCACCAATTGGTGTATCTAGGCTAGAAAATTTCATATTATGCTCCCTTCTTTTTAGCATTGAGCAATATTTATTTCTTAGAAGAATGGTTATGAAAGCCACAAAATCTATTCCAAAACCTCCATCATACTTATATACCCCATTAATAAATTCAATCCATCCTATCTGCTCTAAATCTTCCCTGTCATATCCCTTTATGAAATACTTAGTTGAATACTTATAAATTAATCCTTTGTGAATTTCAAAAAGCTTTTTCAAGGCTTCCTTATTTCCCTTTTTCCCCTCTATTAATAAAAGATCAACCATTTCCCTATTCATAAACAATATACCCCTAATAAATATATTTTTATTTACTATTATTTTTACCTAATATATTTAAACTAAATTTTAGTCCCTTTAAAACTTGTCCACTTTTATTTGAAAACTACTATTTTCCCACCTAATTTCATACTTAAATCCTTAAAAACCACATAAAAACATCTACTGTGACTGACTTTTTAAAACTCAGTCACACTCCAAACCATTGATATAACTAACTTTAACCAGACTTCACCAGACTTTTACTATTTTTCAATCACTATATATATAGTATTTAATAAATGTATTTTTTTATATTAATTTTTAATTTTCCCTATTATATAGGAGTAAAAAAAGTCCGTCACTTCTGTCAAAACCCTTGGTATCACTAAAAAATCTCCGACTCAAAGTCTGGATAAAGTCAGTCACTAACCTGTCACACTACCTAATTATTAAATCATCTAACTTAATTCTTACTCCATTCCATAATCTTAAATTTCTATTTCTAGCTCTAGTGACGTTAAAATTAACTTCTAACTCCTTATTAAACTTTATTTGGGAAAGTATTTTTAAACCTGCTTCCACACAAAAATCCTTATAAGCTTCATAAATCTCTATCCTACTACATGAAAATGAGCTATCAATTTCACAGCACTCCTCCACAAAGGAAATAACATTATTATTCTCACGCTTATATTCCTTCTTAATCTCATCAGTTAGCTCAGTTTCACTAAACTCAAAGTTATTTTCATAAAGCCTCCCTAATCCTTCTAAAGCCCAATTTAATATACCTTCCTTTTCCTCTTTAAACTTATATTTTAGCTCCTTATCTATCTTTCCTTTCTCTATTTGCCTATTAAATGGCACAATTATAAGCCTTCTATAAAATCCTTCAGTTCTGTCCACATAGTTTCTAGGTAACTCATTACAGCTAAAGACAAGCCTTGAAAATGGTCTAAACTTAAAAGGATTTTTATTCTTTTTCTCTGCCATTAAGTAATCCTCCCCTGTTAAAACCTTAAAAATCCCTGTATCCTCTATGGATTTACTTGGAAGGTCTGAAAATACATTTGCTACCTTCCCTAAAAGCTCTGCTGTTTTAAACTTGTCCCCAATATCTTGCCAAGGTATATTACTTACATTTTTCTTACCAAGAAGTAAATATTCCACCACCCATAAAAGTGTACTTTTTCCTGTCCTAGCTGGTCCCCAAAGGATAAATGATTTTTGAGCAGAAGTATTTGTAGTAAGTAAATACCCTACCATCTCTTGAACTAAGGGAATTAGCTTACAATCTACAACTTCACTTAAGAATTTTTTAAATTGTGGACAATCAGCCTGAGGAGTATACTCTACATTAAGCTGAACTGTACTTAAATAACTAGGTGTATGCCCCTTAACACTTCCATCCCTAATATCAAAAAGACAATTCTTTGTATTTACTATATAAGGATTTCTATTAAAATCATCAAACTCTCTTGAAACAAGTATGTCCCATTGATCTCTACAATCCCTAATAGCTGACATAGTGCAATAATTAGGTAGCATATAATCCATGATGATTTTCCCAGCCTCCTTATCTCCACTTATGTTATAAACCCCATTTTCATATATCAAAAAGGATTCTGCCGCATAAAAAATATACCTAGTTTCACTTAAATACTTAGCCAAAACAAATGGCAAAAACTTAAGCCCCTTTTCTTGCTCCTCATACCATGGGATATTTACCATATTTTGAAACTTAATAGGTTTACTTTCCTTCTTTTTCTCCTCTTCCTCTCTCTCTTTCTTAAAATTTCTAATAACCTCTCTATAAAATGTAACTAAATCCTTTGAATTTTTAATTTTCAAGTGATTTGTTAAATCCTCCTCAATAATACTTTTCCCTAAAGGAACTCCTATGTTATACATGAAATTCTCTATAAATTTAAGAGCAGTATCAATATTAGTTGAATTAGAAACTTCACTAATCTCCAAAGACTTTACACACTCCTTAATCTCATTCACATTTAAGGGCTTAAATGCTAAAGATGCTGGACTTTTCCCATAACAGGTCTTACCGTACCTTGCACAATGGTATCCTCTATCTTTAAGTGTTTCACAAGTCATAGCTCCTGCACCAGACTTTAAGAAATTCATTATCTTCCAATTAGTTTCACTCTCACTATATCCCTTATATTTTCTACTAAGCTCATGAATTCTCTCCTTTCCTCCCTTAAAAATAGCAAGGTTAGTAATCATTCCATGCCATAAAGGCTCAGAAAGAGTTTTTGAATTCGCTTTGCAATACTTTATAAAATCACACTTAAAACACACAACCTCAAGACCACTTTTATAATTCCAATCTTTTAAATCCTGCTCTTTTAAATTGCTTTGCCCTTTTTCATTTATTAGTTCATTATTTATTATTTTAAGTTCTCTATTCTCTGAAATATTATCTTGTGAAATGCTATGCAAGTTATTTCTAATGCTTTTTATAACCTGCTCTTTAGATTTGTTATTTAGACTTTCTTCCTTATTTATTGAAATGTTTTTTTTACTTTCCTTATTATAATAGTTTTTTATTTCTTCACTTCTTATATATATATCATCATTTACGATTAACTTATTTTCGCTATAACTAAGTTCTCTTTCCAAATCATCCTGAGTATAAAATAGGTTTGGATTAAACTTTATACATTTTACCCTTACTGGCTCCTCCTTACAATGATAAAAACCTGGAATTCTCATTACTCTGCTCTCATTTATACAGCTTCCATCCCCATGAAAATGCTTGGATAATTTCTTCTGTATGTCCCTAAACTTATTAACCTTTCCATCTTTTATAAGAAAATATACATGTAAGGACTTCTTAGTTTGTACTATAATACTAGGCTCTAGTGGAAACTTACTTATATTCTCAAGCTGCTCATCTAAAGAAAGAGTATCACACTCAAAAAACTGAGCATTAATTCGATTTATCTTCCTATCACTATTCCCTCCAGAATTAACCACAAAAAATATTCCTCTATTAGCCTCATTATGAGCCATTAAAACCTTGCTTTTAGAAGAAAAATCCTTCATACTAAAACTTAGATTCTTCCCCTTAAAGTCTGTCCCCTTCTTATCAGAAAAGACTCTAATATTAATCCTTCCACAAGAATTTTCAGAACCTTTTAACTCACTTTCTTTACTATCACAGCTTGTCCCTTTAGAAGACTCCCCCTTACAAAAACATTCTAAAAACCTTTTAGCCTCCCTTAAATCCCACTTTTCAAAATTCTCTTTATTCAATTTTCAAACATCCTTTCAGATAAATAGTCTTTTTACCTAACTTATAATAAGTTCTTATTACTTTATAGCTTGTCCAAGGCATCTCATAAAAAATTTAATAATATAACTTCTTTATTAAAAAACTCACAAGCTCTTTAATTTATTGCTTGTCCAAAGATTAAAAACAATAAAAGCTATTCTATTAATGAAATTCTTAAGTTAATAACTTCTATTTATTACTTTTAAGATTCCAAATTTAAACTATTTACTAAACCTCGTCAAAATTATATCCTACAGAATACTCAACCTTTAAGGGTACATTAAAGTCCTTAAAAGGAGTTCTCTCCATACAATTCTTTATGAAATATATTGCCTCATTTACCTTGTCTTCCCTAACTTCAAACAAAAGTTCATCATGTATCTGAAGTAGTGGTTTTATATAATCCCTCTCTGGTAATTCCCTTAGTATCCTTGCCATAGCTATCTTTATTATGTCTGCTGCCGTACCTTGTATTGGAGTGTTTAAGGCACACCTTTCAGATGCCGCCCTCTTATTCCAGTCCTTAGATTTTATATCCTTTAAATAACGTCTTCTACCAATTCTACTACTTGTATATCCCCTATATTGTGCAATCCTCTTTGTATCATTTTGCCAAGTTGAAATCCTTGGATATCCGTCCTTTATATTTTTTATAATCCTTTCACAGTCCTTTTCACTTATATCAATTCCACCCTTATACATAAGTGTTTTTTGAAGCCCCTTAGGAAATAAGCCAAATAAAACACCAAAATTACAGTTTTTAGCTATGGTTCTTCTCTTCTTAAAATCCTCATGATTTCTGTCTGTAGCCTCCTCTAAGGGAATATTATATATAATAGAAGTTGTTATGCCATGAATATCAAAATCTTTCATAAAAGCATTAATCATCTTTCTATCTCTGCAATAATAAGCTCCAACCCTAAGCTCAATCTGAGAAAAGTCAAAGTCTAAAAATATATGGTTAGGTGAAGGAATGAAAAGTTTTCTAATACCTAAATGGTCATTATCCTTTCTAGGAAGGTTTTGAAGATTCGGATTCCTGCTAGAAAATCTCCCAGTATCAGTTCCCATAGAGAAAAAATCTGTATGAATTTTGCCTGTTTCACAATTTAATAAATTAAAAAAAGCTTCTATATAAGTAGATTTAATCTTGCTAACTCTCTTATGCCTCTTTATACATTCTATAAGATAAGTCCCCTTCTTAAAATTTTTAACACACCACTTCTCAAGAAGAATTAGGCTCTCATCATCTAAGGAAGGTTCACCCTTTTCACATACCTTAAGAACTGGAAGTCTTAAATCCTTAAAGATAAAATCCTTAAAATCTTGAGTTTGAAGATTACACCCAAGTTTAACATCCCTATTTGTAAAATTTAAAATCTCACTTTTACAAAGATTAAGTTCCTCCTCTGCTCTATTTTTAAACTCCTCTAAAAGTTCCTTATTAAGGGTAATACCATTCTTTTTCATAATACCAGTATAAACAGCTGCTGGGCTTTCAACCCTCTCACAAACAAGTTTGTGCTCTGGTATATGAGTTTCAAACCACTCCAAACAAAACTTATAAAGCCTTAAAGCATAATCACTATCTGCACAGGCATACCTTAAAGTTTCTCTATGCTCAGAATGCAAATTATCAAAGTGTGTTCCATTAACCACATTATAAAAGCTAGGCAACTCCTCATTAAATATCTCCTTTACAAGAAGTTTAAGACCACTATCTCCTAAAGTTCTAAACTCCCCAAATTTCTTAAAAGTAAGCATACTACCTATCATAGTATCAAAAACAGGCTCCTTAATCACAATTCCATACTCATAAAGAAAAGATGATTCAAAAGCTATGTTGTGACAAACCTTTAAAATACTCTCATTATGAAAAATAAAGCCCTTAAGCCAAGCTATCATTCTATGAACATCTTTAACATTTTTCCCATTCCTATGCCTTAAAGGAATGTAAATACCAGTACCCTCCTTAACAGAAAGGGATATACCGACTATATGTCCCTTATTTGGATCTAAAGCAGCCTTCTTATCATTTAATCTAAACCACTCATTCTTTGGTGCACATTCAATATCAAAGGCAACAACCTTCTTATCATGAATATTCAAATACTTCATAACCTCACTAATAGTAAAAACAGCCTTATAATTTCCCATAATTCTCTCCTTATATAAAAAAATTTAATTATTTCACTTAAAATTTTTATCCTTTACTTAACCTCTAACCCTTTATAAAAAGGATAAAAAAAATATTTATTGGATTTTTATCCCATAAATATCAATCTATAATTTCTTTTTTCTTAATTCCCAATCAATTTAAACCTATAAAATTATTTTTTACCCTTTACTTATCAAACACCAATATCCAAATAAGGAATTACTTCTTACTAAAATAATAATTTATACCTCATATCAATACTTAATAAAAACATATAGTAGATATTTCCCTAAAATTTTTATCCCTTCTCCAAAATAATGTAGAGTATTACAAACACTCCTAGTATTCTCCTTACCAATTCCTTACAATGGCATTATAATACCTTTTTCTTCCAATACCCAAATTCAAATTATCCTATTATTACAAATTAATCTTATTTATTTTCATATTTCTATTGTTTACTCCATTTTTCTTACAAGGTCTGTATTATTTTACTTTTTTATACACAAAACTATTGATTGTTCGGGATCACCCTGTTAAAATAATATCATAACAATATTTTACATTTAACCAAGCAAAATACAATTTGCTTGAACTATTAAAAGTTATATTAACTTAAGTAACACTATTTTCTTAAAATACAGATATTATCCCAAATAAATTTTAATATTTTAAAAACTCCAAAATAAAACATATAAACCTAAAAATAAATTTAAATCTTCTAAGTTTAAAACTTAGTTAAACCATAATCAAATTTAAATAAAACTCTGTTTTTAGTAAATATTATTTTAAGATATATATTAAAATTAATATCTACTCTAAATCAGAGCAAAACTTTAAAATAAAAGGGGGAATTTAACTTATGTTTATTGGTTATAGGCTACAAAAATTGAGAAAAAAGAGAAAATTAACTCAAAAGGCTTTAGCTGAAATGACAGGTATATCTCGCTCTTATCTATCAGATATAGAACACAACAGGTATAACCCTAGCTTTGATACTATTGAGGCATTAGCCAATGCTCTAAAGCTTGATTTAAAATCATTCTTTGATGATGCTCTCTTAGAAGAAGATTATTATCTAAAACCTCTAAATGAGGAGCTAAAGGAAAAAAACATTGAAGAAGTTTTTAAACTTTCTGAAGATGAGATTGTTGAAAAGCAAATAATTAATAATGATTTAAACATTCCTTATAAAACTAGCTCCCTTTCAAAAAAGGAAACCTTAAACATTAAAACAGATTTACAAAAAACTATAAATAACTTAGATAACTTTGAAAAAAATATATCCTTTGAGGGTTTCCTCTTAGATTATGAAACAAGAAAGGCTTTTAAGGAAAGCTTAGAACATTCAATGAAAATGGCAAAACTAATTGCCAAAAATAAATTTTCTTCTAAATCAAATTAGCCAATAAAAATCAATTAAACATGCTTAAAACACCAATATCCTTTCATTAAAAAATATTTGAAAGGTAGGTGAAGGACTTGTATAAAAACTCATAAAATTTACTATAGAGTTTTATTTATACAATCCCAAATATATATGAACATAAAAAATTTAGCAAACCAATTAATAAAAAAATATGAATTAAGAGATCCATTAGAAATCACATTAGCAAAAGGAGTCATACTCTTAGAAGAAGACTTAAAAGAAGTGTATGGTTATTCCCATACCTATAAAAGACAAAGCTTCATACACTTAAACAAAAATTGCTCCCTAAAAACAAAAAGACTAATATGTGCCCATGAATTAGGATACATTATAATTCACCCCAAAGAAGAAATACATGTTGTAACTGATAAATCATTAACCCCCCAAAATGATTTTGAAAGGTATGCCAAAATATTTGCAGCACACCTTCTTATATCAGATGAAATGATAAAAGAACATGAAGGAAAAAGTGCTAAAGAAATGGCTATAGCTTTAGATTTACCCCTTGATTTGGTTTTGGTTAAACTAAATTCTTAAAATATTTATTATAAAAATAAAAACTCTTTATC
>NZ_JARHZJ010000018.1 GCF_029258205.1 Clostridium sp.
AGAAAGCTGGTGGGTATTTATGAAAGAAGTTCAAAAATATTTAGAGAGCAGAATTGGTTCGTATAGCTTTTTCTTTGAGGATTTAAAGAGTGGTTATACTTATGGTTATAATGAAAACGTTAAAATGATTTCAGCAGGTTGTATGAAATTACCTATAGCTATAGCTCTTATAAAAGAAGTAGAGGAAGACAAGATAGACTTTTTGAATAAAATTAAAATAGAAAGTTCAGATAAGGTCTATGGAACTGGTATAATACATGAATTTGGAGAAAGAGATTATACTGTATTTGAACTTATGGTAGCAATGTTAATACAAAGTGATAATACAGCAGCAAATAAAATAATTGATTTAGTTGGTATGAATAAAATAAATCAAACTATTAAAGAATTAGGTATGAAAAATACTGAGCTTAATAGAAAAACTGCTGATGAAAGAAATTTCAAATCAGATGTAGAAAATTATACAACAGCTTATGATTTAACCTTAGCCTGGAAAAAACTTAGTGAGGGTTCTTTCTTAATTAAAGAAAACTCTCAAATGCTTATAGATATACTTACAAGACAACAGATTAAAAACAAACTAGCTTTATATATACCAGACAGCCTTAAGTTTGACATATCAAGTAAAACAGGAGACAAAAAGGGAGTTGAGAATGATACAGCCTTAATTCATACTCAAAAAGGAAACTTTGCTTGTACAGTAATGTCAAGTGGAATTCCTAACTCAGTCTACGGAACTGTGACTTTAGCTAAATCTGGTAAAATGACTTGGGATGCCATAATGAACAATTGGCATTAATATTTAATGTATTTTTAACTGAAAATATAAAATAATTATTAAAATATTATTGACATGAAATTTATATTATGATACTATAATCACAATAAAAAGCAGTTCAGAGAGGCTGAATAAAATAACCTTTAAATTTGATCCAGAGAGGTCAATAAGGAAGTTATATAATTGGATTATAATCTTAAAAGATTTATTTATATGTTAAAAGTCTTCCTTATTTTAGGAAGACTTTTTTTAAAAATAAAATTATATAGCTTTTCTTCTTTAAATTAACACAGAGAGGTTAAAAAGGAGTGGAATTTTATGTTAAAAAACAAACACTTATTAGATCCATCAGATTTCACAATAGAGGAGTTTGATGAAATTTTTAAATTAGCACATCAAATTATGTCAAATCCAAAAGAATATCAAAACATATGCAATGGTAAAATCCTAGCAACACTTTTTTATGAGCCAAGTACTAGAACAAGATTATCTTTTGAATCAGCAATGCTTAGACTAGGCGGACAAGTTATAGGTTTTTCAGAACCGAATTCTTCATCAGTTGCTAAAGGAGAATCTTTAAGAGATACTATTAAAACAGTAAATTGCTATGCAGATCTTATAGCAATGAGATATCCCTTAGAAGGTGCAGCAAAAGTTGCTTCAATGTATTCAGATATCCCAGTTATAAATGCAGGTGATGGAGGTCATCAACATCCAACTCAAACATTAACAGATCTTCTTACAATAAAAGAATATAAAGGAAATCTAGAAGGAAATACAATTGCTTTATGTGGAGACTTAAAATTCGGTAGAACAGTACATTCTCTTATAAAAGCACTTTCAAGATATAAGAATAATAAATTCGTATTAATATCTCCAATAGAACTTAGAATCCCAAATTATATTAGAAAGCAAATTTTAGAAAAAAATAATATAAAATACAAAGAAATTACTAGTTTAGAAGAAGGAATTAAAGAAGTTGATATTTTATACATGACAAGAATACAAAGAGAAAGATTTGTAGATCAAAGTGAGTATGAAAGATTAAAGGATGTATATATATTAGATGAAGCAAAAATGAAAAGTGCCAAAGAAGATATGATGGTTCTTCACCCTCTTCCAAGAGTAAATGAAATAGCTTATGAAGTAGATGAAGATTCACGAGCACTTTACTTTAAGCAAGCCAAATGCGGAATGTATGTAAGAATGGCATTAATGGCAAAACTTTTAGGGGAGGCGTAATAAAATGAAAAATAGAGAATTACAAAATCATAAATGTAAAAATACAAAATGTATAACTCAAGTAGAAAAATATGTTCCTCAAAGTTTTACTTTAATAGATGAAAAGAATAATGTATACCATTGCGATTATTGTAACGCAGAAAACACTTTTCAAAAGAATTAAATTTAGGAGGACATAATTAAGATGAATTTGCTAATTAAAAATGTAAATTTAATAGATGAAAGTAACAACTTTTTTGGTGATATATATATAGAAAAAGGATTAATAAAAGAATTAGGAACTGAACTAAATAAAGAATGTGAAATAATAGATGGAAAAGGCTTAGTACTTATGCCAGCATTTATAGATACTCATGCACACTTTAGAGATCCTGGTTTTGAATATAAAGAAGATATTGAAAGTGGATCTAAAGCTGCAGTTAGAGGAGGATACACAACAGTAACCTTAATGCCAAATACAAAACCAGTTTGTAGCTCAAAAAAAATATTAGATTACGTGGTTAACAAAGGTAAAGAGGTAGGGTTAGTAGATTTATATCAAACAGTTTCTATAACAAAAGATTTATCAGGTAAAGAAATAAATCATCTTAGTGAATTTGAGAGAAATCCTAATGTTAAAGCAATAACAGATGACGGTAAAGGTGTATCAGATTCTAAGATTATGATGGAAGCTATGAAAATAGCTAAGGAAAATAACTGGATAGTAATGTCCCATGCTGAAAGTCCAGAATTCTCAAAAGTTGATATGAGATTAGCTGAAAATATGATGACATGGAGAGATATTACACTAGCAAATTTTATAAATTGTAGACTTCACATGTCTCATGTAAGTACTAAGGAAGCTATGCAATATATAATAGAAGGAAAAAATGATGGAATTAAAGTAACTTGCGAAATAACTCCTCACCACTTAGCTTTAAATAATAAGATTAGTAATTATAGAGTTAATCCTCCTATAAGAGAAGAAGAGGATGTGAATTTCTTAATAAAAGCAATAAAAATGAACTATGTTGATTGTATAGGAACAGATCATGCTCCCCATTCAAAAGAAGATAAAGAAAAAGGAGCCCCTGGCATGATTGGAATTGAACAAGCTTTCTCAATCTGCTATACGAAGTTAGTTAAAGAAAATAATATAAGCTTAAATAGACTAAGTCAATTAATGAGCGGAAATGCTGCTAAGTTATTAAATATAAATAAGGGAAAGCTTCAACCAGGTTTTGCAGGAGATTTAGTTATTGTAGATTTAAATAAGAAAAGAATATTTAAAGAAGAAGATATAGTATCTAAAAGTAAAAATACGCCATTTAATGGAATGGAGTTTTATGGAGATGTAGTACTAACAGTAAAAGACGGAAAAATAGCTTATAAGGGTGAGTTTTAGGAGGTATATATGATAGCTGATAAATTGTTTGAAAAAGTAGAAAAAAACGGAGTGGTTTGTGTTGGATTAGATACAAGCCTAGATTATATACCTGATGAATTCAAAAGTAAGTTTTCAAACGAAGGAGATATGTTATTTGCTTTTAATAAAGAAATAATAGATGCCACACTAGATGTATCTGCATGTTTTAAAGTTCAAATAGCTTATTATGAAGCTCTTGGTCTTAAAGGATTAGAAGCTTATAAAAATACTTTAAGTTATTTAAGAGAAAAAGATGCTTTAATAATAGCTGATATAAAAAGAGGAGATATAGCAGCAACTGCTAAAATGTATGCAAAAGCTCATTTTGAAGGGGATTTTGAAAGTGATTTTATAACTCTAAATCCATATATGGGAATGGACAGTATAGAGCCATACTTACCTTATATAGAAAAAAATGAAAAAGGAGTATTTGTACTAGTAAGAACTTCAAACAAGGGAGCTGAAGATATAGAATATCTAGATGCTGGAAATGGAAAGAAAGTTTATGATGTGGTTGGAGAAAAGTTAAATACTCTAGGAAAAAACTATTTAGGAAAACATGGTTATAGCTCAATAGGTGGAGTTGTAGGTTGTACTCATCAAGAAGAGGCAAAAGAAATGAGAGATAAATTAGATATAATGCCATTTTTAATACCTGGATATGGTGCACAAGGAGGAACTGCTAAAGAGGTATCAACTTATCTTAAGAATGGAAATGGTGGAATTGTAAACTCTTCAAGAAAGATATTATTAGCATATAAATCTATGGAAGATAGTAAAAACTTTGCAGAATGTGCTAGAAAAGAAGCCATTTCAATGAGAGACAGTATAAAAGAAGCGATTTTAAAATAGTGAGAACACTTGGGAGGGCAGATTATGGCTATTGAATATTTCAAAGGTAAAGTAAAAGAAAACGTTGAATTAGTAGAGGGAATATACTCATTAGTAGTAGAACATGAAGCTAAAATAAATGCAGGACAATTTTATATGATAAAAACTCCAAATACTTTCTTAGGAAGACCAATAAGTGTTTGTGAAGTAAATGGAAATGATGTACGTTTTGTGTATGCTACTGTTGGCGCTGGAACAAATGAAATGAAAAAAATGATTTCTGGAGATGAAATAGAAATAATAGGTCCTTTAGGAAATGGGTTCGATATAAACAAAGATTATGGAAGAGTTGCTTTAGTAAGTGGAGGTATAGGAACAGCTCCAATGCTAGAACTTGCAAAAAGCCTTAGAAAAAATAATAAAGATATGAAAATAGGTTTCTATGGTGGATTCAGAGATGACATATACTTAGTAGATGAAATATCAGAATATGTAGACGAGGTTAAAATTTCAACAAATACAGGAAAATATGGACATAAAGGATTTGTAACAGAAATTCTGCCTCTTCAAGAGTATGATACAGTGCTATGCTGTGGACCGGAAATCATGATGAAGAAGGTAGTTGAAATGTGTAGTGAAGCTAAGGTTGATGTGTATATTTCCATGGAAAAACATATGGCTTGTGGAGTAGGTGCTTGCTTAGTATGTACATGTAAAACAAAGTCAGGAAATAAGAGAACTTGCAAAGATGGTCCAGTATTTAATGGATTAGAAGTTGAATTCTAATTTAGGAGGGGTTAAAAGTATGTTAAAAACAGTTATAAATGGAGTAGATTTTAAAAACCCTATTATAGCAGCATCAGGTACTTTCGGCTTTGGAGCTGAGTATAATAACTTCTATGATGTGGGAAAATTAGGAGGAATAAGTTCAAAAGGACTAACTCTTAATAGTAGAGAAGGTAATGAAGGAATAAGAATATATGAAACTCCTCAAGGAATAATGAATTCAGTAGGACTTCAAAATCCAGGAATAGAAAAATTTATAGAAGTAGAACTTCCTAAAATGTTAGAACTAGGAACAAATATAATAGCAAATGTAGGTGGAGCTACTATAGAGGATTATGAAAAAGCAGTATCTCTTTTAAATAAAGAAAAGATAGACATGATAGAGCTAAACATATCTTGTCCTAATGTAAAATCAGGTGGAATGGCCTTTGGAATACAGTCAGATGTAGCATATGAAGTGGTTTCTAAGGTTAGAAAAATATGTGATAAACCTTTAATGGTAAAATTATCACCAAATGCTGAAAATATATGCAATATGGCATATAGATGTGCAGAGGCAGGAGCAGATTCGATCTCCCTAATAAATACATTAAAAGGAATGGCAATAGATATAAAAAATAGAAAGCCAGTATTTAATAATGTGTATGCAGGACTTTCTGGCCCAGCTGTAAAACCTATAGCCCTTAGAATGGTTCATGAAGTAGCTAAAACTGTAGATATTCCAGTAATAGGATTAGGAGGAATTTCTACAGCAGAAGATGCCATAGAATTTATGATGGCAGGAGCATCAGCTATACAAATAGGTACAATAAACTTTGTAAATCCTAAAGCAGGTATAGAAATAATAACAGGTTTAGAAGATTTTTGTAAAAAAGAAGGATTAAAAAATATTAATGAAATTGTAGGTTGTATAAAGTAATATATCAATATTTAATAATAAAGTATAGAAATACATTTAAAAATTTTTAAATTACAAATGTTATATTTAGATTATTGATGAAATTTATAAAAAGTGCTTCTGAAAATAGTAAAAAAAGTTAATTAAAAGAAAAAATAAGAAAGTTTTGGAGGAATTATATATGAGAAATACAGACGCTATTGTTATAGATACATTAAAAGAAGTTGGAGCATTATTAGAAGGACATTTCTTATTATCATCAGGAAGACACTCAAATAGATATTGCCAATGTGCTCAATTATTAAAATACCCAGAAAAAGCTGAGAAAGTATTAAAGGTTGTAGCTGATCAATTAAAAGATATAGATTTTGACTTAGTTGTAGGACCAGCTATGGGAGGAGTTATAGTAGCTTACGAATTAGGAAGACAATTAGGTAAGCCTGCAATCTTTACTGAAAGAGAAAATGGAGAAATGACTCTAAGAAGAGGATTTACTATAAAAAAAGGACAAAAGGTAGTAATAACAGAGGATGTTGTAACTACAGGTAAAAGTTTCAAGGAAGCTGCAAAGGTAATTGAAGAAAAAGGTGGTGAAGTTGTTGCAGTAGTTTGTATAGTAGATAGAACTCCAGGAAATGTAACAGATTTCCCAATGTATAGTTCAATAAAACTTGATATAGAAAGCTTTGAAGCAGAAGATTGTCCACTATGTAAAGAAGGGATTCCTTACATAAAGCCAGGAAGCAGAAATATAAAATAATTGAATAAATTTATAAAAACTCTAGTTATAAAGCTAGAGTTTTTTTATTTTAGAAAATATATTCTAAAAACTTATTGTAAGCAATTGAATTTTCCCATTTTATTACTTATAATAGAATAAAATACATTAAATTACAATAAAGAAGGGGTATTATAAGTTGAGTATATTTTTGAAGTATAAAAGTAAATTGATATTTTTCTTAACATTTATAATAGTTACACTTACTATAATAATAGCTATGATTTTTAAAGGTGGTGTTCCCATTAATAAACCATCCATTAAAATAACTTATAATAATGAAAAAGTACCAACAATAAATGGAGAATTTAATTGGTTTAATAAAGAAACGGGAGGAAATAGCACTTTTGCTGAGCCTATTGAAAATTTAAAGGCGTCATTATATGCAAAGGGTAGAGAAAAGATAAAAATAAGATTCTCTAAAGAGCCAAAATCTGTAATTATACAGGACATTTCTGTTTCTCCTTATAAAGATTATAAACTTTTAAAAGAAGAATCTAATAAAGAATTTTCCTTTATGCTTCCTGAGGAAAAAGGAGAATATAATTTTCAAGTGGATGGTATTTGGGATTCAACTCATAATGTATCTAAAATATTTAAAGTTTATATAGATTAATATTGAATATAATAAATAAAAAAATATTATTTTGATTAAAGAGGTATTATGAATTTAGAAAAAGTGATTTTAAAAAAAGATTTAATTAAGGATATAAAAAGTATTTCTTCCTTATATGAAAGCGCAGGATGGTTTGACTATACTGAAGATTTAGAAAAATTAGAAGAGGCATTTAAAAATTCATTAAAGATAATTTCAGCATGGCATGAAGAAAAATTAATAGGTCTTATTAGAGTTGTTGGAGATGGACTAACTATAATATATATACAAGATATAGTAGTACTTCCCGAATATCAAGGTAATGGTATTGGTAGAGTTTTGATTGATTCTGTATTAGATGAATATAAGCATGTTACACAAAAGATTCTAATAAGTGAGGATAAAGATTCCTCAATTAAATTTTATAAAAACATAGGCTTTAAATCAATTGATACTTATAATGGAGTAGCTTTTGTAAGTTATATAGAGTAAATTTAAAGCAACAAAGAACATCAATATTTAAATTATGTTCTTTGTTGCTTTATTTCATTTCATAAATACTTTAATATTTTTTTATTAAATATATCCTTTTCTTAATTTATAACATATGTAATTATAAATTTTTTCTAAAGAATACTTCCCCAACTTTATTTTCATTTATTGAAGTAATAAATCCACACTCTTCAAATCCTCTTCTGATATGCCATTTTTGAGCTTTTGTAGCATCAGTCATTGAAGAGCTTAATAAAAACTCACAATTTTTTTCTTTCTTTAAATACTCCTCTAAAAAGTTTAAAAGGCTTTCACCTATTCCAGAACCCCTAAGTCCATCTTTAACCACTATATAACTTATAAAAGGTATATGAGTCCATATATACTCTATTTTCAGACAACCTACAACTTGGTTATCTAATTCAGCTACTATAACTTCCTTCATATCTATTTTATTAGAAATAATCTCTTCATTTTTGTGTAAATCAAATTCCATAGTAGCCTTTAGGTCCTTTTGATTAGCAAATCTAATTACTTTATTCATTTAATTAGCCCCCTTGTTATTTCTTTTAAATAATTATATTACAATTATTTAAAATTAAATAGTGATTTATTTAAATTTTTTTATTACAATATATTATATACAATTAACTTTATAAATAAATCAGTTGTTATATTTTAAACTTAACTATATTTTATATTGATTAAGTATAGGAGGAAATTTAAATGAAATTAATATCATGGAATGTTAATGGATTAAGAGCTTGTGTTAAAAAAGGCTTTTTAGATTACTTTAAATCTGAAGATGCTGATATATTTTGTCTACAAGAAACTAAACTTCAAGAAGGACAAATAGACTTAGATTTAGAAGGATATCATCAATACTGGAACTACGCTGAGAAAAAAGGGTATTCAGGAACTGCAATATTCACAAAAAAAGAACCTCTAAATGTTTATTATGGAATAAATATGGAGCATCATGATAAAGAAGGAAGAGTTATAACTTTAGAATTTGAAGATTTCTTTATGGTAACTGTTTATACTCCAAATTCCCAAAGTGAACTTGCTAGATTAGAATATAGAATGGAATGGGAAGATGATTTTAGAAATTATCTTTTAGAACTTGAATCTAAAAAAGGAGTAGTTGTATGTGGAGATTTAAATGTAGCCCATAAAGAGATAGATTTAAAAAATCCTAAGACAAATAGAAAAAATGCTGGATTTACAGATGAGGAAAGATATAAGTTTTCTAAACTATTATCAAGTGGATTTATAGATACCTTCCGTTATTTCAACAAAGACTTAGAGGGAGTTTATTCTTGGTGGTCATATAGATTTAATGCAAGAAAAAATAATGCTGGATGGAGAATTGACTATTTCTTAGTTTCAAATAATTTAGAAGATAGAATAAAAGAAGCTTCCATAGATACTGAAATATTAGGATCAGATCACTGTCCTGTTAAATTAATAATGGAATAATTTTATTTAAAAGAGGATATATTAAATGTTAAACGTAAAATCTATAAGTATATTCAAGAATTATTGGATTTCACTTAGAAGTTTTATTTAAATAACATTTGATATATCCTCTCCTATTTTTTAGTTTAAATAAAAAATAAGAAAATTTAATTAAAGGCTTTATTTTCTTGTTTATATAATATTTTTGAAAGAGGTAGTGCTATAACTATACCAACACCAACTTGAAGTATATTACCTATTATATCCTTTGCTGAATATGCTAAAGCGCCTATTAAAGTATTAGAGCTTCCTGTAAATAAAAATGCTATTATTGCACCTGAGAAAAAATAAGCTATAACCATAAATATACTAGATATTAAAAATGGTACTAAATAACTTTTTCTATGGTTATATTCTAAAATAGCTCCAGCTATATATGCCATTAAAGCTTTTATTATAAATGTAAAAGGTGCCCAAATTATATATCCACTATATAAATCTACAATAGCCATCCCTATACCACTAGCCAGAGCTCCTTGTTTCTTTCCTAATAATGCTGCTGATAGAAGGACCATACAATCTCCTAAGTGAATAAATCCCCCTACAGTAGGAATTCTTATTAAATTTGCTGATATAAATATTATTGCAATCATTAGTGCTGTAAAAACTGTCTTATGAAATTTACTATTACTACTAACATTCATATATTTTACCTCCAGAACTAAAATATATTTATATATTAAAATATTATCAATTAATTATCAAATGTATGGATACAATTATATTTTATATAATCTCTTTAAAATTTATTTATTTATGATATACTGTTAAATAATATATAAATGGAATTTTTACAGAAGAGGAGTGAAAAAAATGAAAGAAAAAAACATAGCAGCATTTTTTGATATTGATGGAACAATATATAGAGAAGGATTAATCACAGAAGTATTTAAGAAAATAATAAAATATGAATTAGTAGATGAAACTAAATGGTATAAGGATGTACGTCCATCATTCATAAAATGGGATAAAAGACAAGGTGATTATGATGAATATTTACTAAAAATGGTTGATATATATACTGAAGCAATAAAGGGTATAAGCAATCATCATATAGAGTATATAGCTAAGAAAGTAATAGAGCAAAAAGGGGATAGAGTTTATACATTTACTAGAGAAAGAATTAAATGGCATAAAGAACAAGGTCATATTATTATAGCTATTTCAGGTTCTCCTTATGAACTTGTAAAAGAGATGTCAGAAAAATATAACATGAATGATTTTAAAGGTACTATATATAATCTTGACCATAATAATAAATATAACGGAGATATAATTCCGATGTGGGATTCTGAAAGTAAAGAAAAAGCTATCTTAGAATTAAAAGAAAAATATAATATAGACTTGGAAAATAGTTATGCTTATGGGGATACCTCTGGAGATTTTACAATGTTCAAAAATGTTGGAATACCATATGCAATTAATCCAACTAGGGAACTCATCACTAAAGTTCTTGAATGTGATGAAATTAAAGAAAAGATCAAGGTAATTGTAGAGAGAAAAGATGTTACTTATGATTTAGATATAAATAGCTTAAAACTCCTATAAATTTTGAAAAATATATACTATAATTCGTATTTTTATCAAAAACTACGGGTTTGTATTTTTTAATAATCTAAAATATATGTTTATAATCGAATTATAATCCCTAAAATATTTTATTTATTCGTAATAAAGTGCAACTAAATAAAATATTATATTAAAAACTAAAATAATTTTAGATAAATTAACCATTAAATAACATTGAAAACTTTATTTGAATTTATATTAAAATAGAAGAATAATACCTAATAATTTGCTATAATATGTATATAAAAAGCGAAATGTGTAAAAGGAGATAAAGATATGAGTAATGTTAAATTTTGTTCTATAATTATAAAGGATGACTTTAATAATATTTTAATTTCAAAAAGAAAAGGAAAAAAAGCAGATGAACACCTATGGCATGTTTTTGAAAGAAAAATAAAAGGAAGAGAAACTCCAGAAAAATGTGCAAATAGAGCAATAAAGGAAGATTTAAAAACTATAGTTTTTGATTTAAATCAATTATGTGATTTTAATGTTAATGAAGAAGAAATCTTAAGAGTTTTTACAGGTTCCTTAAAAGAAAAAATTACTTGTGGTTCTAATATAACTACATATAAATGGATAAATAAAGATGATTTAGATGATTATACTTTTGCAAATGGAGAATTAGAAAAGATACACGCTTTTTTTGATGCTATATAAAAACATACAAATATTAGAATGATTTTCTTAATAATTCCATAATAAAATTATTATGTGTTATTATGACATTATTAAGAAAAAAATTTTAGGAGAAGATTTTTATGTTACTATAAAATCTATATAACAGAGAAGATTCATTGTTATTTGTTTTTTTGCCTGATCAGAACAGATTAGAGATTGGTGAAAAAATTAAAATTATATTGAAATATTATACAGAAAAATATGATTCTTTCTGTGATAAATTAGTAGAACTTATAGCTAGAAAAAAACAGTCCATATGGACTGTTTTTTATCATTAAGCAGCATTTTTGCCTATAAATTTATGTACAATTTTCTCACATGGCGGCATAAAAAATTGTATAGCTGGACCTGTGAAAAGTACTGCTATTATTGTTCCAAGACCTACAACACCAGCTAGCAAATAACCAACTACTAGGAAACTTAAATCTAAGCCGATACGTATCCAACGGTATTGGAAGTTAGTTTTATCTCTTATTATAAGAGGAACTAAATCGTTTGGTGCAACTCCTAATTCAGTACTAACTAAGAATGAAAATCCTATAGCTATTATAATACAGCTTATAGCTACAATTATACATTTTGTAAATAAGTTGAAATTACTAAGTGAAGTATCTAATCCAACTCTATGTAATATTCCCATGATTGCATCTATAGTAGGGCCTACTACTATAACAAGTACAAAAGTTCCAACTTTAAGTTGTTTTTTATCTACAATAAAGATTCCAATAACTAAAGTAACAAGTATTATCATGTTAGCAGTTCCAGTTGAAACACTTAGAGATTTTGAAAGTCCTTGAGTAAATACAGTAAAGGGATCTGATCCAGCTCCGCTTAATAAGAATATTACAACACCTAATTGTATGATTGCCATTCCTAATAAGAAAAATATAAGTTTAGGAATAAATTTTTCTTTTTTCATTTTTTAATACACTCCTTGTTTTGATTTTTGTGAATCGTATTTTTGAATGTGAATTTAAATATTTAATGTGTATTTAAAAACTTAAAAGAAAACCAAACAAAAACGATTATAACTATTGTTAATCTATATGTCAAATAAATTTAATAATTTGATAAAAAATTCATAATTAAGCAAACTTCTATTGTTTAAAACTTACTATATTGTTAAAAAAAGCAAAATTGAAAAGTGCTTAATTTTAATTTATAATTATTACATTAGATTGGAGAGGTGGAAAATATGACGGATATTAAGATTAAAGAACATATTGCTAAAATAGCAAAAGCTTCAACATATTTTATTTTTAGAAATGGACCTGTAAATAAGCTTCTTAAAGAAAATAAAATTTCTGATGAAGAACTTAAGGAAATGCAAGAGTATATGCAAAATCATTTAGCATATCTTTATGAAGTGTTACTTGAAGAAGGTAATTTAAAGAAATATGAACTTGTAATGAATACAATGAATCAATTTTATGTAAATGATAATACAAAAGTAGAATTAGCTGATGATGGTTTTGATTCTTTATATGATCAATTATTTCCTAAAAGTAGCAACATAATTCTTAAATAAAAAAATGACTATGAGAATTT
>NZ_JARHZJ010000100.1 GCF_029258205.1 Clostridium sp.
TCAACTTCAGCGTTAAGTTTTTCAACGAATAATACGTCTCCTTCTTGAACTCTGTATTGTTTTCCTCCTGTAGTTAATACTGCGTACATTAAAACACCTCCTCATAACGGTCTCGCCACTTAAGGTAAACTAATTAAAGTTATTTTTAAAACCTATTCGTGAGCGGTTTACAAAAGCCATTCTATCATAGCTAAAGCCTTTTGTAAAGCTAAATTTAATATTTTTCGATATTCTTCACCAAATACTCTTTTACGCTTTCTATTTGATTTTTAAAGATCAATGGTTCTACTTTGTAAAAATCTTTAGATTCTTGAAAATTCAAGTAAATATTTAAATCTAATGCCCCAATTTCTTTTAAAAACTCAAAAATATTTCCTCTAATATCTTTTTCATAAATAGAGTTTATTTCTATATGAAAATCTTTTATCTTTCCATCTCCATTTTTCTTCAAAATCTCATTTCTTAAAAGAAGATTTATATAAGATAACTTTAATCTCTTTCCATGACCATTACAAGAAAAACAATTCTCTTCTATATAGTCATAAATACTTTTTCCTTTTCTATATCTTGTTATTTGTACTAATCCAAGTTCTGTAAAAGGGAAAATTTTAGCTCTTTGGCTATCACTTTTAAATTCATCTTTTAATATTTCTAATATTTTTTTCTTATTTTCTTGTGAATGCATATCTATAAAATCAACTAATATTATTCCACCTAAATTCCTAATTTTAATCTGTCTAGCAATTTCTATTGCTGCATTTTTATTAGTTTCATAAGCAGTTTTTTCTTTGTTTTTATGATTTGTATTCTTACCTGAATTAACATCTATAACATACATAGCCTCTGTTTTTTCTATAACTATGTTTCCACCACAATTTAAATTAACTCTATTATTTCTAAGACTAAGAATTTCTTTTTCAATACCATAATAATCAAAAAGACTTCTAGCATCATCATAAAGAATTACTTTTAAATATTTAAAATTAGAAATACTATCTTTTATTCTTTCATAGTCTTCTATAGAATCAACAATTATTGAAGAAGTATACTCATCAATGTCATCTCTAATTATCTTATTAATAAGGTCTCCTTTACCAAACAATCTTTTTGGATTTAAGGAAAATTTACCTTGTCTAATAATCTCTATATAGTTTCTATATAGTTCATCTATTTCCTCTTGAATCTCATGAATACTAACTGATTGAGCTTTTGTTCTAACAGTAACTCCTAATTCATTTGGTTTTATCAATGAATTTTCAAGTTCTTTCTTAAACTCTAAATCTTCTATCTTTTTTGAAATTGAAATATCATTTCTTGAAGTCTCTAAAACACAATATCTTCCTGCTAAAGATATCTTGGAAGTAACTTTTGCTCCTTTACTTCCAAGTTGTTCTTTTAATACTTCAACAATTACTCCATCTCCTTGTTTTAGCTCTTTTTCATCTTCCCCAAGTATCATATAGGCCTGTTTACTATAGCCAATATCTATAAAGGCACTCTTTATTCCTGGAACCACTCTTTTGACTATACCTTTATATATTTCTCCTTGAACAGGTTCTAGACTCTCCTCTTCTATATAGCACTCACTTAAAAGATTATTTTTCTTTATAGCAACCCTTAATAAATTTTCTCTTCTTTCTACGTATATATCTCTCATGAATTCACTTCCTAATTTAGATATATTTATATAGAGGAACTAATGTATTCCCTTTGTATGCATACATCTCAACTCTTTTTATTTCTACGAAAGCTTCTTCATTAACATTTGATGTATTTTGTTTTATAACATTTGCTAAAAGATCTGCTGAAAGATTTTCTCTACTTCCACAGCTTATAGTTGTATTTACAATTAAATAATTATCCTTAGTAGAGCATTTAAAATCTTTTATAAATGGTTTTATATCTGCTTCTTTTTCACCTTTTTTAGTTCTTTTTATTGTTATTATTTCTTTTTTAGCCATTAAAGCATTAACTTCTTCTTCAGCCTTAGAAATATCATTATATCTTATCTTTATTGTATAATTGGCAGCATCTAAAAGAGCCATAGCTGCTGGTAATCTCTTAACATTGTGTATAACTGGACTCTTTGAAACTTCTAAAAATCTAATTCCATTTGCTGAGAATTTATTTAATTGCTCTTTTACTGCCTCTTCATTCATATCTTCAGTTAAATTTAAATCTAAATAATCGCCTTCAGAATATACACCAACTGATAAAGGTTGTGCTATTGCTAATGCCATATGAGGATTAAATCCTTTTGAATATTCAACTGGAAGACAAGCTCTTCTTACTATTCTTTGAATTGTTCTCATTAAATCTAAGTGAGAAACAAATTTTATATCTGCATCTTTAGTAAATTTAATTAAGTATCGCACCTTCAAAACACTCCCCATCTTTAAAGTTTACATTTACTCCACAACCTGTACATCCTACTCTACAGTTTTGAGTAGGCTCGCCAGTTTTGGCTTTTTCATTTTCTCTTTCAAGATATTTTCTTGTTACTCCAATATCTATGAAATCCCATGGTAAAATTTCATCATAGCTTCTTTGTCTATAAACATAGAAATCTCCATCTACATTACACTCTGATAAAGCTTCTTTCCATAATTCAAAATCAAAGTACTCTGACCATCCGTCAAATTTAGCACCTTTTTCATAAGCTTTTATTAATACATCACAAAGTTTTCTATCTCCTCTAGCTAAAACACCTTCCATATATGATGTTTTTTGCTCATGATAATTGTAGACTATACTTCTTGATTTTATAGCACCTTTAACAGCACGAATTTTTTCAGTTACAATGTCCATTCTTTCCATTGGTGCCCATTGGAATGGTGTAAATGGTTTTGGTACAAAAATAGAAGTACTTACAGTTATTCTAAGTCCTTTATTTCTTATATGTTTAGGTACAGCAAAGTATTGATCAGCTATTTTCTCTGCTAGTAATCCTATTTCTGCAGCATCCTCAATTGTTTCATAAGGAACTCCAAGTATAAAGTATAATTTTATTGTACTCCAACCTGATTCAAAAGCATTTTTAGCTGCTTCTAAGATTCTTTCCTCTGTTAATCCTTTATTTATAACATCTCTCATTCTTTGAGAGCCAGCCTCAGGTGCAAAAGTTAAACCAGTTTTTCTAACCTTTTGAATCTCCTTTAATAGGTCAACTGAGAAAGCATCTACTCTTATTGATGGTAAAGCAACACTTACATTATTCTTTCCGTGTTCTTCTACAAGATCTTTTACTAAGCCTTGAATATCAGAATAATCACAAGTACTTAGTGAAACTAGTGAAACCTCATCATATCCTGTAGCTTTAAGCATTTTTCTAGCTTGATCTAATAAAGTCTTTCTACTCTTTTCTCTAACTGGTCTATATATCATTCCAGCTTGACAAAATCTACATCCATTAGTACATCCTCTAAATAATTCTAAAACAACCCTGTCATGAACTATTTCACTATAAGGCACTATTAAACTTTCTGGGAAATCAACCTGGTCAAAATTATTTATGATTCTCTTTTTAATCTTTTTAGGTACATCATCATACTTAGGTTTAAATTCTTTTATTGTTCCGTCTTCGTTGTATGTAACATCATATAATGATGGAATATAAACACTTGGAATATGACTAGCTTCTCTTAAATAAGCTTCCTTGTTAAAGTTGTCTTTATGTTTTTGATAAAGATCTAAAAGATCATTTAATCCTTCTTCACCTTCACCTAATTGGAATATGTCAACTATATCATATAAGGGCTCTGGATTATATGCACAAGGACCACCAGCTATTACTAAAGGATCCTTCTCTGTTCTTTCTGATGCTCTAAGCGGAATTCCTCCCATGTTTAGCATATTTAATATGTTTGTATAACTCATTTCATACTGAAGAGTAAATGCTAAAAAGTTAAATTCATTTATAGGATCTTTAGTTTCTAAAGCATATAAAGGAATATTATTTTCTCTCATAAGCTTTTCCATGTCTGGCCATGGAGCATATACTCTTTCACAATATGTATCTTTTCTTTGATTTAAAACATGATATAAAATTCTTGATCCTAAGTGAGACATCCCTACTTCATAAACATCTGGGAAGCAAAATCCAAATCTTATATCAACTTCTTTTGGATCTTTTATCGCTTCATTAAGCTCTCCACCTACATATCTAGATGGTTTCTCAACTCTATATAAAATATCCTCAGTTATTCTTACCATTTAGTTTCCTCCTACATTTTTATAAAATATTAAAGCCACTATCTATAATAAAAAGAGAAGTATACCTCTTTATACTCCTCTCATATTAACAATTTCTATTCTATCACAAAGAATAATTATAACCAATATATTTATTCTTTTCTATACTTAATGTAATATTCTCTTAAATTCATGTTTCCAATTGTCTTTAATATCTCTATTATTTCATTTTCTCTTAAGACATAAAGCAAATTCATTTCTTCATCTAAAACATAAAATATATTAAATCTATTTTTATCAA
This sequence comes from Clostridium sp., assembly GCF_029258205.1. Classification (GTDB taxonomy): domain Bacteria; phylum Bacillota; class Clostridia; order Clostridiales; family Clostridiaceae; genus Sarcina. Next base: position 4,493 of record NZ_JARHZJ010000100.1, read on the forward strand.
TAATTTTAAGAAGATTAACAATATCTTGTTCACAATATACAGAAGTTACTCTACTGTCTATGTATTTCTTATTAATTAATCGTTCTCTCTTTTTAGTTATATCACCCATAATTATATACATTACCTTTCTTCTCTCATTATAGCTTAAATAGATTATAAATATTCCAGCTAATATGCTTGTTATATTTACTTCTCCTAAAATCACAATTCCTAATATAGATAACAAAAGAAATGCTATTCCAAATGAATAGCTTATCTTAATCAATACATTGTTTACATCCTTAAAAATCATCTTCTCTTCTAAAATTGCACCTAATATTTTTCCTCCATCTAAAGGATAGGTAGGTAGCAAATTAAAAATAAATAAGACTAAATTTATTTCATAAGCAGAATAAATATATTGGTTTTTTGAAATTAATTTGTAAATAAAGAAAAAAATTATAGCCACAACTCCATTTAAAACAGGACCTGCTAAACATACTATTAACTTTTCTCTTGAACTTAAATCTTCATAATCTTTGATTTCTAATCTAGCTCCTAAAATATGAAGCTTAAATTTCTCTGACTCTATATTAAGTTTTAATAAAACAAAATAATGAGCTAATTCATGTATTATAATCCAGAAAAAAGCTAGGGCTAAATCAAATATAAATCCTAAAATAAAAAATATAATAAGCTGTGCAATTATTTTTTTATGGATTTTCACTGCTTATCTCCTAAAAACTTCATGCTTTCTTCTGGGTTAACATACTCATTTTTAAATAATACCTGAATTATTATACCCTTTGCTTTTTCATTTTCAGATGAACTCCCTATTTTCTCTCCTTCCTCCACCTTATCTCCTTCTTTTTTTGATACCTCTTCTAAATTGTGATATAAAACTTCTAAATTTTCATCATATTTTACCTTAACACTATATGTTCCATTTTCATTTTTCATTTCACTTATAGTTCCTTTTAATAGACTTTTCACATCACCTTTTGAACCACTTAAATAAAGTTTTTTTCCTTTTAAATTATTATTTTCTAAAATTTTGACCTCTCCATTAAAAGGAACAACTTTACTTTCCTTCAAAAAATCTATAGATTCTTTCTCAATGACATCAAAGTTATTAAAAACACTTACTTCCTCATTATTTTCAAATACTTTTTCTTCATTAATTTGTTTAGATTCTTTTTTAAAGCTAGAATTTTCTAACTTAAATCCATATTTTATTCCATTACTAATAGTAGCTACTATTTTACTTTCATTCAAATTCAAGTTTTTATAATATCTATCAGTTGATATCACCTCTTTAAATTTACTACTTAAATCTACTAAAAATTCATTGTCCACTTTTCCCATAAAAAAAAAGCTAGAAAAAATAAAAAAGCTTAAAATTGATGAAAAAGTAACTTCCTTAATCACGTATTTCCTCAAACTATCTTTATCTTTGCTCTTATAGGTTCCCTTAATTTTGAAATTAACCTCATTATTAGGAGAAGTTTTTCTTACCTTATTTATTTTTCTATAATACTTCTCATATTCTTTGTTATAGCTACCCATTTTTCTTCTCCCCTCTAAAAATTTCTAATTATACTTAATATATATATTTTTTATGCATATTATAGAACTTTTATTACAAACTGAAACATAATATATAAAAAAATAAAAGTATTAAAACCATTATTGATCTTAATACTTTTATTTTTATTAGAATTTTAATTTTTTCTTTCTCATAGATATATTTAAAACTAAGGCTATACTCACTATAGTTGTAAGCAACGAACTTCCTCCATAACTTACTAATGGTAAAGTTATTCCTGTTATAGGCATTATACCTATTGTCATCCCTATATTTTGTAATATAGCAAATATAAAATAGGAGGCAAATCCTACACATATCATAGAACCAAATGTATCTTTAGCTGTTTTAGCCGTCATTATTATTCTATATATCATTATTCCATATAGTAATAATAATATTATTCCTCCTACTGTTCCCCAATGCTCACCTATTACAGCGAATATGAAGTCTGTTTGCCTTTCTGGTACGAATTCTGATGAATATCCACCAACTTCTCCATTTAAATCTAATCCTGTTCCAAAGAACCCACCAGATCCAATTCCTATTTTTGATTGAGTTAATTGCAGATTTATACCTAATTCATCTCCATCAGGATTTAAGAATCCAACAAGCCTACCCTTTTGATAATCTTTTATAAGACCTGAATTCCAAACTAAGGCTATTGCCACTATTATTGATAAGAGCCCTGCACCTATTACTTTTATATCTAATCCAGCTGCAAAGAATATACCAAGTGCTATAAAAAATGAAACCATAGTCATCCCCATATCAGGTTGTACAACTATAAATATCATTGGTATTATTGCATACATGGCAACCTTTATAAAATTTCTAAAGTCATTTATTCTTAAATCGACTTGTTCCATCTTTTTGGCCAGCATAAGTATCATGGCTGTTTTGGCCAGTTCCGAGGGCTGAATACTTACAGGACCTAATACAATCCATCCTCTAGCACCATTTATTACACTTCCTGCAAATCTGGTTATTATAAGTAGAACTATGGATCCCCAATAGAATATTTCAACATAATTATAAATTATGTTATAATTCCAAAGTAATATTATGTACAATGCAATCATTGATATTATAAACCATATTAACTGTTTCTTAGCGAAAAAGAATCCTCGTTGAGACTTTGTTCCTAAGTATATGTTTAATATTCCAAACAGCACTATTAATATCATAGATACTAAAAGCTTATAATCAATTTCTCTTCTTAGTTTACTATCTAATTTTAGTCTACTAAGCATTATATTACCTCCATAAATTTTATTTATTTAACACAACTATTTATATAATACTTTATTTTCACCTATTTTCAATTACAAAATTCTGAACTTTTAAAAAAACTAATAAAAAGCTATCTCAAAAAATTTGAAATAGCTTATATTTTTAAATTATCTAGCTTTCCCCTTTATATTTTTTATAGGTATATTTGCTACTAAAGATGGTGATTCGCCTTCTATTGCATTTGACTTTGTAACAGTTATATCAACATCCTCATTTTCAATCTCTACATATTTAGAAAGTACATCTAATATTTCAAGTCTTATTTTATCTAAAACTTCATCTGATAGTTCACCTCTATCATGAATTAAAATAACCTTTAGTCTATCTTTAGCAACTTGTTTTGGTGTAAGTCTACTAGAAAAAACATTTAAAAAACTCATTTTCTCTCACCTACCCTCTTCTAAACAATTTTAGTATTGAACTAAATATTCCTTGATGTTCTGTGTTTAAATCCATTATTGGAACATCTTCTCCTATTATTCTTTTACCTATATTTCTAAATGCTTGTCCGGCACTTGCTTTTTCATCTAATACTATAGGCTCTCCCTTATTAGTAGAAACTGTTATATTTCTATCATCTGGTACAACTCCTAAAAGTTTTACAGAAAGAGTTTCTATAATATCTGAAATGTCTAGCATATCACCTTTTTTAGTCATTTCATAATTTAATCTATTTACTATAACTTCATGATTCTCTAATCCTTTAGCATCAAGTTTTCCAATAACTCTATCAGCATCTCTTACAGAAGTTATTTCTGGATTAACTACTACGATAGCTCTATCTGCTCCAACTATAGCATTTTCAAATCCTTGCTCTATACCAGCTGGACAATCCAAAATTACATAATCAAACTCTTCTTTTAATTCATTTACTAATCTTAACATTTGCTCAGGACTTATATCATTTTTATCCTTAGTTTGAGCTGTAGGTAATAAGTATAGATTATTAAATCTCTTATCTCTTATTAAAGCTTGCTTAGTTCTACATCTATTTTCAATTACATCAATTATTGTATAAACTATTCTATTTTCCAATCCCATTAACACATCTAAGTTTCTTAGACCTGTATCTCCATCAACAACCACTACCTTTTTACCTTGTGCTGCTAAGGCTGTTCCTATGTTAGCTGTAGTAGTTGTTTTTCCAACTCCACCTTTTCCTGATGTTATTACTATCGATACTCCCATTACTTTCCCTCCATTAAATTATGTAATATTAATAAGAATATTTATCCGGTAAATACGGCTCTACAATTATATTATTTCCATTCAATCTAGCCACTTCTGGATATCCTGTTTTCTCAAAATCATCCGGTGATATTGTTATTTTGCCTGATATAGAAATTAATTCTGGTTCTAAAGAATAAGCTGCTATTATGGCATTTTCATTTCCATTATCTCCTGCAAAAACCTTTCCCTTTAAGTCACCTAACACAATTACATTTCCATGTGCTCTAACTTCTCCGCCATTATTAACATCACCAATTATTATTAAATTACCTGCGTAATTCAAACATTGACCACTTCTAACAGTTTTTCTTACAAATTTCGTTCTTCCCTCATATACTCCCGAAAAAACACTACTTTGCTTTTCTAATCGTTCTTCAAATATACAATCTTTTATAAGTATCTCATCAAAAAGTACATCTTTTAACTTTGATATTTGCCTCTCATTTATATATTTTAAATCAGTAGTTATAGTTAAAGTAGCTCCTTTATAAAACTTTTTTCCTCTACTTAACTTCTCTACTAAAGAATCAAGCATTTCATCAAAATTTCCAAACTTGTCCATATTAATTATGGCATTTATTCCTAGTTTATTTCCTTTTATAAAAATTCTATCATCACGCATAGTAAATTACTATCCTCCAAGTATCCAACCCCTTTTATTCTTAAGGTAAATTATACAATAAATTAATTCTCACTTTATATTATATAAATTATTTTTAATTTATAAAAGGATTTTATGAAATAAAGTAGTAAAATTTTCAAAAAACAAATCATATAAAAAAACTATATATAATTTATTTAATTATACACAAAAGTACCCTACAAAATAGACTTTTTAAACGGTCTATTCTATAGAGTACATTTTAATCAATTCTGTAATTTTTTATTAATGATATTTATTTTAATCTACTTTAGATTTATTATCATCTTTTTTATTTTCAGAATTATTACCTTCTGATTTTTCAACTAGTTTTCCTGAAGAATCTAATTCTGCATTTTCAACCTTACTATTTATATTTGAATCCTTTATAGCTTCTAAAGGTGGATTCAATGAATAATCATAAGTAGCTCCATCAAGATTTGTTGGTTTATAATATGGATGATCCTTCTTTAATTGTTCTCTAAAATAAGTTTCATAGATAGTTCTTGCTATAAATGATCCATAATATCCATGACCACCATCATAAAGAACTGTTGCCACAGCAATCTTAGGATTATCTAGTGGAGCAAAGGAAATATAAACACCATAATCTGTTCTTCCAAAATCCGATTGGTCGTTTCTGAAAGTAGCAGTACCAGTTTTACCACCTGTCACCATAGGTAAATTTGACATTATAGACTGTGCTGAACCAGTAGCATTAACTCTTCTCATACCTTCTTTAACAGCATCTAAAGTAGCTTTTGACATATTAACTTTATTTAAAACTTCTGGTTTAAATTCTTCTACTAAATTTCCTTGAGCATCTGTTATTTTATCAACTAAGTGTGTCTTGTATCTTGTTCCTCCATTTGCTAAGGTTGCAACATAACTTGCTAGCTGAACAGGAGTAAAGTTACTTATACTCTGTCCTATAGCAGAGTCAGTAAAGTTTCTTGGTGAAACTATTTGGTAAGCAATGTCTCCTACAACCCAAGCAACTGTTTTTTGAACTGTTAGACTTATTCCTTTATCAACTTTTTCTTCTTCATCCTTAGCTTTTATTCCACTAAAGTTTTTAATACTTTCTTGATATGAAGGATCTATATTATATAAAGTTTTAAAATCCTTTTTTAAAGCTTCACTTAAAGCTTTTTCATCAATTGTATTTCCATCACCAAGCTTATTTAAGGAACTTTCTACATCTTTCTTTATAGCTTCCTTAGCCGCTGCTAACTCTTTGGAATCTCTATCATTAACCCCTATATTTACCTGCGGAAAATCTGGAGAAGAAGAATTGACAAAGGTTCCTTTCTCAAGCGAATCAACTAAAGTAAATCTCATAAGTGCTATTGTTTGGTTTTTAAATGACTTAAAATTATAAACCTGACCAAAATTTTCAGATATTTCAATTCCTGTTGAAGCCTTTTTATCTGAATTTGGATCTACTCCTAATCCAAATTGCCATGCATATTTTGCAATAGAATCTAAAGCTTCTGTACTACTCTTCTTGTATCTCCCATCTCCATATGGATCTCCACCATTTTTATAATACATCTTTACAGCAGAATCAAAATAATATGAATTTGATGAATGCTGCAATGCAGTATATAAATCTGGATTTCCTATATAGTTTTTATCTCTTGGCCAGTTTGCAGGATTTTTACCAAATATCTCTGGATATGTCTGTCCAAAGTTTTGCCCATTAGCATAAACTGTTGAACTTGGAGTTATAACGCCCTCTTCTAATGCAGCAACACTAGTAACAGGTTTAAAAGTAGATCCTGGTGGAATCATACCTAAAGTAGCATAATTATAAAATCTTTTTGGATAAAGATCATATAAATCTTCTCTTAATCCAGTTTTTGAATTTTTAGGGAAAAGATCATCTACTGTCTTATTTAAAGCATTTCTCGCTATAAACTGCTGTGCAAAAGCTTCATAGTCTGGTTGGAAATATTCCTTTGCCACTGCTGGATCTAATTCTCCTTTAGAAAATTCATTTGGATTAAACCCTGGATAACTTACTAACGCTAAAACCTTTCCTGTATCTACTTCTATAGCAACAGCTGCTCCTCTTGTTGCATTTTTAGTATTTACGTTATAGTCCCTTGTATTTCTTGTTTGAAGAAAATCTAAAATATACTTCATTGAAGTTTCTGCTGAATATTGAATATCCTTATCTACAGTTAAATGTACATTATTTCCTGGATGAGATTCTAAATCATAAAGTTCCTCTTTTTTTCTACCAGAAGAGTTTACCTTAACTGTAGTTCCTCCCTTAACACCTTTTAGTTCATTTTCAAAGGCTGCTTCTATACCAGCTTTTCCTATTAAATCAGTAGAAACATCATATCCTCTTGCTTCATACTTAGACTTTTGATCTCCATTTATAGAAGCTACATATCCTAAGAATGAAGAACCTAACTCATTATAAGGATAATATCTCATAGGCTCTATACTTACATCTATTCCTGGTAAATCATTAAGTCTTTGATAGAATATAAATGCAGTTTCTTTGTTTATATCCTTAGCTATTGTAACTGGCTTATATCCTGAGAAACTTTGCATTTTTATAGCATTTTTAACAAGCATATATCCTCTTATATCTTGAAGAGAATATTTCTTTAACAATATATCTGTTATCTCTTTTGGTTCCATCTTTTTATATGCTGTAATTTCATCCTCTGTAGGATTTAATACGTAATATAACTGATATTCTTTTACTAAGAAATTAAAAGCCTCATCTGGAGTAACCTTTACAAGTTCTTGATCTATTTGATCTTCTTCCTCAGCAGTTAAATCTCCCTCTTTATTCTTAAAAATAATATTTTTAACTTTATCTCCCATTCCTATATCTTTTAAAAATCTTAGTTTTTCAGTTTCGCCTGAAACATCAAAATAAAGTTCTCCATTTTCATTAATTCTAAGCTTAAAATTATCTAATATACTTTGATTATTTTCTTTTAAAATAGAATAAACTTTATCTATAGTAGTATAAAAGTTTTTCTTAGATTCATCTGTTTCAGTAAATGTTAATGTGTATGTTTGTCTATTAGTAGCTAAAATGTCCCCATTTGAATCATAAATTTTACCTCTTGGAGCCTGTTCTGATAGAAATCTCATAGATCTAGTATCAGCTCTTTGTTTAAATTCTTCATAATTAAATACTTGAAGATAAACTAATCTTGCTACTATAGATACAAATACTATTATCATTATTCCTATGAGAATTTTATATCTATCTATAGGCGTTTTTCCATTTATTGAACTTCTCATGTAACCACCTATTTTTCACTTATTTTCCATTCTCTCTTCATAAGATTTCTGTTGCATAATTTATAAACCCAATTATACATAAAGAATCCTACAACTACGTTATAAAGCACCATAATCCAAAAGCTTAATAAGTTTATTCTTATATTCACTAATCTTAATATAAATGCCACTACAAAAAACTTTATTATGGTAAGCAAACCTACTGATAGTACTGGAATTGTTTTTTTATGCTTAAATACGCTCTCACCAATATACGCAGCTATTAAGCACACTAACATATTTACTAACATATTTACCCCAAAGACATTTACAAAATAAACATCTTGAAGGAAACCTGATAAAACTCCTATAAATACCGCTTCCCAATACCCACTCATAAGAGCATATAGTACAGCAAAGGTGAATAATAAACTAGGATAAACACCTTTTATAGAGAAAAAAGGTACCAGAGTATTATCTACTATAAATAGTAAAAGACATATTAATATTAGTATTAATCTTTTCACTTTACTCCCTCTTTTCTAATACTTAACTATATCATCTCTCTCTGATGGTGGTACAACTACAAATAATTCTTGTAAATTATTGAAGTCAACATATGTTTTTAGTATCGCAGTTTTCATAACTTTAACATCATCTGATTGCACTGATGTTACTTCACCAATTCTTATTCCTTTAGGATAATATCCTCCAAGACCTGAAGTAACTACCGTTTCACCTTCTTTTATTGTAGAATTCATAGGTAAATTAGTTATTTCTGCTTGCATATCACTGCCATTTCTATATCCTTTAACTATTCCGTCTCCTGAATTACTATCTCCTTCAATAGTAGCTGCAACAGCTACATTTTCATTTAATAAAGTCTGTATTTTTGACCATTTAGAATGAACTTCTGTTACCACTCCCACTAGTCCTTCTGGAGAAATTACTACGTAATCTTTTTTAATACCTTCACTTGATCCTTTATCAATAGTATAGCCTTCTACAAAACTACTTCCACTTTTTCCTATTATATTTGTACCAATATATTTATATTGATTATTTTCCTTAGAAAAATCAACTATTCCTCTTAAAACATCATTTTGACGTTTTAACTCATTGTACTCAACTAATTTATTCTCTAACTCTAAATTTTTCTTTTTTAAATCATTATTTTCATTCTTAATATCTGAAAAGTTATAGAAGAAATCAAAGACATCATGAACTTTATCACTTATTGTGTATACTACTTTCTGCACAGGGTTTAAAACAGTACCAACTCCACCTGAAATTGGGTTTTTAGAATCACTCTTAACAGTAAATATAATTATTCCTAAAAAGGCAACTGACAGTACTATAACAGTTACTGCCAGTTTATTCTTGAAAAATTTCATATTCTACCCTCTTTGTTGCTTAACTATTAAATCAAACTTATCTAAAGCTTTTCCTGTACCTAGTGCAACACAGTCAAGAGGTGATTCTGCTATATGAACAGGCATTCCTGTTTCTTTATATATAAGTTCATCTAGTCCTTTTAGGAAAGCTCCTCCTCCAGCAAGCATTATTCCTTTATCCATGATATCAGCTGCTAATTCTGGCGGTGTTTTTTCTAAAGTAGTTTTGATTGATTCTATTATTGATGAAACCGGCTCTTTTAAAGCGTTTCTTATTTGTCCTGCATCAACCACAACAACCTTAGGAAGTCCTGATATTAAATCTCTTCCTTTTATGTCCATTGTTTGTTCTTCTTCATCTTCATCAACTTTGTAAGCTGATCCAATTTCCATTTTTATTTGTTCAGCAGTTCTCTCACCTATCATTAAGTTAAATTCTCTCTTAATGTAATTTATGATTGATTGATCTAATTCATCTCCAGCAACTCTTAATGATTTACTAGTAACTATTCCACCTAATGATATTATAGCAACCTCAGTAGTACCTCCACCAATATCAACTATCATACTTCCTGTAGGCTCATCAACTGGAAGTCCTGCTCCAATTGCAGCAGCCATTGGCTCTTCCATTAATATTACTTCTCTTGCTCCTGCTTGCTTAGTAGCTTCTTCTATTGCTCTTCTCTCAACTTCAGTTACTCCTGAAGGGAAACACACTATTATTCTTGGGCTTGTGAATGCACTTTTATTTGTTATCTTTTCTATAAATCTCTTAAGCATTGTTTGAGTAACATCGAAATCAGCAATAACTCCATCTTTTAATGGTCTTATAGCCACTATATTTCCTGGTGTTCTACCTATCATTTGCTTAGCCTCAGTACCAACAGCTAATGATTTTTTTGTTAAATTGTTTATAGCAACAACTGAAGGTTCTCTTAATACTATACCCTTTCCTTTAACAAACACTAGAGTATTTGCAGTTCCTAAATCTATACCCATGTCTTTTGTCATTCCAAAATTAAATAAACCCATTTTTAATCCCCTTTCCTAATCACAATATGTCTTTTTCTTTAAGACTTATGAATCTGTTATCTCCTATTATTAAATGATCTAAAAGCTCAATACCCATCATTTTTCCACATTCTTTTAGTCTTGTTGTTATGTTTATATCATCTTTACTAGGTGTTGGATCTCCCGAAGGATGATTGTGACATATAATTATAGATGCTGCACTATCCTTAACAGCCTCTCTAAATATCTCTCTTGGGTGTACTAAAGAAGAATTTAGCCCACCTTTAAAAATTTCTTTTTTAGATATTACTTTATTTTTAGTATCAAGAGTTATTAGGAGCAATACCTCCTGCCGTAGCATTCTAAGTTCGTCTAAAACTAATTCTGCTACATCTGATGGCTTTGAAATCTTAACCTGTATTAACTCAGAAACCTTAAATCTCTTATATAATTCACACATTGCCAAGATTTGAGTTGCCTTAGCTTCCTTAACACCTTTAACTTCCATAAGCTCCTTTGCCGAAGCTTTGAAAAGTCCATTCAATCCACCAACACTATGTATTATTCTATAAGACAATTCAACTACGTTTAAATCCTTATTTCCAGTTCTAAGAATTATGGCCAAAAGTTCCTCATTAGATAAAAACTGTGCTCCATAAAAAAGAAGTTTTTCTCTTGGTCTCTCACCAGATGGAATTTCATTAATTCTTATATTTTTAGACATATTGTAGCTCCTTATTTAGAAATTAACATGCCCATTGAAAGTGATTTTAAAGTATTGTTATGTCATAATTTTCTAATGCTTTATATAGTTTATTCAAGGGCAATCCCATGACATTGTAATAACATCCCTTTATTCCTTCTACAAAAGCACCACCTAAACCTTGAATTCCATAAGCTCCTGCTTTATCCATAGGCTCACCAGAATTTATGTAATTTCTTATTTGTCTAGGATTTAATTCTGAAAATCTTACTTCTGTACAGTCACAATCAGTCATTACAGTGTCATTCACAGTATTTATTAAACAAATACCTGAATATACCTTATGAGTATTACCACTTAATGAAGATAACATACTAAAAGCATCCTCTTCATTTTTAGGTTTTTCTAAAACTTTTCCATCTAGAAAAACAACTGTATCCGCAGCAATAACTATAGATGGTTCATTAAGTTTTTTTGAAACCTCTATAGCTTTATTTCTAGACAAATCTTTAACATACTTTTCAATATCTCCTTGAAACTCTATAGTTTTTTCATCAAAATTTGACTCAACCACTTCAAATTCTTTAACTATTTTTTCAAGAATCTCAACTCTTCTTGGAGATTTTGATGCTAAAATAACCTTCATTTTTCCACCTTACCTTATATCTAAAAAACTTTTAAATAATCTTATTTTTCCTTAAATAAGGTCTTGTATTCTTTATCTTATATAGTTTATCATTTATTATTTTTATAAACAAGTATAAATGTACGTGTATAGCAAATTATAAAGAAAAAATGAAAGAGAATTTAACTCTTTCATTTTTATTATAATTTAAAAATATATTACTATAAATTAAAAATAAATTACAATTATTTGTTTACTTTAAAATTATTTAAAGTATTAAATACTATTTGGTAACTTTCCTCTATATTTTTTTTAGTTATTTCATCAGGAATTTTATTTATACCATCTTTTAATTCTTTAAATGCTTTAAAATATTCAGAATCACTATGTTCTTCTAATCCATTAACCCACTCTTTAAACTGTGTTGTCTTAACCCCCTTAACAGAATCCTCTTTTAATTTATTTATTATGTTTACATATCCATTTGTTATTTCTATAATCTCATTGCTACACACATCAGTTTTTGGAATAATAAACCGTCCTTTTGTGTTACTAACACCTTTTTCGTTTAACTCATTAGAAAGTTTAGTAGCTTCTTCTTCATTCCCAATATGAACTATTACTCTATAATTTTCTGCTTCACTTAATGATACTGCAATATAATCATCTTCTAACTGAGCTTTTACATTATTTGCATTCTCTTTATTTGAGTAAAAACCACACTGAACCATTACATACTCTTGTCCTCCTACACTTTCAGCCATTACTTTATTAGCTTTTGGTTTTTCATCATCTTTTGCTACTTTATTATTTTCTTTATTATTCTCACTTGTATCTTTATTTTCTACAGAAGTTGCTTCTATTTTTTCCTTTTCTGCTGTTTTCTTTCCCTCAGGCCATATAAACTTAGACATTGCAGTTGATATTACAAGTGCTACAACAATTACTCCAATAAAAAGTAATATAAAACTTTTACCATCATTATTATTATTGTTATGTCCATTAGTCCTTTTTTTATTCTTTACATCAATTCTAGTGTACTTCACCCTTCCCCCAACCTTTCTTTCAATTTAACTTTATTTATTTTACAAATTATGTAAAACTACTTCTTTATATAGTTATTTTACATAATATGTAAAATTCCTTCTTTTAATTTTATTTTTCTTAAATTTTACATTTTAATAATAAATAAAAAGCTTTATTGAAAGTTACTTTTAGAATTTAAATTAATAAATTCTATAAAGCTTACTTTCAATAAAGCTTACTACTCAATATAATATATTATCTAAATTTATTTTTAATTATTTTATAGACTTTAATATTTCAACTAAGAAATCCCAAACATTTTTTACTGAAGATATGCTAACATGCTCATTTGGAGTATGAACATCATACATATTAGGACCAAATGAAATCATATCTAATCCTTCTATTTTCTCTCCTAATAATCCACATTCTAATCCAGCATGTATAGCTATTATTTCAGGATCTTTTCCTGTCATATTTTTATATACCTTGCTACAAAGTTCTCTTATTTTTGAATCAGGATTGTATTGCCAAGCTGGATATGGTGCTTGTATTTCAAATTCTCCACCTAATACTTCTGCAATGTCAGCTATTTCATCTAAAAGTTTAATTTTTAAAGTTTCAACTGAACTTCTTGTTGAACTAGCAAAAATAATTTTATCTGCTTCTGTAATAACAACACCTAGGTTTGTTGAACTTTGAACTAATCCTTTCATTTCTATACTATAAGTATCAACTCCATCAGGAATTAAGTTCATTATTTTTATTGCCTTAAATGTAGTATCTTTAGAAAATACTTTATGACTTTCTTCTTTTTTAACTAAAGTTAAATTAACTCCATTATCGTTAACATGGTATTCGTCTTTTAATATTGAATCCCATTTTTTAATTAATTCTTCTAATTTTTTAACATCATCTTTTTTAACAGCTAGTAAAGTATCACATTCTCTTGGAATAGCATTTACCTTAGATCCACCATTAATTGATATTAATCTAATATCACAGTTAGCATTAATATCATTTAACACTCTTCCCATTAACTTATTAGAGTTTCCTCTTTGTTTATCTATTTCCATTCCAGAGTGACCACCTTTTAGTCCTCTTAACATGATTTCATAAACTTCAAAATCTTTTTCCATTTCTTCAAAGTTTATTGGTAAAGTAACATCACTTCTTGCTCCACCTGCACAGCTTACTAAAAGTTTTCCTTCTTCCTCTGAATCTATGTTTAAAAGATATTTACCTTTTAATAAAGTTCCATCTAAAGCAATTGCTCCACCCATTCCAACTTCTTCATCAGTTGTAACTAAAAGTTCTATAGCAGGATGTTCTATATCATTTGAAGCTAAAACAGCCATTCCATAAGCTACTGCTATACCATTATCTGCTCCTAATGTAGTTCCTGTAGCATATATATAATCTCCATCTACTCTAATTTCAATAGGATCTTTTTCAAAATCATGTATAGTATCTTTATTTTTTTCACATACCATATCCATATGACCTTGTATTATTACTCCTGGTGCATTTTCATAACCTGGAGTTGCAGGTTTTCTTATTATTACATTTAATGATTCATCTTGTATTGTTTCAAGACCTAAACTTTTTCCAAAGTTGACTAGGAAATCACTTATTGCCTTTTCATTACCTGATCCTCTTGGAATTTGTGATATTTCCTCAAAATATTTTAAAACGATTTGTGGTTCTAAACCTTTTAATACATTCATTTTTACCCATCCCTTCCTATTATTGTGGTAAAATATAATTAATTTAATAATTTATTCTATTATATCAAATATATCAAACTTTTAAAGCAATCACTAGACTATTTTAGTTTTAAAAAACGAGGTGGTTTTTATGCAAAAAACAAAAATGATATTTACAATTGGTCCTGCAAGTGATTCAGAAGAAATTTTAAGAAACTTCATAAAAATTGGTATGAATGCAGCTAGATTAAACTTCTCACACGGAGACCATGCAAGTCATAAAGAAAAAATAGAACTTATTAAGAGACTTAGAAAAGAGGAAAAATCAGCTACAGCTATCTTATTAGACATTAAAGGTCCTAAAATAAGAACACATAATTTTAAAAATGGCGAAGCTCAATTAAGAAATGGTGATGAATTCACATTCTCTTGCGGAGATGAGATATTAGGTGATAATACTAGATGTTCAATCTCTTATAAAAAATTATATGAAGACATAAAACCTGGTGGATCAATACTTGTTGATGATGGACTTTTAGAATTTAAAGTAAAAGAAGTCCGTGGAACTGATATAATATGTGAAGTTATTGAAGGAGGCACTATAAAAGACCATAAAGGTGTCAATGTACCTAATGTGCCAATCAAACTCCCTGCTGTAACTGAAAAGGATAAATCCGACTTAATATTTGGTTGTGAAATGGAAGTAGACTTTGTAGCTGCTTCTTTCATAAGAAAACCAGAGGATGTACTTGAAGTTAGAGAAATTTTAGACTCTCATTGTGGAAAAGATATAAAAATAATATCAAAGATAGAAAGCCAAGAAGGTGTAGATAATATAGATGAAATAATTAAAGTTACTGATGGTGTAATGGTTGCTAGAGGTGATATGGGAGTAGAAATTCCTATAGAAAATGTACCTATAATCCAAAAAAATATAATTAAGAAATGTAATCAGGCAGGAAAAATAGTTATAACAGCAACTCAAATGTTAGATTCTATGATAAGAAATCCAAGGCCTACTAGAGCTGAAGCTTCCGATGTATGTAATGCTATATTTGATGGTACAGATGCCATAATGCTTAGTGGAGAAAGTGCTTCTGGTAGCTTTCCTATAGAGGCGGCAATGACAATGTCTAAAATAGCAAAAAAA
The DNA here is from genome assembly GCF_029258205.1 of Clostridium sp. Classification (GTDB taxonomy): domain Bacteria; phylum Bacillota; class Clostridia; order Clostridiales; family Clostridiaceae; genus Sarcina. The sequence continues at coordinate 20,090 of NZ_JARHZJ010000100.1, forward strand.
GCAGAAGCTAACTTAGACTATAATTATCTTTTAAGAAGATTAAAGGATCCAAATCCAAATCCAGATGCCTTTGCAGATGCTATAAGTTATTCAGCATCCAAAACAGCTAGTAAATTCCCTACAAAAGCTATAGTAGCAGCCACTCAGACTGGCTCAACTGCTAAGATATTATCAAAATATAAACCTAGTTGTCCAATAATAGCTATTACTCCATATGAAAAAGTTAGAAGAAGCTTAGCTTTAAACTTTGGAATAATTTCTAAAAAATGTGCTTATTTTAATAGTACAGATGAAATTATAGAAGAAGCTAGAAAAGTAGCTAAAGAGTTTGAAATAGCTGAAACTGGCGATAATATAATGGTAGCTGCTGGATTCCCAACATCAATAACTGGTGGAACAAACATGCTAAAAATCGAAAAAATATAATTTAATATAAAAAGGATAGTACTTTTAATACTATCCTTTTCTAATTCTATAAAACTTATAAATTCTTAATTAAATCCATTAATTATCTAAATTATTTATAGGTTTTATTTTTAAGAATTATAGATTTAAACCTTTGAATAATTCAGCTAATGAATAACCTTCTTCTTCATCATTATATTTCATATATTCATTTGAAGTTTCTACAGCATCTTTTATACTTAAGCTCATTTTCTTATTTTTATCATCTATATTTAAAATTTTAACCTTAACTTCTTGACCTAATGATAAAATATCTGATGGCTTAGCTATATTTTCATCAGTAATTTCTGAAATATGAACTAATCCTTCTATTCCTGGTAATACTTCAACAAAAGCTCCAACCTTTATAAAATTAGTTACTTTTCCTGAAACAACATCACCAACTTTTAATCCTTCTAATGTTTCCCATGGATTTTTAATAACATCCTTTAATGAAAGTGCTATTCTCTCTCTGTCCATATCAACTTCTGATACAAATACTTCTACTTCATCTCCAACTGATACAACCTCTTCTGGCTTATGAACTCTTGACCATGACATATCACTTAAGTGAACTAATCCTTCCACTCCACCAATATCAACAAAAGCACCAAACTTAGCTAATCTAGTTACTTTTCCCTTTCTTTTTTCTCCTTCTTTAATTGAAGACCAAAGAGCTTTTTTTTCATTGTTTCTTATTTCTTCATCTATTACTCTTCTTGAAACAACAACTTTTCTATTATCTTTATTAAATTCTATAACTCTAACTTCTAAAGTTTTTCCTACTAATTCTTCTAAGTTTTCTATTCTTCTTCCTGCACATTGAGAAGCTGGCATGAATACTCTAAGACCATTAAAATCTCCTACTATTCCACCTTTAACAACTTCTTTTAAAGAAACTTTTATTGATTTTTCTTTCTCAAATGCTTCTTTTAAATCATCCCAAACCTTTATTGCATCTGCTCTTTTCTTTGATAGAAGAACATTTCCTTCTCCATCATCTCCACTTAATACCATTACAAATATATCATCATCTACATTTATTGAATTTATATCAAAATTCTTATCATTTGAAATTTCATTTCTTGGCACCACACCATCTGCAAAATGACCAATATTAACTATTATTTCATCATTTTTTACACTTATAACTTTTCCTTTAACTATTTCACCTTTATGAAAATGCTTTAACTCAAAGCTATCCATTAATTCTGACATTGTAAGATTTTCACTCATGTTTACATCTCCTTTATTTAAGGTTTACTTTATAAAATATTTTACATAACTATATGTTATAAAACAAGTATACATATATCTTATTATAGTTTTATATAAATAAAAAATTACCTAATAACATATTGCTATTAGGTAATAAAATTACTTAATCTTCAATTGAAACTAATTCATAACCAACTTCTTCCAAAGCATCTCTTAAAGTATCTTCATCAACTTCAGTATCAACAACAGCTCTTCCAACTTCTACTTCTAAAACATCTACTCCATCAACATCTAATAAAGCTGCTTCAACATGTCTAACACAATTTGAACATGACATTCCATCAATCTCTAAAATAAGTTTGCTCATAAAAAAAATCTCTCCTTAAAATTTTAATTTATATTATTTATTTTAATTTTATATAATAATTCATAAATATTGACCCTTAAGTTTTTAATATCTATGATTTTTATCTAATCTCTAGTAAATACCCATGTATCTCCTTCAGAAAGCCTCTCATTAAACTCATATCCATCTAAATCAAAGTTTTTTATGTCCTCTGATTCAGTAATCCTATTCTTCGTTATGTATCTAACCATTTGTCCCCTTGCTTTCTTAGCATACACTGTAACAACCTTATATTCAATACCTTTTCTTTCTTTAAATACAGGAGTTATAACTCTAACTTTTTTCTCAATTTTCTTTATAGACTTATAATACTCATTAGAAGCTAAATTTATAATAACTTTTTCCTTATGACTTTCTAAATCTTTCAAAACAGCTTCCATTATTTTATTTCCCCAAAAGTCATAAAGATTTTTAGATCCCTCAATTGAAATTTTTGTTCCCATTTCTAATCTATATGCCTTTGTTCCATCTAAAGGCTTTAATGCCCCATAAAGTCCTGATAATATTCTTAAAGAGTCATTACAAAATTCTAAATCTTCTTTAGTAAAGTCATCTGCATCTAGCCCTCTATAGGCTTCCCCTTTAAATGATAATACAAATGGTTTTTCATCACCATAGTAAATTGTATTCCAATCTTGAATTTTAGTGAATGTTTGTACTCCTAAATCTTCACTTATTTTCATAAGTGGACATAAATCTTGAATTTCTAATTCCTTTAAATTATTCATGATTACTTCAGCCTCACTAATAAAAATAGGTTTGCTTGTTTCTATATCTAAATTTGGTCTTGTTAAATCTAAAGTTTTTGCAGGTGATAATAAAGCTATCACAAGTATCACCTCTTTCTAATTTGATTAAAAATATTATATAATAAAATAATTTTATTTAAAACTACTCTAAACATATTATTATAGAATTATTTAAATATACTTAATAATAATACTTTCAGAAGATTCAATCAATATATTTATAAAAAAATTAAGGCCAAAAGACCTTAATTATTTTTATATAGACTATTATAGCAGTGATTTATTATATCACTTCTTTTTATTATTCCTATAAATATACCATTATCATCAACAACTGGTACAAAGTTTTGAGAGATTGCTAATGATATTAAACTTTCCATATTTTCATTAATACAAACACTTTTATGTTTAACTCTTCTTGGTATTTCCTTTACACTAACTGTGTTAGTATTTTTAAAATTAAGCTCTGGATTTCTTTTTAAAGTCCAAAGTAAGTCCCCTTCTGTTAATGTACCTACATATTTTCCTGTTTTATCTATAAGTGGAATAGCTGTGTAGCCATGATGCTCCATTCTTTCAATAACTTGTCTCATTGTTGCATCAGTATATTCATATGCTACTTCACTTTTTGGTGTTAGAAAAAAAGCAATATTCATAATATATCAGTTCCCCTAATTTTTTATAGTAATTGTTATATTTTTATTTTATCATATATATTGTTTTTTAAGTAACAATCTATTGTCATTTAGCTAACTTTTTAAATTTATAGTCAAGATCAATGTATTCTGTGTCATTTATTAAAGAGTTTGTAGATTCATAAACTAAATTACCTGATAAGGTCTTCTTTAATACAACTTCTTGTATAACATTTCTATTGCATTTTGGACATTTGCCTATTGATACAAATCTCCAACTAAATAATCTAAAAGGATAATCCATTTCAACCTTAATATTGCATTTAGGGCATTTGAATTCTACATCATCACACTCTAAATTATAATTCTTTAAATCTTTAACTCTTATAGAAGGCATATTGTAAACATCTTCTACTATATACTCTTTTACTTTTTTACCATTATATAATCTTTTAAAAACCTCTGCCGTATAAACAGCATCATTTAGTGCATCATGTAGTTTACTTTTATCCATTTTTATTTTTAACTCTTCTAAAGCATGTTTTAAGCTCAAAGATTTTTTATGTGCTAATATCTTTGTACAATATTTTTGTATATCAATATATTTTTTTATCCAACTTATATTTTTATATGAATGATACTTAGCATTATTAACTATGTGAACAATGTCATCAGTAGCCCATGAACAAAGTATATCATCTTCCCCAATAAAATCTTTAAGGTTGTCCATAGCATCTTCGAATTTAACTCCATCTTTTAAATGATCTTCAGTTATTCCTGTTATATCTATTATCTTTGGATTTAAAACCTTAAATACTGATGGTTTAATATATGTTTTAAACTCATCTACTTCTTGCATGAACTTATTTAATTTTATAGCCCCAATCTCTATTATTTCATTATAGGAATCTAATTCCTTTAATTCTTTCTGCTCATTATAAATATTAGGATAAAATTTTGTAATATTTTGCATATTATTAAATTCTAGGTCTATTATTACATACCCCATTCTCTACATCCTCTCACTATCTATATCCATATATAATTATGCCATGAATTTTGGATTTTTTCATTAAAATTGATTTATTATTTATCTACTAGTTTTTCTAAGAATAAATATTAATTATCCTATCTAATAATTTTTATTTTATTGAGTTAATTCCTAAATTTCAATACACAAAACTTAACTTTTATTTAAATAAAAAAGGGCAGTATCAAAATATAACAACAAAAGTTATTTTGATACATGCCCTTTTTAATTTTTAAAACTTAGTCCAAAGTTCTAAGGCTCTATTAACTAAGCTTTCATGTCTATCTTCTAATGAATCCATATTCCAATCAGATAATTCTAAAACTTCTCTAGTTATAGCGAAGTCACTTTTCTTACTTAAGTATTGTTCAACTTTTTCAGCAAATGGCTTATTATTAGCTCTAGTATTTTTAGCTCCTGTTATTATAACTAAGTTACCAAATTTATTAGCCCAGTTTCTTCTTTGATCAGCTGAGAAGTTATCTTTCCAATAAGTTTCTTTAGCATTTCTAGGAAGAACATGCTCTATCATAATCTTATCGCTATAATCTAAAACTTCATTAGCTCTCTTTTCCATATCAAGTCTTACGAAGATATACTTAGGTATCATCATTCTACCCTTACTATAGAAATCTATATCATTTAAAGCATTTTCAAAGTATGCAGTTGTTCTCTCTAAATCATATAAGAATACTGGAGCTTCTTTTATTTCTTCTAAAGAATCTTTTTCTTCTATAACTTCTAAAATTCCATAAACTCTATTTAATCTATCAGCAAATGAATTTCCATTTACCCAATCAATAACAAGTCTTTTTTCTAATACCTTAACAAATTCTAAAATTAACTTATCATCATTGAATTTCTCAGCAAATCTAATAACTGCTGCCATCCAATCATCATATGGTAAAAATTCTCTCATTATGTTTATTAAATTTTTATAATAGGATTTTTCTTCATCTGATACACCTTCAAGATTACCATCTATTATATACTTATCATATAAAGCTTTTACAGAAGTTAAATGATTTACAAAGTTAACACCTAGATATTCTGGTTCACTTCTAAATATCTTTTTGCTAAACTCTTCATATACACTTTCTTCAACTTTGTTTTTAAGCTTCATTGTTCTCATGAAACCTATTATCTGATCTAGTTTTTCCTTACCTAAATCTTGTTCATGACTTTCCCAAATATCAGTGTACTCTTTTCTTATTTCAGGATTCATAACTCTTAAGTTTTCACTCTTTAAAAGATCTGAATCTGTTAATGGTAATCCTCTTGCATTTATTACATTAAATAATCTAAATGCTGAAGTAAATGATTCTGTTGTTATTACAACTAGTACAACTTTTTGAAGTAAGTAAACTATAAATTCATTTAACTTTTCCTCTAAAAGTTCTCCTTCTTCATTAAAGAAACTATCTCTAAATACTTCTATTGCATTAACCATATTTTGTTTAGCTTCTGAAAGTTCTTCCATATCTAAATCTTTTACTAATTCTGTTCCACCATCAGTTAATATATACTTTTTAAAGAACTCTTCTTCTTTTCCTCTAGCCTTAACTCTTATGCTCTCTTTAATTCCCATAAGAACATTTGGTTTTTGATATATTAAATCAGATAATACTTTTTTATACTCTTCATTATCTATCAAATCTCTTATTGTAGCAATTAACATAATTATAGATGTAAGTCTTTGTTGTCCATCTATTACATCATATATTCCACACCCATCATCCTTATATTCCTTAGAACATAAAACAATACTCCCTAAGAAATATGGCTCATATTGATCAAACTCTTTATTTCCTCTTGCTTTATTTAGTTCTACTGATTCCCAAATATCTTCAACTAATTGCTTTAAATTTTCTTTAGTCCAAGAATATGCTCTCTGGTAATCTGGGATTTCAAATAAGAACTTATTACTTAATAAATCCTTTATGTAATATTCTTTTGCTTTTACCTTTTCTGTAAACAAAATATACATGCCTCCTAAATTTTTGCTATTTATTCTAAGTCCTCTTTTATTAATAACTCTACTCATGAAAAAAAGCCATTTAAGGCTTTTTCACTAAATACATCATTTGTTTATTATATCAAAATTAATTTAATTTGTCTAAAATTAAGTTATTTTACTATTTATATATAGAAGTGTACTTTTATTCAATATCTATTCCAGCCATCTTCATTAAATATCTAGCATTTCTTGTTTGTGAAACACCTTTCCTTAAAATATAGTCAAACTTTAATTTATTATTTTCATAATATTCTCTAAAATTATAATTTTGTATAGTAGAATCCTTTTTCTCCATATCACAAAGTTCAAAATCATGAGTTGAAACTAATCCTAATGTATTTCCTTCTAAAAGCTGATTTATTAATATCTCTGCTCCCTCATGTCTATCCAAAGAATTTGTTCCTTTAAATATTTCATCTAGCAAGAATAAAATCTTTTCTCCTCTTTTTACACCTTCAACAATAATCTTTATCCTAAGTATCTCTGCATAAAATGAAGATATACTTTCTTCAAGATTATCTCCAGTTCTCATACAAGTATAAACTTTTAATATTGGAACTTCAAAACTTTCTCCTTTTACAGGAAGTCCTAAATAAGCTAATATACAATTAAATCCAACAGTTCTTAAAAATGTACTCTTCCCAGACATATTAGATCCTGTTATTAATATTACTCTCTTATCCTTATTGATATCAAAGTTATTTCCAACACCTTTTTCTCCTAGCATAGGATGACTAAGATTTTTTCCCTTTAAAGTGTAACCCTCATTTATTTTTGGTATAGCCCATCCATGATTATTATAAGTAAATCCAGCTAAAGAAACTAAAGCCTCAAAATCTCCCAAAGAAATCATCCATTTTTCAAACTCATCTTTATTAGAATTCTTCCACTTTTCAAGCTTTGATAGAATTTGATAATCCCAAAGTAAATAACAATTTAATAAAAGATAAAAAGCATTTCCCCTATCATAAAGCCAGTTAGTTGCCTTTTCTAAGCTTTTAAGCTCCTTACTAGCACTTTTACCATTTATATACAAACATTTTTTTATACTTTGTATTATATTAGACTCAAAATTTTCTTTTTCTATTAATTCTAAAGCCTCTACATATGTTTTTATTCTATATTTTAAATCTTCAAATATATTTAATCCTTTAATAACTTCCTTATTACCAAGCTTCAAAATACCATAACTTATAACAAGAGAAATTAACAAAATTTGCCACAAAATAATATTCATGCCAACTAAAATAGTAATTCCAATGTTTATTATTGGCATTATTATTCTAAGAATATTTAATAATGGTGATATTGATTTATTGTCCTCCTTTAACCATTCCCCTAAATACTTCTCTTTCTTTCCCTTTTTATCTTTTAATGAAGCTATAAATACATGCCTAAAATCGACTTTTTTAGAAAGCTCCTTTAAAGCCTCCTGTCTTAATAAAATTTCTTCTTTACTTGGAAGTTCTTCTAACTTTAATAAACGACTTAATTTTTCTCTTCCATAGACAGTACCAGTTTCATTTATCCATTGAAATAAAGAGTTTTTTCCGAATATATCTAAATCATTTATAAAAGGATGCTTATTATCTAAATATTCTTCTCCTAAATCATTAAATTCTCTCCACTTTCCCTCTAACCTAAGAATCTCTTTTTTGTTTACATCTATAAGAGCTTCTCTTTTGCTTATTTTATTAACTATACCTTCATGAACCTTTGCTAAATACAAAAACAATATAGAATTTAGCAAAAATAAGATAATACCAAAACTTATTGAACCTATACTATAAGCATAGTAAATAAAAAATAAAATACTTAAAGAAACTACTAGTCTTAATGCACTAATTATATTATAATCTCTCTTTAATCTCTTTAAAGCACTTGAATGTTCTTCTATTCTTTTTTCATAAATATCTTTTCTATTCTCCATATTTATCCTCTCAAAACACTTTTTTAATATTATACCATAGTTAACATATTTTAATGCAAGTCCATTTCTTTAAACTATTATACTTTCTAGATGTATATAAAAAAATACTTAAATCTCTTGTAAATAAAGCCTATAAATAAATTAAAAGAAATACATAATTAATCTTTAAAAGTAAAAAATGCTATATCAAAATCTAATAATAAAATTTATTTTGATATAGCATTTTTCTTACCTTTTGTGTATTTCTAAAAGTTTATCTCCAAATCTTAATTCATTTTCCTCTTAAATTTGATTTTGCTACTTTTCTCCCATACCATTCATAATTTCTCTAATTTGAGTTTTAAGTATATCTGATTTTCCACCAAATATGGCTTGAATATTTTCTCCAACTTGCATTACTCCAGCTGCTCCAAGTTCTTTCAATCTTTCTTTATCAACTTTACTTGAATCATTAACTGTAACTCTTAATCTAGTTATACAAGCATCTAACTTGTTTATGTTACCTGCACCACCTAAAGCTATTAATATTTCAGCAGCTAAATCATCATTTACAGTTTCATTATCTATATCATCAAATATATCATCATCTTCTCTACCTGGAGTCTTAAGATTAAACTTTCTAATAAAAAATCTAAATAAGAAGTAGTAAACTACAGCAAAGCATAATCCTACAATTATTACTAACCACCATCTAGTTCTATTTGGAATTACTCCTAATAATATAAAATCTAAAAGTCCACCTGAGAAAGTCATACCTATCTTAACATTTAATAATTGCATTATCATAAAGGATAAACCAGCTAATACACAGTGAATTGCGAATAATACTGGCGCAACAAATAAGAACGCAAACTCTAAAGGCTCAGTAATTCCTGTTAAAAAGGAAGTTAATGCAGCTGAGAATAAAATACCTGAAGCTATTTTCTTTTTACCTGGTTTAGCTTCATGATACATTGCTAAGGCTGCTGCTGGTAATCCAAACATCATAAATGGGAATTTACCAGTCATAAATGTACCTGCTGTGAATGGAACTCCATCTCTTAACTGAGCAAAAAATATCTGATTATCTCCCATTACTAATTGACCAGATTTGTTTATGTATTCTCCAAATTGGAACCAGAATGGATTATACCAAATATGATGTAATCCAAATGGAATTAATGCTCTTTCTATTATTCCAAATAATAAAGATGCTATAGTTGGATTAGCATCTATCATATTTTGTGAAAAATATAATAAGGCACCTTGTATTGGAGGCCATACAAATACCATTATTCCTCCAATTACTAAAGCTGAAACAGCAGTCACTATTGGAACAAATCTTTTACCTGCAAAAAAACCTAAGTATGAAGGTAATTCTATCTTATAGAACTTTTTATATAAAACTGCGGCTAAAACTCCCATAATAATCCCACCAAATACTCCAGTTTGAAGTGTTGGTATTCCAAGAACCGTTGCATACATACCATTTTTAGTATTAGCAACCATATCAGTAGTTATTCTTCCTCCTATTCCTATAGTTACATTAAGTATTAAAAAACCAACTATTGCTGCAAGCCCTGCAACACCGTCTCCTTCAGATAATCCTACAGCTACTCCAACTGCGAATAATAATGCTAAGTTTGAAAATATTATATTACCTGCATCAGACATTATTGTAGCTATTAATTGAAACCAATCTGAATTTAATACTGGCACTAAGTTTAAAAACTGTGGATCTTGAAACATTGAGCCAAACCCTAGTAATAAACCTGCCGCTGGTAATAAAGCAACTGGTAACATTAAAGCCTTACCTATTCTTTGTAAAACTCCAAAAGCTTTCTTCATCTTAATCTCCTCCTTTTAAATGATTTCTTTCTTTATAATTTCTAAAATATATAAAAAATAAAGACTTAAATTTATTATTCCTATAAAACACCTATTTTATTATTAATAGGTATTAGAATAATAAATCTAAGTCTTGCCTTATAATTAACAATCCTAACTATTCACTTTTATTTTTGTGATGATAATGCATCATATATTTTTGAAAGATTTTCTTTCATAGCATCTATATAACTTATACCTTCTTCATTGCTTTCTAGAGTATATATTTTCTCAATTTTACCACCAACTTCATTAGCTAAAGTTTTAGATATTTTTTCACTTGCTAACTCAGGCATAAAAATTGTTTTTATATCATTCTTTTTACAGAACTCAACTATCTCTTGCATTTTTTGAGGCGTTATTTCTCCCTCTCCAAATAAGTTTTCTACACTAATTTGCTTTAATCCAAATTCTCTACATAAGTATCCAAAAGCTGCATGACCAGTAACAAAATCTTTATTAGCTAATCCATTAAACTTTTCCTTGTACTCATTTGATAAAGAATCTAATTTCTCTGAAAACTTTTTAAAGTTTTCTTCGTAATAACCTTTATTATCTGAATCAACTTCAACTAAAGCATCTTTTATGTTTTGCGCTTCTATTTTAGCTCCATCTAAACTTAACCAAAGATGAGGATCTATCTTATCTCCCTCTTTTAATACTTCAGCACCTTTAGAAGCTTCAACTACTTTCACTTCTTTATTTTCTATTGTATTAAGAACTTGCTCTTTCCAATGTTCCATACCTAATCCATTATAAACAAAAATATTCGCCTTATTTAACCCTAATAAATCTTGAGTTTTAGGTTCAAAATCATGTGGTTCTGTTCCATTTGGAACCATAGTCTTAACATTAACCTTATCTCCACCAACTATTTCAGTAAACTCTCTTAAAGGTTCAATACTTACAGTAACATCAATCTTACCATTATCATTTTTATTTTCTGCTGTCTTAGTGCTTTGACACCCAACAAAAAAAGCAGCCATTGTTAATCCTAAAAAAATTGATACTAATTTCTTCCTCATACTTCCTCCCGTTTGCAAATGATTTGCATTATTATAATATAAACTTTATATTACTTTTCTATTATTGTCAATATTTATAAGAAAACTATCATAAAAATAAAAAGAGACCTTATCAAAATTTATCTTGATATAAGCCCCTTCACTTTAAATTAAAGCTCTATTATATTAACATTTTCCTTATCTTTAAGAATATTTATTTCTCTTTTTTGGCATGTAAATAAAATTATTTGATTTTTATAAACTCTTTTATATATTATATCTAACACAGTTTTTAACCTATTATCATCATATTGAGTAAAACTTTCATCCAATATTATTGGAACTTTTTTATCTTCAAATATTATGTCAATTATACCAAGCCTCAATGCTAAGTATATTTGGTCGTATGTTCCACTACTTAGATAAGAGGCATCCATAATTTTATTACTTTTTGTATCTTTAACAACTAAATTATAATCTTCAGATACTCTTAAATCTTTGTAAGTACCCTTAGTTACATTTTTAAATATATCTTCTACCTTTTTATTTATGACAGGTCCAAAACTTTTTTGAAGCTCCTTAAAAGCTTTTTCCATGTAGCTTGTTGCAATCTCTATACCTTTAAGTTTTTTCTCTAAGGACTTAATCCCTTCCTTAACTTCAGCTAAATCTTCATCTATTAAAAATAAACTTCTACAGGTTAACTCCTTGCTACTAATTAAATATTCTACATCCTTTATTTCTTTTTCAATATTTAATAAGTCATTATTTTTAAATTTTATTTCATTTAAGATTTCTTCTTCACTATTATAAACTTCATTTTTAACATCTGATTCTTCATATAAAAGTGCGTTTTTAACTTCCAGAATATCTCTTCCCTTAAGTAATAAATTACAATTTTCTTCTACACTATTTAACTTATTTTTTAAGATCTCCTTATATTCTATTTTAGCTTCTATTTCTTCTAATCTAGAATATACTTCATCTAAAGCAATACTTTGTAGTGATGTATTTTCTAAATAAGTTTTTATTTTTCTTTCTATTTCTAACCTTCTATTATTTAATTGATTTAAGTCTTCCTTAACCTCATTAAACTCTGATTTTTTTCTAATTAATAAATCTTCTTGGCTTTTTTTCTCCCTTGAAAGTTTTAATATTTCATCTATAGAAGCTACCCCTGTAACTCTTAATAGCTTCTCTATAAAGACTTCATTACTTAATATTTTTTCCTTAGTTTCATCTTCTTTTAATAAAATCAAACTTTTCTCTTTTTCCTTAATTTCTACATAAAGAATATCTAACTCTTTTTTAATAAATCTATAATCCTCTAAAGTTTCTTTAATAGAATAATCATCTTTTACCTTAAAAAACTTTTTATATTCATCAATTTTATTTTTTAATACTTCTATTTCTTCTTTTTCATTTATTAACTCATCTATCTCTGTTATTCTTCTACTTATATCATTTTTTTCTTTTTTATTTAAACTACTTTTAGCCAATAAGAATATAAATAATAGCATTCCTAAAATTGAAAGTCCTAAAGTTATTATATTTTCGCTTTTTAAATATGATGTAAATAAAAAAGCACATAATAAAATACTTATCACTTCTCCAACTCTAAATACAAAAATTTTTCTCGAGAAACTTTTACCTTCTTCTTGAATACTATTTTGCTCATCTTTTAAGTTTACATTTATTAAAGAATCTATTTTATCATTATTATATTTTTCCAAATCCTTTTCTATTTGTAACACCAAATTATCATTTAATTTTAAGACATTTAAATGGCTTAAAAAATCGTCTTTCTTTTCATTCAACTGATAAAGTTCTTCTTTTACCTTTTGAATAACTTCATAATTTTCCCTTAATCTATCGTCTTCAATTCTTAACTCTATTAATTTAGTTTCTAAATTATTTGATATTTCATTTAAAATTCCATAACTCTTTAATTTTTCATTATACTCATATATAGATTCTTTTAATTTATTTATTTTATTTTCCTTTTCTTTTAGTGATTCTTTTAAAAACTCATAATTTTTAAACTCATTCCTTAATTTATTTAATTTTTCTAAATTACATATAGCCTGTACATCTTTTATCTCTTCTAAGAAAACTTTTAATTTCTCTTCTAATTTTTCTTTTTTATTTAAATACTCATTTATATTTTCATATTCATTTTTTAATTCTGATTTTTTTAAATTTTTCTTATGTAATTCTAATTCTTCTATTTTTAAATTTAAATGATCTCTTTTTTCTTTTAATTCCTTTAAGTAAACCTCATTTTCTATATTTTCCTCATGAATTTTTACTCTTTTATATCTTTCTTCTAAAAGCTCACTCTCTTTAATTCTTAATAAATCAAGTTTTCCTGTTTTTCTTGAATTAGTTAATTTCTTTTTATTTTCATCTAAATTATTTTTTATTTTTTTATAAGAGACCTCATCAGCTCCACATTCTAAGATGTTAATAATTTTATTTAATACCTCATCTTGCTTGGAACTCTCTACAGTACATCCCATTTGACTTATAAATAAAGTATTCTTAAAACCCTCACTAGAAAGATTCAATATATCCTTACCTAGCTCTTGCCATGAGTAGTTATTTATCTTTTCTCCAGTTATATTATTTAATATATTTCCATCATCATATTTTTTAGTTTTCCCAAAGTTTCTATCTATTAAGATTTCCTCACCATTATCATCTATAAGTAACTCTCCTGAAAAACTTCCTTCGCCTAATGGTGCAAACTTTGCTCTATCTGACAAAGTTTTCTTACCTCTTTTATTGTCAACTCCGTATAGCATGACTCTTATGAAAGATTGTAATGTGCTTTTTCCACTTTCATTTTCACCATATATTATGTTAAATCCATCTTTTAATTCTATTTCTTTATTTTTTAATTTTCCAAAGGACTTCACATTTATTTTCTTAATTATCATTTAAATTCACTTCTCCATCTAAAATACTTTCCATCCCAATTCTAAAAGCTATATCTAGTATTTCTTCATTCTCTTCATTAGATTCTAAAGAATCCTTGATTAAAGAGCAAAAAATACCTTTAATCGAATACTCGTTGCTCATTTCATCAATATCTATTTTCATTCTAGTAGAATTTACAATCTTACAATAAAAGAATTCCTCTCTAATTAAGTTTTCTATTAAGTCACTATCTATTTTAAAAGACTCTTCTATATCCCCTTTTAAGATAATTTTAAATAGATTTTTTTCTCTTGATTCTTTTGAAATAGTATTAAGTATTTTATCTATAATTTCTTCATTAGTCCCACAGTTTGATATATCAATTTCCTTAACAAAATACTCTCTTTTATTAATCTTTATAAAATCCAAGTCTACAGCTCCAAGAGATATATCGCCTAATATTATTCCTTTATCTCCCTCTTCATCAAAGCCTCTTCCCTCTGGACACCCTGAATAGGCATAATAAGTCTTACCAATTCTCTTTATTCCTGAAAATTTATGAATATGTCCCAAAGCAATATAATCAATCTTACTTGCTTCTATTTCTTTAAATAATAAGGGATTATACTCTCCTGTTTCATTGTTCCCTAAATCTCCATGCATAACCATTATTTTTATTAAATACTTGTCCTCTTCTTTTGTATTAAAATGCTTAAGTTTAGACTCTCTCATATATTTTTCCTTAAAGGATGCTCCATAAATAACAGTATTTAATTCAGGTATCTCTATTCTTTCAATTTCATCCTTAAATATATAAACATTTTTCCCAAAATTAATCATATTATAGAAAGATTTTTTATTATATGGATCATGATTTCCCGCTGAAATAAATACTCTTATATTATGTTTTTCAAGTTTATCCATTTGATTCCTTATAAAAGTAAGAGTACTCTTTTCTATAGTATCATTGTCAAAAAGGTCTCCTGCTAAAAGAACTAAATCAACTTCTTTATCAATTCCTTTATTTATTATCTTACTAAAACTCTCTCTTAACTCAGCTCTCCTCATTGCACTAATTTCTTTTGGTAACTCTTTAAAAGGAGTATCAAAATGAATATCACTACAATGTAATATTTTTACCTTTTTCACCTATATGACACCTCTCTTATTCCAATTTATTCTAATTTTATCATAGAGATTGTCAAAAAAAAAGACTACATAAAGGATATACATCCTCTATGTAGCTTTTTGCGGTAGAAGTTTAAGCATCATGTTTTGGCAGTTTACCCTTCATAATACTTTCTCCGATACAGCGAAAGGTTTATTATTTTATTTGACTTTCGTAAGCTTCTACCATTCTTTTTACCATTTCGCCTCCTACGGAACCACATTGTCTTGAACTTAGATCTCCATTGTAATCTGAGAATGGTACACCTAATTCTTTAGCTACCTCATTTTTGAATTTACTTAATCCATTTTTTGCTTCTGGAACTAATGATTTTGACATTTCTAATTCCTCCTTTGGCTTTGGTAATTTGTAAGCTTTAAATTTTGTTTATCTCTTGCTTACACTATTATATTAACCATAATTCAGATTATAAACCTATGAAATAGAAGGATTTTTATCTATATAATTCCAAAAAAATCATTAAATTCTCTTCATTTTATTAGTATGTACATTATTAAAAAATTATTTTTTTAAATTTAATCAAAAAAAAAAAATCAGTGAATTAATTCACTGATTTTTGGCAGGGGCAGTAGGACTTGAACCCACAACCAATGGTTTTGGAGACCACTACTCTACCAATTGAGCCATACCCCTATAATATTTTGTTATTTATTGTGTTAATTGGCAGGGGCAGTAGGACTCGAACCCACAACCAATGGTTTTGGAGACCACTACTCTACCAATTGAGCCATACCCCTGAACACAGAATTTATTATATATTAAAAACAAACTTAACGCAAGAGTTTTTTATGTAATTTTTTATTTTTAATAAAAAACAATATTAATACTCTAATAAAACAATATAATATTTACTAATTAAAACAAACTATATACTTATCAAACTTTATATTTACCAATTAAAATAGAGCATATCTAATGTTGATTTTTAAATCTATATTAATATGCCCTATACTTATATGTTTATAATAGTTTACTATACTAATTTGAATCCTGATTCTTTTAATTTCCTTTTAATATTTTCAACATCTATACTTTTAACCCTAACTATAACTTCTTTAACATCAGTTAAACTTTTTGTATCTATAATAACTATGCTTAATATATCCCCATTTTCTTCAGATATTATCTTGGTTATTTTTGATAACTGCCCCGGAACATCATAAGATCTTATTACTATTCTTTCCCCTTTATTAAGTCCAAAAGCATTGTTAAACTCTCTAAAAACAGCTTTATGAGTTAATATTCCCTTAAAATTATCAAATTCATCCACAACAGCCACAAAAGAAATTCTCATTTTTTCTAACATAGCTACTGCTTTTTCTATATTCTCTGATTTATTTATTATAGGAACCTCTGTTTTTAATATTTTACCTACAGTAATATTATTTAACACTTCATCTTTACTTAAATTGCTTTCAAAGTAATATTTATATATAGAGCTTTTAGCTACTGCACCCTTAAACATATCTCCATCTACTACAGGAACTGATAAAAACTTATTATCCTCCATGATTTTTAGTGCATCTTTAAGTTTAGTATTAGAATTAACTAAATCTAAATTTTCTTTCTTTGTCATAATAGCTTTTACTAACATAAAAATCCCCCCAACACCTAAATTTACATAATATATATTAATATTATACTATTATATTATTACATAGTTATCCAATTATATTAAATTTATCAAAGTATTAATTAAAGATACTTTTGCCTTTTTATTGTTAATATTATAATAATTTTATAGGTGTATGTTTTATTAAATATTACGAAATTTTTTAGATATTTAAGAAATATAATAAAACTTTAAATGCCTTATTAAATTTACTCTCTCTTTTCTTTTTCTTTAAATTTGGATAGAATGATTAAAGAGTGTTAATTTGAAAGGAGTTCTTTATGGAATTTATAGTAGATAGTGTAGATAAAACCATGCATATTGGGAGACAACTTGCTTCTCTTGTAAACAAAGGAGATATTCTTTGTTTAACTGGAGACTTAGGAACTGGTAAAACTCATATAAGTAAAGGAATTGCAGAAGGATTAGGAATTGACGATCACATAACTAGTCCAACTTTTAATATAGTTAATGAATATCATAGCGGGAGATTAACTCTTTATCATTTTGATGTTTATAGAGTTAATGATCCAGATGAAATCGAAGCAATTGGTTTTGATGAATATATCTTTGGTGATGGAGTAAGCTTAATTGAATGGGCTAATTACATAGAAGAACTTATTCCTGAAGAGTATATACATATAAAAATAGAAAAATTACCTGATATGGGTGAAAACTTTAGAAAAATAACTATTAATGGTTATGGTGATAGATATAACTACATAAAGGAGATAAAAGAATGTTAGTATTAGCTATTGATTCATCTTCTAGCACTGCTACTTGTGCACTTGTTAGTGAAAAAGGCATTCTAGGAGAAATAAACTTAAATGATAAAAAACAACATTCCGTTTTATTAATGGACTTGATAGATGATTTACTTAAGTATAATAATCTAAAGATTAAAGATTTAGACGGATTTGCTATTAGTGAAGGTCCTGGCTCATTTACTGGACTTAGAATTGGTATGGCAACTGTTAAAGGGTTAAGTTTTGGAAGTAAGAAACCTTCTGTTTGTGTCTCTTCACTTGATTCTTTAGCTTATAATATCTCAGGATTCAATGGAATAATTTGCCCTATTATAGATGCTCTTAGAGGAAATGTTTATACTTCTTTATATAAAAAAGAAGGGGATGAACTAATATCTCTTAGTGAAAAAGAATGTATTTCCTTAACTGACTTAATTGAAAAAATAAAAGAAAAAAATGAAGATGTTATTTTTGTTGGAGATGGAATAAGCAAACACAAAGAAGCTTTAAAAGAAACTCTTCCTAATTGCTCTTTTGCACCTAGTCATTCATCCTATCCAAGAGCAGCGTCAGTTGGAGAATTAGGATTAAAATTATTAGATGCTGGAATTTCTCATGATTTAAATACATATTCTCCTATATACTTAAGAAAATCTCAAGCTGAAAGAGAATATGAAGAAAGAATGAGATTAAAATAATGAATTCATATAAAATAGAACTTATGAATTCTTCTCATGTAAAAGGTGTTTTTGAAGTAAGTAACCTTAGTCTTGCAGAATCTTGGAATATAGATTCTATAGAAAAAGAGCTTTCTAATAAACTAGCAAAATATCTTGTTGCTTTAGATAGAGACAAGGTTATTGGTTTTGTTGGAATGTGGATTGTATTTGATGAGGGAGATATAACCAACGTAGCAGTACATCCTGATTATAGAAAACAAGGAGTTGGAAATCTTTTAATCGATAATCTAATTACTTTATGTAAAGAAAATAATATAAATTCTCTTACCTTAGAAGTTAGAGAATCTAATATTCCTGCTCAATCTCTTTATAAAAAACATGAATTTAATGAAGAAGGTATAAGAAAAAACTTTTATAATAATCCAAAAGAAAATGCCATAATAATGTGGAGGCATAATATTTAGACTATATTTTAGATTATTACTGATTTTCAGCTAGATATTTATAACTAATGTTTAGTTCAATATCAGTTTAAAATAATCCTACTATAAAATAAAATGGACCATATCAAGATGATATAGTCCATTTTTATTATCCTAAATTTTCTTTCATTTGTTTTGGTTTATCTAGCATAGGTTCAACCTTAAATATTGATACAGAAACCTTTTTATATAAAGCATATGTTATTCCACAAACCAACAGAGATTTAATTCCATTAAACGGAATTAACCCAACAGTTACATATTTCATTAACTCTGCTTTTGACATATTTATACCAAATACTGGAATCAACAAATAAACATTAGCTAATATTCCTACCACTTGTATACATAGAATTCCTAATACCATTCCTAAAATAGCAGTTTTCTTAGTTTTATTTCTCTTATAAATTATCGCTGCTGGCCATACTAAGGCTACTCCAACTAAGAAATTAGCAACCTCACCTACAAATCCTGTTGAAGTTCCCTTCACTATTAATATTAATAAATTTTTCATAAGTTCTACTATTATTCCTGATAACGGCCCAAAAGCAAATGCTCCCATAAGTGCAGGCACATCACTTAAGTCAATCTTAAGCCATGGAAACATAGGTATTACTGGAAAGTCAATATACATAAGTATTACTGCAATTGCAGATAAAAGTGATAATTTAATGAATCTGTTTGTGTTTAAGGTTTTTGTTTTCATTTTGTCCCCTCCCAAAAGCTACTTCCTCTGGGGCTATTAAGTCTTTAATGATTTTATTCAAATAAAAAATCCCTGATACATACTTATATCAGGGCATATAAATTCAGAATTTAAATCATTAAACACTGCTCTTCTTTCATCCAGACTATACTGTCGGCTTCGGAATTTCACCGAATCATGCTAAAACTAGCTCGCGGGCTTTACCGCCGGTGGGGACTTACACCCCGCCCTGAAGACTTTTTTATTTCATTTGTTATAATTTTAACTCTTTTTTATATAATTTTCAATATATTAAATATTTTTATATACTAAAATTTTCACTTATTTTAATTAATTTTTTAACTTAACCTTCTTTTTTCATTGATAATGAAATTCTCTTCCTTTTTAAATCAACATCTAATATTCTAACTTCTACTACATCTCCAACCTTAACTATATCAAGTGGATGTTTAACAAATCTATCTGACATTTGACTTTTATGAACTAATCCATCTTGATGAACTCCAATATCTACAAAAGCACCAAAGTCAGATACATTTCTAACTGTCCCCATTAAAATCATACCTGGTTTTAAATCTTTCATTTCTATTACACCAGACTTAAATATTGGCTTAGGTAGTTCCTCCCTTGGATCTCTTCCAGGCTTTTTAATTTCCTTTATAATATCATTAAGTGTTGGTTCTCCAATTTCTAATTCTTTTGCTAAGTTAGAAATTCCCTTTTGTTTTACTCTTTCATCTATATCTACTAATTTACCATTTTTTAAATCTTCTTCTGTATATCCTAAAATCTTTATAAGTTCCTTTGCTACTCCATATGACTCTGGATGCACTGAAGTATTATCTAAAGCTTCTTTGCTTTCCATAACTCTTAAGAATCCTGCACATTGTTCATAAGCTTTTTGTCCTAATCTTTTAACTTTTAAAAGTTCTTTTCTGCTTTTAAACTTACCATTTTCTTCTCTATAATCAACAATATTTTTAGCTATTGAAGAATTTATTCCTGAAATATAACTTAATAGTGAAGGAGTTGCTATGTTTAAATCCACACCTACATTATTAACACAATCTTCAACTATACCAGCTAATGATTCATCAAGTTTTTTTTGAGTTACATCATGTTGATATTGTCCTACGCCTATAGCCTTAGGGTCTATTTTAACAAGCTCAGCTAATGGATCTTGAAGTCTTCTTCCTATAGAAATTGCTCCTCTTACAGTTACATCTAAGTCTGGATATTCTTTATTTGCAAGTTCTGATGCTGAATAAACAGAAGCTCCTGCCTCAGAAACTATAACA
The DNA here is from genome assembly GCF_029258205.1 of Clostridium sp. Classification (GTDB taxonomy): domain Bacteria; phylum Bacillota; class Clostridia; order Clostridiales; family Clostridiaceae; genus Sarcina. Next base: position 41,021 of record NZ_JARHZJ010000100.1, read on the forward strand.
TAGAATAACTCTTTTCCAGTTTCATCTTTTATTTCTTTAATCATTTTTGCAATTACTTCTTCTGATTCTCTTGAAGCTGTTCCATTTCCTAAAGAAATAACATCAACCCCATGTTTTTTAATAAGTTGTTTTAATATACTTATTGTTTCATCAATTCTATTTTGTGGAGCTGTTGGATAAACAGTTGTATTTTCCACAAACTTTCCTGTTTCATCTAATACTGCAACCTTACATCCAGTTCTAAACCCAGGGTCAAATCCCATTACAACTTTTCCCTTTATAGGAGCTTGCATTAAAAGAGCTTTTAAGTTAGCTTTAAATATATCAATAGCTCCCTCTTCTCCCTTAGCAGTTAATTCACTTCTTATTTCTCTTTCTATTGAAGGATATATAAGTCTTTTAAAAGAATCCTTTATACTTTCTTCTAAATATTTATCAGTAATTTTATTTCCCTTTAAAACTTTCTTATTTAAATAATCTATAATTCTTTCATCATTGCAAGTTACTTTAACAGAAAGAATTTTTTCTTTTTCTCCTCTATTTACAGCTAATATTCTATGAGATGGAATAGTTCTAACAGGTTCTTGATAATCATAATACATTTCATAAGGTGTTTGTTCCTCGCTACTTCCTTTTATCTGAATTATTCCATCATTTTGAACAAAACTTCTAATCCATTTTCTATAATCGGCATTATCAGATATTATTTCACTTATAATATCCATAGCCCCCTGAATAGCTTCTTCTTCATTTTGAATCCCTTTTTCCTCATTAATATATTTATTAACCTCTTCTACTATATCACCATTAAACGCTCCTGATAAAATAATCTCTGCTAATGGCTTTAATCCTTTTTCAACAGCCATAGTAGCTCTTGTTCTCTTTTTTGCTTTAAAAGGTCTATATATATCTTCAACCTCAGTAAGAGTAATAGCTTTCTCAATTTTTAATTTTAATTCTGGAGTTAATTTTTCCTGCTCCTCTATTATCCTTAAAACATCTTCTTTTCTACTTTCTAAATTTCTTAGATATGTTAATCTCTCATTAAACTTTCTTAGAACCTCATCTGTTAATCCACCAGTCCTTTCTTTTCTATATCTAGCTATAAAAGGTACTGTATTTCCTTCATCTAACATATCTATAACACTTGTTACCTGTTTTAATGAAATACCAAGTTCCTTTGATAAAATATTATTTATATTGTCCATAATGTCCTCCTATTTTTTATCTATTAACTTAATATTAATAGTAATTTTTTGAATAAACATAATTTAAATCTCATACTTTTAATTATAACCTAATATTTATGGAGGAGAATATGAAAAAATTATATATAACCATAATAAATATACTTCTTTGTACATTTATTTTGCTTATACAACTCTCTTTAATTTATAAAAATAGACTTGATATCTTTGAACGAGAAGATGTTTTAAAGAATATAGAATACTTAACCTCTGATAAACTAGAAGGAAGACTTTGTGGAAATGAAGGTAATTACTTAGCTCAAGAGTTTATTGAAAATTCTTTTATTAAATCAAACATAAAAAAACTTAATTCTAGTTATCTTCAAGATTTCAATGTAAAAGCACCTATTTTAGTTGAAGGAGAGCCATATTTAAAAATTTACGATAAAAATAATAAACTAGTATCTTCATATAAATATGGAGTAGATTTTAAAGAAGCCTTTATAAATTTTAGAGTAAATCATATAGCCTTTAATAATACAAATGAATTCAAGGTTCTTTCTACAATAATAAAAGGAACCTCCTCATCTAACAACAGTGTTGTATTTCTTTCATCTCCAGTAGAGTCTTTTAATTTTAGAAGTTCTTTTATTGAGGATACCCCTTGTGATTTATATGTATTAGTAACTCCAAATCTTATAAAAGAATTAGAAACATATTTAAATAAAGGTTGCAAAATAGACTGTTTTATCCCTTATGAAGTTAAAGAGAAAGTTGTTAACAATGTTACTGGAATTATAAAAGGTAAAAATCCATTTTTACCTCCTTTGGTCTTAACAGCTCATTTTGATCATATGGGTAAAGGAATTTCAGGAGAAATTTATAGAGGTGCTTTAGATAATGCTTCTGGAACTTCATTTTTATTAGAATTAAGCTCTTTCCTAGCATCACTACCTCAACCATCAAGAGATATAGTAATAGTATCTTTAAATGCTGAAGAATTTGGATTACTAGGTTCTAAAAATTTTGCTAAAGAAAATAAAGACTTATTAAAAGATGCTACAATTATTAACTTTGATATGATTGGAAGCGATAATAATATTCCACTTACATTTATGGCAGGAGAAGATCCTTGTTTCCATAGTAATTTACTAGATAAACTTTGTGAAATTTGTAACAAAAAGAAAATAACTAATATTATAGAAAATAAAGATTCTTCTGACCATGCAAGCTTTATTAAAGAAGGTTTTGACTCAATAACAATAAATGATGGTGATGTAACAAGAATTCACACACCAGAAGATAAAATTGAATATATAAGTCCTACAGCCATAGATAGAAGCTTCTCTGTTGTGTGGAGTGAAATATTTGACTCAGCTTACTCATCCTCTGGATTATTCTTATTAGACTCAAGAGTTCTTATACTACTAATATTATCAGCTTTAGTTTGTTTAATATTAAAGTTAAAAATTTAAATTATAAAATTAATGCAAAAGTGACTATACCAAAATAACTTTAAAATAAAACTTATAAATAATTTAAAGAATATATATTTATAAGTTTTATATTCAAACTTTGATATAGTCACCTTTTTATGAATTTAAATATGCAATTATAAAATTATCTATATCTCCATCCATTACTCCGTTTACATTAGATGTCTCAACATTAGTTCTATGATCCTTAACCATTGAATACGGATGGAAAACATAACTTCTTATCTGACTTCCCCATCCCATATCTTTTAATTCACCTGTTAAATCCTCTATTTTTTCCTTATGTGCCCTTTCCTTAAGTTCTATAAGTTTAGACTTTAACATTCCCATAGCAGTATCTCTATTAGAAAACTGACTTCTCTCATTTTGGCATTGAACTACTATTCCAGTTGGAATATGAGTAATTCTTACTGCTGACTCAGTTTTATTTACATGCTGACCCCCAGCTCCACCCGCTCTATAAGTATCTATTCTTAAATCAACTGGATTTATTTCTATATCTTGATCTGAAGTTAACTCTGGTAAAACTTCTACTGAAGCAAAGGAAGTTTGTCTTTTACCATTAGCATTAAAAGGTGATATTCTAACTAATCTATGAATACCCTTTTCTGCCTTTAAATATCCATAAGCAAATTCACCTTTAACTTTTAAAGTAACACTTTTTACTCCCGCTTCATCTCCAGGTAAATAATCAATAGTTTCTAAGGAATAGCCTTTCTTTTCACACCATCTTGTGTACATTCTAAGGAGCATCTCTGTCCAGTCATTAGCATCACTTCCACCAACACCTGTATGCAATGTTAATATAGCATCATTTCTATCATATTCACCAGAAAGAATTGTCTCTATTTTCAATGAATCTATCTCTTTACTTAAAGACTTAACCTCACTTATTATCTCCTGTGCTGTTTCTTCATCATTTTCTTCCATAAGCTCTTTTAATACTTCTACATCATCTATTCTTTCATTTAAACTTTTAAATTTATCAATTTTATCTTTTGCTCTTTTTGCTTCTTGGGTTACTTCTTGGGCTTTTTGGACATCATCCCAAAATCCCGATTCTTGCATCTTAAGCTCTAATTCTGCACTCTTCTTCTCTAAAGATGCTAAGTCAAAGTGAAGCCCCCATTTCCTTTAAATTATTTTTTAGTTCATGTAACTTTGATAATTGATTTTCAAGTTCCATAATCATAAAAACTTCACCCCTAGCTTTAATTATTTTCATATTATAAAGTATATCACTTTATAGCTATTTAAAACAATAACATCATATTTAGTAAAAAATTTAAATATAATCTTAAAGATTATAAAAATATTTAAATTAATAAAGTTATGTAAAAAAGCCTTTGCAAGTAATGCAAAGGCTTTTTTATTATATTAAACTACTTCTCTTCCACAACATGATTTATATTTTTTTCCACTTCCACACGGACATAAATCATTTCTACCTACTTTAGGCTCTTTTTTAACTGGTTTTTTCTTTACTTCTAAAGAGTCTCCACCATGACTTGCTCCTGTTTCTTGAACAACTCTTTCTCTTTGTGGCTTTTCAGCTTCAACTTTTACATGGAATAAGTATCTTACTGTGTCTATTTTGATATTATTTATCATTTCATCAAACATAGCACTACCTTCCATTTGGTAAGCTTGAGTTGGATCTTGTTGTTTATAAGCTCTTAATCCAATACCTTGCTTTAAGTGATCCATATCATCTATGTGATCCATCCACTTAGTATCAACAACTCTTAAGATTATAACTCTTTCAATTTCTCTCATTTGTTCTGATCCAACGAAATCTTCTTTTTCCTTATAGATTTCCCTAGCACATTCAATGAACTTTCTAGTAATTTCTTCATTTGAAGAATTTTTCAATTCTTCTACAGTAAATTTACCATGTGGTAGCATTATATCTTCTAAATATTTTATTAAGTCTCCAAGTTCTTTTTCAAAATCATCTTCATCAATATTTCCTAAATGAGCTTGAACAGCATTAGTTATAACATCTTCAATCATAGCTTGAACACTGTCCTCTAAGTTTTCACCTTCTAAAACTTGTGATCTTTGTTTATAGATAACTTCTCTTTGCTTATTCATAACATCATCGTATCCTAATAATGTTTTTCTTATATCAAAGTTGTTACCCTCTACTTTCTTTTGAGCATTTTCTATTGATTTAGTAACCATTTTACTTTCAATAGCCTCTGTTTCTTCTAATCCTAATCTATCAACAACGGCTTGAAGTTTTTCTGATCCAAATATTCTCATTAAATCATCCTCTAAAGAGATATAGAATCTTGAATGACCTTTATCTCCTTGACGACCAGAACGTCCTCTAAGCTGATTATCTATTCTTCTTGACTCATGTCTTTCAGTACCTATGATTTTTAAACCGCCAACTTCTAAAACACCTTCTCCAAGTTTAATATCAGTACCTCTACCAGCCATGTTAGTTGCAATTGTTATATTACCTAACTCACCTGCATGAGATACAATTTCAGCTTCTTGCTCATGATATCTAGCATTTAAAACCTTATGTGAAATTCCTTTTCTTTTTAATAAAGATGAAAGATATTCTGATTTTTCTATACTAGTTGTACCAACTAAGACTGGTTGACCTGTCTTATGAGTTTCTATTATTTCTTCTACTATTGCATCATATTTTCCTTTAGCAGTTTTAAATACTAAATCTGAATGATCTTCCCTTTGAACTGGTCTATGAGTTGGAATAACCACAACATCTAATCCATATATTTCTCTAAACTCAGTTTCCTCAGTAAGAGCAGTACCTGTCATACCTGCTAATTTAGTGTACATTCTGAAATAATTTTGGAATGTTATAGTTGCTAAAGTTTTAGATTCTCTTTGAACTTTAACACCTTCCTTAGCTTCAATAGCTTGGTGAAGACCATCTGAATATCTTCTACCTTCCATAAGTCTTCCTGTAAATTCATCAACTATAGCTATTTCATCACCTTTAACCATGTAATCTTTATCTCTCTTCATTACATAGTTAGCTTTTAACGCTTGAGTAATATGGTGTTGTAACTCCATATTATTAGCATCTGCATAGTTTTCTATTCCAAAAGCTTTTTCTGCCTCTGCAACCCCTTTATCAGTAAGCATTGCAGCATGTGCTTTTTCGTCTATTGTATAATCTTCTTCTTCTCTTAATTTCTTAACGAAGAAATCAGCTATTTTATAAAGATCTGTTGACTTACTTCCCGCTCCTGAAATTATAAGAGGAGTTCTTGCTTCATCTATAAGAATTGAGTCAACCTCATCCACTATACAGTAGTTTAATGGTCTTTGAACTCTTTCTTCCTTATAAATAACCATGTTATCTCTTAGATAATCGAATCCAAACTCATTATTTGTTCCATAAGTTATGTCTGAATTATATGCTTCTCTTCTTTGATCATTAGTTAATCCATGAACTATAACCCCAGTAGTTAATCCTAAAAATTCATATAATTGACTCATCCACTCTTTATCTCTTGTTGCAAGATAATCATTGACCGTAACTACATGAACACCTTTACCAGATATAGCATTTAAATAAACAGGTAAAGTAGCAACTAATGTTTTACCTTCACCAGTTTTCATTTCAGCTATTCTTCCTTGATGTAATACTGTACCACCAATTAATTGCTCTCTATAGTGTTTCATTCCTAAAACTCTTGTTGATGCTTCTCTACAAACAGCAAAAGCTTCTGGAAGCATATCATCTAAGCTTTCTCCTTTAGCATATCTATCCTTAAATTCAAATGTTTTTTGCTTTAATTCTTCATCAGATAGTTTTTCCATTTCAGGTCCAAGCGAGTCTATTTTATCTACAATAGGTGTTATTCTTTTAACTTCTCTATCGCTATAACTTCCAAATATTTTATCAAATAATCCCATTATACTATCCCTCAATTCTATTTTCTTATATGCGTAATATTCTAATAATTATCTAATTATAACATATATATCTAACATTCTAAATTTTCCAAAAAAATATTTAAAATAATTCTCATTCGATTATACCATTTATAGTAACCTATTTTCAATAAATGTAATAATTTAGATAAAACTTTCACATAAAAATAAAAAGATGTAAGTAAAAACCTACATCTTTTTTATATTTATTTTATTATTCTTCATCTAGTCCTGGTTCAATTAAACCATAATTACCATCTTTTCTTTTATATACTACATTCAATTGATTTGTCTCTGGATCTTGGAAAACAAAGAAATCATGTCCTATAAGTTCCATTTGTAAAACTGCTTCTTCAGCTCCCATTGGCTTAACATCAAATCTCTTAGTTTTTACTATTTTTGCTTCCTTTTCTTCTTTAATATCATCCATTTCATCTATATGAGCAAATCTTAATGAATCATATCTATTTTTCTTTGATAATCTAGTTTTTTGTTTTCTTATTTGTCTTTCAATTTTTTCTTCAACTAAATCTATTGACTTATACATATCGTCTGTAGATTCTTCACCTCTTAATAATACCCCATTAAAAGGAATCATAACTTCTATAATTTGTTTATTTTTCTGTACACTTAAAGTGGCTTTTGCTTCAACTCCTGGTTCAAAATACTTACTTAACTTGGATATTTTCTTTTCTACACAATCCTTTAAAGCATTTGTTAACTCTATATTTTTAGCATGTACTGTTACTTTCATATCGTCAGCCCCTTTCAAAAAAACAAGTAACCTTAATTATGTAAAGGTTTAAATATTATACTATAATTGTACTCTGTTAAAGCTTTTTATACAAGTTTTAATTATCTTAATTAACTGAAAATTTTATAATATAAAGAATACATGTCTAATTAAATCTTCTCTTTACTTAATTTATTTATGTGAAATGAGACTTGACATAAAATAAAAAAGAACCATGAAAATCATAGTCCCTTTTTATAGCTAGTTGACCTGGTCTTTGACCCCACACTCGCCTACTGGAGCTTTCGCTACCCGGAATTAACCTCTCACTACTAACCCTCTCAGCCTTTATTGGCTGGTAGGTCTTACTTCTAAGCCGCACCATGCTCATTAAAACTTTGTTTAACTTACGTGGATCGTTTCGCCTGCGACTGGCATCGACTTTCAACCACAAACCTAACTACACTACTATTATATATTACTTTTAGCAATAGTCAACAAAAAAATTTTAATGTCTTTAATTTTTTTCAACTCTCTTACACATGCCTTTAATGTTGCACCAGTAGTCATTACATCATCTAAAAGTATAATACTCTTTCCTTCTAAATTCTTATAACTTTTAAGTTTAAAAGCATTTTGTACATTTTTTTCTCTTTCTACTTTAGATAATGATTTTTGTTCTTTTACTTTATTTTTCTTTTTTAAGGTTTTTATAGCTTTAATTCCTAACCGTTTTCCTAATTCTCTTGATAAATATTCACATTGGTTAAATTCCTTTTTTTTAAGGGAATCCTTTGCTGCTGGAACATATGTTATAAAATCAACATCTAAATTTGATTCTTTTATTTTTTCTTCTAGTAACATAACTAATATTTCACCAGCATGAAAATCTCCTCTATATTTAAGTCTTAATATTAAATCCTTAACTATAAAAGAATAATAAGAACAGATTAATATTTCACACTCTTCAATAATTAGATTTTCCTTTATCTTTTGTATTTTCCATTTGCATTTATCACAAATTATTTTTTCTCCCTCTGTATTGCATACATAACATTTTTCTTCGGTTGGATAAATAGCTTCTAAAAAACATTGAAATAAATAATCTACCTTATCTTTGACTCTCTCCATAACGTTTCATTAAAGCCTCTTGCTAACCTCCTAGCAGTTTCTATATTTTCTCCCTCTTCATTACTTAATAATATTACTTCTCTTCCATTACACTTATTTTTACATAAAGCACCACATGCAAATATTATTTTTTTGTAATCAATAGGGTCATTTTCAAAAGAATAAATCACCATATCACACTCTGTAATACAATCAAAATATTTATGTAATGAATCGGTTATAAAAATAATACATTCTTTTTTAAATCTATTTTCATTTACTATCTTTAAAAATGAATTTTTTTCATCTTCTTTTACTATTTTAACCTTATTTTTTAAATTTAAATCCTCAGTATAATATTCATAAATTTTATTTAAATTAAATTTATTTGGAACATATATGACCAGTATTCTCTTTTCCCTTATAAACCATTCAATATAATCATATAATGTATAAGGCATTGCAGATTCTAAATTAACTCTAGTTGTTATTAGTCTTGGCTCTAAAAAATGTTCTTTTCTTTGATTATTTAATATTTCTATGTGCTTTATATTGTTAAACATCTTATCTACTGAACATATTACTATCTTCTTAGATAGTAGTTTTAAATACATTAAATCCTCATTGCACTGAATATTACTCTTATCTGAATATAAACTTACATCATCGTATATTATTAAATCAAAATTATTTTTTATATTAAAAATATTATTAAAATTTACAAAATCAAAATTCATAGAATTTAATTGCTCATTTTTACAAACTTTTCTACTCTTGCCTACATACAAAACTTTTTCATTATTTATTAAACAATCACTAATTAAACTTTCAATAAAGTTCAACTTTTGATATGGTTCACATATAAAATTTATAAACCTGTCGTTGCTCTTTACATACCATTTCTTTAATATATGACTATATCTATTCTCAGTCCTTAAATTATTGTCATATAAGCTCACTTTTAAGTCCCCCTACTTTAATCTTGTTCAAAAATATCATTAGATATCACTTCTTTTATTCTCCAATTTAAAGACGAATAACGCTCCATACTCCTTGTATTATCAACCATATATTTTAACGCTTTAGGTATTCCAACTACTACAACCATTTCTTTTGCTCTAGTTATTCCTGTATATAATAAATTTCTATTCATAAGTAATGGTGATCCCATATATGCAGGTATTATTACTACTGGAAATTCACTCCCTTGACTTTTATGTATTGTAATAGCATAAGCTAAATCTAATTCATCTAAATACATAAAATCATAAATAACTCGTCTTTCATCATCAAAGATTATAGATAGTTTTTTCCCTTCTAAATCTATATTTTCTATAAATCCCATATCTCCATTAAATACACCTGAACCTTCATGCTCACCCTTTCCAGCTATTCTAGTCCATTTTAGAGAGTAGTTATTCTTTATCTGCATAACCTTATCTCCTTCTCTAAATACCATACTTCTAAATTCTTTTTCTTTTTTGGATGAAGATTTTGGATTTAAAACATTTTGAATTTTTTCATTTAAATTTGTAACTCCTAATACTCCCTTTTTCATAGGAACTAAAACCTGTATACTTTTTAATTTATCCCAATTCGAATTAAACTTAGGTAACCTAGTATTTATTAAATCTATGATAGTATTTAATATTCCCTCTTGAATATCATTTCTTATAAAGAAGAAATCAGTACCTTTTTCATTTAACTTAGGCATTTCACCTTTATTTATTTTATGTGCATTTACTACAATCATACTCTCTTTTCCTTGTCTAAATATTTCCTTTAGACGTACAACCTTTGTAAATCCACTCTCTATAAAATCATTTAATACATTTCCAGCTCCTACTGATGGAAGTTGATCAACATCTCCCACTATTATAAGTCTAGTACCTACATTAATAGATTTAAGTAACGCATTCATTAAAGTTATATCAATCATTGATGCCTCATCTATTATCACCACATCAGCCTCTAATGAATGTTCTTCTGCATTGGTTACGAAAACACTTTCTTCCTTTTCAAAAACCCCCATGTCAAGCATCCTATGTATTGTGGTAGCTTCTTTTCCTGTAGATTCACTCATTCTTTTAGCCGCTCTTCCTGTAGGTGCTCCCAAAAGAACCTTCAATCCACAAGTTTCAAAAATATCGATTATACACTTTATTATGGTGGTCTTTCCTGTTCCTGGACCTCCAGTTATTATCTCTATTCCATTTTGAAAAGCACTTGTTATAGCATCTTTTTGTGATTCTGCAAAATTTATATTATTTTTCTTTTCAAATTGAAGTATTAGGTGATCAACATCTACATTTATATCTTGAAAATTACTTATAGCTAAAGTTAAAATCCTATTAGTTATTCCAAGCTCACAATAATAATTAGGTATTGTGAAAACTCCTTCTTTGTCATTAACATTCTCTAACTTTAATTTTCTATCTAAAGCTGCATTTTTAATATTTTCCTCTATTATATCTTCACCTACAGTTAATACATTACTTGCTTCCTTTATAAGTTCATCCTTTGGCATAAAAGTATGCCCATTAGCACAAAATTGATTTATTACGTATCTTATTCCACTTTGAATTCTAAAAGGCGAATCAATTTCTATCCCTAAACTTTTAGCAATCTTATCAGAAGTCTTAAATCCTATTCCTGAAATTTCATCACAAAGTATATATGGATTATTTTTAACTGTATCAACTGAATTAGCTCCATATTTTTTATAAATTTTCAAACACTGATTCACACTTAATCCATGAGTTTGCAAAAATATAGTTATATTTTTTAATTCTCTTTGTTCTCTATAAGACTCAATTATGGTCTCTAACTTCCTTTTACCAATTCCTTCTATTTCTTTTAATCTTTCAATATTATTATCTAAAATATCAAGGGTATCTTCTCCAAATTTATTTACAATTTTTTTTGCTGTAACAGGACCTATACCCTGTATTATCCCAGAAGATAAATATCTTTCTATTCCATCCTTTGAATTAGGTAATATTTCTTCACATTCTTCTACTTTAAATTGTTTTCCAAACTGGGAATGGTTAACCCAACTTCCTGTAATCTTTAAATTTTGTCCTTCTTTTACATGGGGTAAAACTCCCACTGCTGTATGAATAATATTATTTTCTCTAAACTTTATAACTGTATACCCTGTATCTGAACTTTTAAATACTATACTCTCAACTATTCCATTTAATGCTTCCATATTACCTCCTAAAAGGTTTCTCTTGAATTGTTATTACTATTAATTATATCACAATTATTTAATTTAAATCATAGTGCTTATTTTGTTGACTTACGCAAATTAAAATTTTAAGATTATTATAAGGAAGGTGATTTGTATGTTAATAAAAAACTGTAATATAGTATATTTAGACAAGATTGAAAATGGAAATATACTTATAGAAAACGGAAAGATAAAGGCTATAAATCCTAAAGAAGAATATGATTGTGAAATAATAGATGGACAAGGATTATTCCTATCTCCAGGATTCATAGATGTTCATATACACGGCGCTGGTGGCTACGATACTATGGATGGTACTTATGAAGCTATAAATGAAATATCAAAAGTTATAGTTAAACATGGTACTACTTCATTCTTACCAACAACAATGACAGTAGCTGCTGAAGACGTATGCAAATCAATGGAAGCTATCCATAAAGCAAAAACTGAAGGAACAGATGGAGCTAATGTTTTAGGTGCTCACTTAGAAGGGCCATTTATAAGTCCAAGTGCAATAGGAGCCCAAAATCCTGATTTTTTAATACCTCCAACAAAAGAAAATTTCTATAAATTAGTTGGGGAAAATGAAAATGATGTTGTTTCAATAACTCTTGCTCCAGAAGTAGATGGTGCTAAAGAACTTACTAAATTCTTAAGTGAAAAAGGTATAGTTGTTTCAATAGGACATACTAAAGCTACTTATGAAGAAGCTATTGAAGGAATAAAATGCGGATGTTCTCACGCCACTCATTTATTCAATGCAATGACTCCATTCACTCATAGAGAACCCGGGGTTGTAGGTGCTGTTTTTGATAGTGAAATAACTACTGAAACAATATCAGATGGTATTCACATATCATATCCAAGTTTAAGAGTTGCCTATAAACAAAAAGGAACAGACAAAGTTTTATTAATAACTGATGCTATGATGGCTTGTTGTATGCCTGATGGAATGTATTCATTAGGAGGACAAGAAGTTGAAGTTAAAAATGGAGCTGCAAGATTATTAACCGGTTCTTTAGCAGGATCAATTTTAACTTTGGATGTGGCAGTTAAAAATATATTTAATAACACTAATTACCCACTTAATGAAGTTATAAAAATGGCTACTTATAATGGAGCTAAACACTGCAAAGTTGATGATAAAAAAGGCTTAATTAAAGAAGGTTATGATGCAGACTTAATTCTTTTTGATGAAAATATAGATATAAAATATGTAATAGTTAATGGAAAATTAGTTCATAAAGCTTAATATAAAAAGTTACTGTATCAAAATTAGTACACTCTGTTAAGTAACCACGGCATAAAAAACTGTGTAAATTCTACTTAACGGAGTGATTTTTTATGGAGAGAAAACAAATAACTAAAGTTTTTTGAAATACTTAAAACAGAGCTTATTTATTATAATAAATATTATTGCAAAGAAGAATTGTTTAATGATATAGAAAAATTTATAGCTTGGTATAATACCCAGATATTTTAATCAAAACTAAAAAAACCACACTCCGGTTAAATACCTAAGTGCGGCTTAGAAAGACTTAATTTTTTAGCTATGTCTACTTTATTTGGTCCACATCATTTTGATACAGCCAATTTTCTCTATATTAAAGATACTTCTTTATTTCTTCAACTTTATTTAAATTTTCCCATGGAAGATCTAAATCTGTTCTTCCAAAATGTCCGTAAGCTGCTGTTTGTCTATATATAGGTCTTCTTAAATCTAAATCTCTTATTATAGCTCCTGGTCTTAAATCAAATACCTTATTTATTATATCAACTATATCTTCATCTGATATTTTTCCAGTTCCAAAAGTATCTACTATAATTGATACTGGTTTAGCAACACCTATAGCATATGCAACTTGAACTTCTAATTTATCTGCAACTCCTGCAGCAACTAAGTTTTTAGCTACCCATCTAGCAGCGTATGCAGCTGATCTATCAACCTTAGTTGGGTCTTTTCCTGAGAAAGCACCACCACCATGTCTTCCATATCCACCGTAAGTATCAACTATTATCTTTCTTCCTGTTAATCCAGCATCTCCTTGAGGTCCACCTATAACAAATCTTCCTGTTGGATTTATATAATACTTAGTATTTTCATCTAATAACTCTGCTGGCATAACAGCTTTTATAACATGTTCCATTAAATCTGCTTGTATTTGTTCTTGAGATACTTCTGGACCATGTTGTGTTGAAATTACTATTGCATCTATTCTAACTGGTTTATCATTTTCATACTCAACAGTAACTTGTGTTTTTCCGTCTGGTCTTAAGTAAGATAAAGTTCCGTTCTTTCTTACTTCTGTTAATCTTCTTGATAATCTATGAGCCATAGCTATTGGTGCTGGCATAAATTCTTCAGTTTCATTAGTAGCAAAACCAAACATCATTCCTTGGTCTCCAGCTCCAACTGCATCTATATCAATTTTTTCTCCAGCTCTTGATTCTAAAGCTTCATCAACCCCCATAGCTATATCTGATGATTGCTCATCTATTGTAGTCATAACTGAACAAGTTTCACAGTCGAAACCATATTTAGCTCTATCATATCCTATATTCTTTATAGTTTCTCTAGCTATTTTAGGAATATCAACATAACAATTAGTTGTTATTTCTCCCATTACCATTACTAATCCTGTAGTAACAGCTGTTTCACAAGCAACTCTTGCATTTGGATCTTTTTCAAATATAGCATCTAAAACTGCATCTGAAATTTGGTCGCATATTTTATCTGGATGCCCTTCAGTAACTGATTCTGATGTAAATAATCTTTTCATGTATATAATGCCATCTTACTATCTTAATAAGATAGCCAATTCACCCCTTTCATTTTTATTTATTCCAACATGTTTATTTTAATAAATAATTAAATCACTCTTCCCAACGATTCAAAATAATATCTTTAAACTTTAATTAACAAAACTTTATTTTAATGCGCGCCTTTAAAATATTTTTGTTAATTAAAAAATCTCTTCTCAAACCTTTAAAGATTTAAGAAGAGATTTTAGTTATACACTAAATTTACCTTCTCTCATCTTGTAAAGAATTTCTTTACCGGAATTGGCACCGTAGTGACTTCTCACTGGTTGCCGGGTTTCATAGGGCCTTTTTCCCTCCACCTCTCTGGATAAGAGCATATAAATACTAATTATTCTATTTTATTAAGATATCATTTTAATAAAGAGACACTCATTAAAAGTGTCTCTTTCTGGTGGTGGAAGAAGGATTCGAACCTTCGAAGTCGTCCGACAACAGATTTACAGTCTGCCCCCTTTGGCCACTCGGGAATTCCACCACTTATGGAGCTGATGATCGGACTTGAACCGATAACCTGC